>JAFZXI010000063.1 GCA_017616855.1 Clostridia bacterium | reverse complement strand
TTTTCGCCGGAGGCGTCGGGCGAGGTGTCCATATGCGCGATGAAGCCGAGCGCGGGCGCGTTTTCACAGCCCGCGGAAGCGGGTATCTCGCCGTAAACGCAGCAGAACTCGGTCAGCCGCACGTTTGAAACGCCGAGCGCTTCAAGCTCGCTCACGAGCTCGCGCGCGAGGTCGAACTGCCGCGCCGAAGAAGGCGTCGAGTTGCTCTCCTCGTCGCTCGTCGTGTGGTATTTAACGTATTTCAGCAGCCGCGTCGCAGCGGCGCTTTCTTCAACTTTTTTGCTCATAGTAACCTCTTACGTTTATATAACGACCTTGTTTTCCGGTTATTTCAACTTTTTGCTCTTTATATAACACGCCATACCAAAAAGTGTAAGCGTTATAATGACGCCGACAGACAGAGCTATTAATGCGAGCAAATCTCCTTCCGGATCTTCTATTATGCCATTTGTTTTATTGTATAATAAATAGGAGAGCTGAATCGCAATAGTGTTCGACAACAATAGATTTAAAAACAAAAAGATAAGCACCGACAGTTTTTCCGAAAAACGAAAATTGATATAAGCAAGGGCAAGCAGACCGACAAGCAGAAGTATCCAGACGCCTGCACCGAGGAAGTGTAATGCCGCGCCTATCGCAACTAATAAATAGTTCATCAGAATAAGAGATAGTATTTTCAGAAATGCTTTCATAAGCCCACCTGCTTTCAAATGATCCTCTTTCTCAGAAGCATCAGATCATTTCTATCTTGTCGGCGATGCCGTCGAGCCACGCGCCCTCGAAGAGCTCTATCGCGCCCTTGTCGCAGGCGGCGGCGAGCTTCGCGTCGAAGGGGATGCGCGCGACGCAGTCGACTCCGAGCTGCGCGGCGGTCTCGTCAATGCGGCTTTCGCCGAAAATGTTGTGCCTGCCGTGGCAGTCCGGGCACTCGAAATAGGACATATTTTCAACTATGCCGAGCACGGGGATTTTCAGCAGCTCCGCCATCTTGACCGCCTTGCCGACGATCATTCCTACCAGCTCCTGCGGCGAAGTCACGACGATTATGCCGTCGACGGGGAGCGACTGGAAGACGGTCAGCGGAACGTCGCCGGTTCCGGGCGGCATATCGACGAACATGAAGTCCACGTCGCCCCATACGACGTCGGTCCAGAACTGCTTTACCGCTCCGGCGATTACGGGACCGCGCCAGACGACGGGGTCGCTTTCGTCCTGCAGCAGCAGGTTGACGGACATGACCTTGACGCCCGTAGCGGAAGCGACGGGGTAGATGCCGTTTTCGTCGCCCTCCGCCTTGGCGTTTATGCCGAAGGTTTTCGGAATAGAGGGGCCGGTGACGTCGGCGTCGAGTATGCCGACATTATAGTCGCGCCGCTGCATAAGCACCGCGAGCAGGGAAGTGACCAGCGATTTGCCGACCCCGCCCTTGCCGCTGACGACGCCTATGACCTTTTTCACTTCGGAAAGGTCGTTGAGTTTTGCTCTGAAGTCTTCCGGCTGCCTTTCGGCGCAGTTGCTCGCGCAGGAAGAGCAGTCGTGATTGCATTCGCTCATAATGAGATCCTCCGTTTGTTTGGGTTACGATGATAGTTTACCACTTCAAGCGCAAAAACGCAAGAATAACGCGAAAAAAGCCCTCACGTACGAGGGCTTTTTTAATACGGCTTTCAAGGTTAAAACAGATTAAGCGGTCATCTGATCCGCCAGGAATAGCCGCACTGCTGACAGACGCACATTGTCTTTTGCCTGTTGACCGCGCGCTGCTTTTTATGCCCGAACAGCTTGAAGATCAGCGCGGGAACGGTGAAGAATATCCACTTGACAGGGACCCACCACCAGCCGATCAGCAGCCACCATATGATGCTGTGATGGGCGGTCTTCAGCGTTACTTCGTTTATTATCTGCGTATTGACGTTGCTGCTTTGACATTTCGGGCAGATCATAATCTTCTCCTTTTGGGCCGATACCGCGTTATTTCAGTATCTTCCGCGCGACGTAGACGCCGCTGGCGGAGGCGTGGGAGAGGGAATGCGTCACGCCGCTGCCGTCGCCGATGATATAGAGGCCTTTATGCTTCGTTTCGAGGTCGTCGTCGAGCTCGACCTCCATGTTGTAAAACTTGACCTCAACGCCGTAAAGCAGGGTGTCGTCGTTCGCGGTGCCGGGGGCGATCTTGTCGAGCGCGTAGATCATTTCGATAACGCCGTCGAGTATGCGCTTGGGCAGCACGAGACTCAGGTCGCCCGGCTCCGCCTGGAGCGTAGGCGTAACGAAGCCCTCCTCAATGCGTTTTTCGGTGCTGCGTCTGCCGCGCATAAGGTCGCCGAAACGCTGCACCATGACGCCGCCGCCGAGCATGTTCGAGAGCCGCGCGATGGATTCGCCGTAGCCGTTGCTGTCCTTGAAGGGGTCGGTGAAGTGCTTGGAAACGAGCAGCGCGAAGTTGGTGTTCTCCGTCTGCAGCGCGGGATCGTTGTAGCTGTGGCCGTTGACCGTGACGATGCCGTTTGTGTTTTCGGTGACGACGCAGCCGTGCGGATTCATGCAGAAGGTGCGGACGTTGTCCTCGAATTTTTCGGTGCGGTAGACGATTTTGCTTTCATAAAGCTCATCTGTTATATGGGAGAAGAGCGAAGCGGGAAGCTCGACGCGCACGCCGATATCAACGCGGTTGGACTTCGTCGGGATATCGAGCTCGCCGCATATCTGTTCCATCCATTTGCTGCCGCTGCGCCCGACGGAGACGATGCATTTTTCGCATTCGTAAGAGTCGTTTTCAGTCAGCACCCTAAAGCCGTTTTTGTCTTTTTCGATGTGCGTAACGGGCGTCAAAAAGAAGAAATCGACGCGCTCGGCGAGGTAGTTATAGAGGTTTTCGAGCACGATGCGGTTGACGTCGGTGCCGAGGTGGCGAACGGAAGCGTCGAGCAATTTGAGGTGATTCTGCTCGCATATTTTCTTGAAGTTTGAATCAGCGGTGGAGTAAAGCTTGGTGCCTTCGCCGCCGAAGGAGAGGTTGATTTCGTCGACGTAGTGCATCAGGTCGAGCGCCTTTTGCTTGCCGATATACTCGTGCAGAGTGCCGCCGAAATCGTTAGTGATATTATACTTCCCGTCGGAAAAAGCGCCGGCGCCGCCGAAGCCGCTCATTATAGAGCAGTTTTTGCAGTTGATGCACCCCTTGACTTCGTCGTTGTCGATGGGGCATTTTCTCTTAGAAAGGGTATTGCCCGCCTCAAAAACGGCGATTTTCATTTTGGGATCGTTTTTGGCGAGTTCGTAGGCGGAGAATATTCCGCCCGGTCCGGCGCCGATGATTATAACGTCATACTTCATAAGAAACCTCCCGGCTGCTTTGCCGATAGAATACTGAAAATAATATAGATGATAACTGTTTATAAGCGGTTAGATCCGATGATAAAACCGGAAAAGCAGGGTGCGTGGGGAATCACTGTTTAGTTGATAAATAAACGGCAGAGAAAGAGTATTATGAATGATATTCATATGAATATCGCTTATATACTGATATTTCCGGTTTGGGCTGATGCGGGCGAGTTTGGTTGACAATCAGCGTTATTACGCGGTTTGTAACCGTTTACTGTTAAACTTACGGCGCACGGAACGTAAACGTTGAGTTTTTTGGCCGTTTTCGGGCGGAAAAAGCTGGTTTTCGGCGGCAATCGGTACTATTCCGCAATAACGCCGTCGCGAATCCGGACGGTAACGTCCGCCTTCTGACCGATTGCTTCATCGTGAGTGACGATGATGACGCAGTAGCCGTCATCATGAGCGAGGCGGCGGAGTATCTCGAATACGTTCGCGCTGTTGTCCTCGTCGAGATTTCCGGTCGGCTCGTCGGCAAGGAGTATCTTCGTTTCCATTCCGAGCGCGCGGGCGATGGCGACCCTCTGCTGCTCTCCGCCGGAAAGCATAGGGGGGAAGCGGTCGAGCACGCTGTCCGGAAGTCCGACGCTTTCGATGAGTTCTGCCGCTCTGCGTTTCGCTTCCGCCGGCTTCACTCCGCGCAGCTCCATCGGATACATGACGTTTTCGGCGGCGGTCAGCAGAGGAAAGAGACGGAAATCCTGATAGATGACCGAGACGTTCTCGCGGCGGTACTTTTCGAGGTCGGTTTCGGAGGTCGGGACGCCCTCGCGGACGACCTGTCCCGAAGTCGGAAGGTCGAGCCCGGCCATAAGCGAAAGCAGCGTCGTCTTTCCGCTGCCGGAGCGCCCCATGAGCGCGTAGACCTTTCCCGCTTCAAAGCCGTAGTTTATCCCGTTGATCGCCTCGACGGAACGGTATTTGTTTTTGTAGACGTATCTGACGTCGCGCAGTTCAAGAATACTCATATTATCATTCCTTTGCCGAAAGAAGCTCCATAAGCTTCGATTTGCCGATAAGTTTCACGGAAACGGCGCAGCCGGCGAGATAGAAGACGGCGAAAGCCGCCGCAGCAGCGGGCTGCAGCCAGCCGCCCGCGCCGAAGAAAAACAGCGAAACGCAGCCGACGAGCGTGCCCGCGCCGCACAGCAACGCCTGCTCGATAAAGAACGAAGCGAATATCCGTCCCTTCGGGACGCCGAAACCGCGCATCAGCGCGAACTCCTGCTTCCTGCCGTTTATCAGCAGCCACGATATGATGAAGCCGCACGCGGATATAAGCGCGGCGATGACCGCCATCATGACCTTGCCGGTTGTGATATAGCGCCCGAGCGTTTCCGTCAACTTGATGAACGAGGCGTCGTTGAGCACTATCGTCATGCGTATAGGTCCGAGCTTGCCGACACGGCTGAAGCCGGCGTTGCGCAGCGTTTCGCGCACTCCGTCGAGAGAGCTGGCGGAGGAGAACGTGAACCTGCAGGTCGAGAAGGTTATCTGCGAATAGAAGTAGTATTCAAGCTGATTGCTTATCCCTTCGAAATAATAGCCCATGAAAAAGCTTACCTGCGGCGCGTGCTCCTCGGGATTATATTCGCCGAAGATAGCGTCCGGAGGCACCGTCCAGCCGAGCGGAACGTATATCTGCGCTCTGCCGCCGGTCTGTTTGTATATGCCGACGACGTTTATCGAAATGTACGGTTCGGCGTTGAAGGTAATCGAGTTTTCGCGGAACTGAGCGATGAAAGAGTCTCCGAGGCGGAGTCCGTGCGCTTCCGCGAACTCATCTCCGATAACCGCAGGCACCGGTTTTTCGTCCTTGGGGAGAACCGGCTCGCCCGTTTCGGAAAACGAGACACGATTCCGCGCAAATAAATAGGTGAGGAACGGCTCGTATTCATCGGAAGCGAGGAAGCTTTCGTCCCAGCCGTCGAGCCATTCGACCGACGGCTCGGCGTAATAAAACTCTTTCGCGCCGGCAAGCGCGTTAGTCGCAGTTATCTCCGGCTGCGTGGCGATCCAGTCGTCGCGATTCTCCAGGGCGAACCCGGACGTGCCGAACGCCGGCATTTCGTCGGGCAGCCAGTAGCGGTAGGATTTTGAAACGTAAACGTTCTCGATGTCATCAAGCTCGAGCAGACTGCGTATGTTGGCGGGTTCGATGACCAGCCCGGAGTAATAGCGTCCGTTAGTGCTGACGGCGTTACCGGAAATGGTCATGCTTTCATATGCGCCGTCGAGCTCGTTCTGCCAGCCCTGGAACACTCCCGCCATAATGATTACCGCCGCGGTGAGCACGGCCGCGACTGCGGGCACGATAAGCGAGCGCGTGCCTCCGCGCTTTATCGAAAGCGCGGCGAAGCGTACGCTGCCGCGTCCTGCGGTCGAAGTCGTACCGCGCGGGATGCGCATGCGGCTGCTTCCGCGCTCGAACGTGCCGGCGCGGATCGCGCGTCTCATGAATATAAGGCAGAAAAGCAGCGCCAGCAGCGTCATTCCGAGCCATGCGACGACTGTGGGTATCACAGAGTGTCCTGCGCTGAGCTCGATCTGCTTTCTGACTCCGAGCGCCGTTTCGCTGTAAAGCGGAGCGGAAACTGATCTGTTCGCGACCGCGGAATAGACGGCGGGGAGGAGTATATATCCGACGACCGCGCCGAGCGCGGCGGCGGAGATGGTTATCATCATCGCTCCGGAAAGCAGCCACGCGGCAATCTTCGCGCGCGGCGTTCCGAGCGAAACCATAATCTTGACGTTGCCGCTTTGCCTGCCGACGAAGAGGAAAGCGAATATCAGCATAACCGCGGCGGCGCCGAATGCGCTTACGATCGCGGTGTTTACCGAAGCGTTGATTGCGGAATAAAGCGGTTTAACGGCGTCGCCGTAGCCCTGGTCGAACAGCGTCAGACGCACTCCTTCCGGCAGCAGCGGAGTTATCCGCTCGACCGCGTCGGCGGCGGAAGCGTTGTCAAAATGCAGCGTGCCGAGCCGGTAGCCGAAAAGCGCCGAGCCGAAGCCGTCGCCGATCGTCCATATCCTGCCGGAATAGTCGCTCGATTCGTTGGTTATGCCTGCCACGCGGAGCGTCGCCCGGCTTTGCGTCACGTTGAGGTCGTAGCGCAAGTTCGGGTCGGACGAAAGCAGCGTCAGATTTATCTCGTCGCCGACGGAGACGTCAAGAATGTACGCGACGTCGGGCGTAATCATGCAGGCGCCGGCGTCGTCGGGAGATGGTATCTCGCCCTCCTCCGCGTAGAGGAATCCCTGGTGGAACTCATAGGCGTCGTTTATATCGGCGGAGCTGTTCAGGATAAGACAGTTATTGATTTTTTCATAGAGTCCGGCGGTCTCGGCAAACACCTCCGGCACGGTGCCGTCGTAGAGCTCGACGGGCGCGCCGTCATAGCCCTTTATCGACGTTATCTCGAAGTTGGATATACCGTTCAACGGTCCTAATGGATCGTTTTTATTAACGAACGCTCCGTGCGCGATATAAGTCTTGCCCTTTTCGAGCGTGAAGTCAATGGCGCTCGGAATGAGGTTAACCAGTCGGTTCGGTTTGAAATCGGATGCGTAGATGACCTCGCTGATTCGCGCGGAATAATAGAAAACGCTGTCCTTGTCCTCACGCGGTACGGTGACGCCAACGACGTTTCCTTCCGCGTCGAAATTGACGTCATAGCCCGCAAGAGAGTAAAAGTTTCCGTCATCGGTAAGGATATAATAGACGCCCATCGAGAAGCCGGTTCCGTTGTTGTTATTGAGGTAATCGTCCGTGACGGTGAAACCGCCGTCGTAGCCGAAAAACGTGCGGACAGCTTCATCTATAGGCAGGAAATCGTAGACCTTGCGATAGACGGGATCGCCTATCCCGCTCAACACGACGACTCCGTAGTCGGCGTATTTGGAGGAGGAGCTCCTGTTTGTGTATCCGTCAGCGAAGACGATATCGTTAAGCTCGGGCTGCCATTCTTCAACGCCCTCGGGAAGCTCCGCGAAGAGCTCGCCGACGCTGTCGTAAGCAGCGCGCGCCGCGCTGTCCGCGGCGTTTTCGTCGGGATAATCTCCGCGTGTGTATTCGATCAGCCCTATCGAACGGTAGGTCTCGTCGCACTTCTCAATCGTACGCTCGCTGTAAGAGAGCACGCCGAGTGAAAGCGTGAGCGAGAACGTGAGCGCCGCTATCAGACAGAAAAACAGCGCCGTCCGTCCGCGAGCGCGGGTATTCGATTTTATTCCGTTCCTGAATATCATATTCCACCCGTGTTTTCTCGGAGGAGCATCAAGTCCGCCGATATATGTCTGTATAAATGACTCCGCAGAAACATAAATCTTACGAGCTCGTTAAAAATCTTCTATTTAATTATACACTACGCGCCGCGGAAAATCAAATATCTTTTTTACCGCAAAGAAAAACGCCGCCGTCACGTCCTGCTGTGACGGCGGCAATTTGCGAAAAAAATCAATCGCGCGTGACTTTCCGAATCAATACGGCTTTATGCACTTGAACGCGCAGCGGAATCAGCGCGTTGTTTCCGAACCGCTCTCGAGTTTGAGATACTCCTTATCGAGATAGAGCTTGTGGTCGGCGCGCTGCTGACACTGCTGGAAGGTATCGTTACCGGCGCGCAGTTCGTCGCAGCCGATGCCGACGCCGAGCACGTAGGAAATATTATTGTTGGCGCATCCGGCTTTGATTTGCTTGCGTATTTCAGCGTCCAGACCTTTTATGTCGTTTTCGGATACCGGATGCAGAATGAATATGAACTCATCTCCGCCGTAACGTCCGAGAAACGCGGGAAAGTTGAGTGTCTGGGCGACGTTTTGCAGCGCTTCGGCGACTATCACGAGCGCGCGATCGCCTTCCGTGTGGCCGTAAGTATCGTTGATTCTTTTGAAGTCGTTGATATCGAGCATCATAACGAAGGTGCGGCGTCCTTCTATAAGCAGCTTCGACTTTTGCGAAACGTAGCGCATCAGTTGACCGCGGTTGTTCAGCTGCGTGAGCGGATCGGTGGAGATCTGCCTTTCCATCGAAAGGATGTAGAAGACCAGCATCATGACCGTGCAGCAGAAGCAGAAGATCGGCATATCAGGCAGCAGCACGAGCTCGATCGCTCCGCCGACTATAACGACGAGCGGGAAGAATCCGACGGAGATAAGTCTTCTCTTATCGAGCGGGTTATCCGCGTCTTTGAGCTTTCTGACGGTGTGAATGATGACCGCGGCGATATAGATTGTCGGCACAACTATCAGGAAGACGCCGAACGCCGGCTGTACCTCAAGCTCGTCGTTGATAAGCGTTTGAGGCGAGAAGATATAAGTTGCCACCAGTGCGGCGGTGGAAATAATGAACGGGAAGAGAATGGCAATCCTGTTTCTCGGCTTATCCCTGTTCGGCAGGTTTTCTACCGCCATAACGTAGTGCAGCCAGTAATACGTGACCGCCGTCATTAAAGCGTAGTTGGCGAAATGCGTCGCAAGCACCGTGAACGTGGTTCTCGGCATAACGCCGGATTCGACGCCCGCCCATAAACAGTCGAAGATGAAATAGAGTATGAACGCAATCAGCGCCCGGTCGTATTTTATCTGTTTCTCCTGTCTGTCGGTGCTCAACCGGTCATGTATCAGCATTATTGCGAATATGATGGCGCAGACTATGTTGGATTCAGCATAGTAGGCGAAAAATCCCGTCACGTCCTCATCTCCTTAAATCTGGTGTCGGTATAGCACGGAGCCGCGCTTATTTACTCAATACAACTTCGCTCCCGCCGGGATGTGCGGATCGACCTGGAGCAGGTGCAGCTTTTCCTCCTCGCCTTCCTTGTGGACGGCGCTGATCAGCATGCCGCAGGATTCGATGCCCATCATCGGGCGCGGCGGCAGGTTGACTATCGCGATGCAGGTCTTGCCGATAAGCTGCTCCGGCTCGTAGAAGGCGTGAATGCCGCTCAAGATAGTGCGCGGCGTGCCGGTGCCGTCGTCGAGCGTGAACTTTAAGAGCTTTTTGCTCTTCGGCACCGCCTCGCATTCGAGCACCTTGACCGCGCGGAAATCGCTCTTCGAGAAGGTCTCGAAGTCGACGTAATCCTCGAACAGCGGCTCGATCTGAACCTTTGAAAAGTCGGGCTTTTCGGCGGAAATGATGGGAGCGCCCTCAATGGCGGGGAGCGTGGGAGCGGCTTCGTCCGCTTCTTCAGGCGAGCCGTCTTCAACGTCTTCACCGTCCTTCTTCTCGCCTATGGGCTTCATAGTCGGGAAGAGCAGGACGTCGCGTATCGACGGGCTGTTGGTCAGCAGCATGGTGAGGCGGTCGATGCCGTAGCCGATGCCTCCGGTGGGAGGCATGCCGAGCTCAAGCGCGTTGAGGAAGTCTTCGTCGGTGTGGTTCGCCTCGGCGTCGCCGGCGGCGGCGAGAGCGTCCTGCGCCTTGAAACGCTCGCGCTGGTCTATCGGGTCGTTCAGCTCGGAGTAGGCGTTGCACATCTCCCAGCCGTTGATGAAAAGCTCGAAGCGCTCGACGTAGTCGGGGTTGTCGGGCTTACGCTTGGTGAGGGGAGAGATCTCGACGGGGTGATCCATAACGAAGGTCGGCTGTATCAGGTGCTCCTCGACGAACTCCTCGAAGAAGAGGTTGAGGATATCGCCCTTGGTGTGCCGCGCTTCGTAATGGACGTCATGCTTGTCGGCGAGCTTCTTTGCCTCCTCGTCGTCCTTGACGGCGGAGAAGTCGACGCCGGCGTACTGCTTGACCGCGTCGAGCATCGTCAGCCGCGCGAAGGGCTTTGAGAAGTCGATTTCATTCTCGCCGTAGATGAACTTTTCGCTTCCGCAGACCTCGCGGGCGAGGCGGCGGAACATATTCTCGGTCAGGTCCATCATGCCGTGGTAGTCGGTGTAGGCCTGATAAAGTTCCATAAGCGTGAACTCGGGGTTGTGCCTGGTGTCGATGCCTTCGTTGCGGAAGACGCGGCCTATCTCATAGACGCGCTCCAGTCCGCCGACGATAAGGCGCTTTAAGTAAAGCTCGAGCGAAATGCGCAGCTTGACGTCGAGGTCGAGTGCGTTGTAGTGCGTTTCAAACGGTCTCGCGGCGGCGCCGCCCGCGTTGGAAACGAGCATCGGAGTTTCGACCTCGATGAAGCCCTGCTCGTCGAGGAAGCGGCGTATGCCGCTTATGATGAGGGAGCGCTTGACGAAGGTCTCGCGCACTTCCTGGTTCATAACGAGGTCGACGTAGCGTTGACGGTAGCGCAGGTCGGTATTCGTCAGCCCGTGGTACTTTTCGGGCAGCACCTGCAAACTCTTGCTCAGCAGGGTGAAGTTCTCGGCGTGAACGCTTATTTCGCCCGTCTTCGTGCGGAAGACGTAGCCGGTAACGCCCACGATGTCGCCGACGTCATCCTTTTTGAAATCTGCGTAGGGTTCTTCGCCTATGCTGTCGCGCGCGACGTAAATCTGTATTGAGCCCTTGAGGTCCTGGACGTTGCAGAAGGATGCCTTGCCCATGATGCGCTTGCTCATCATTCTGCCCGCGACGGAGACCGTCTTGCCCTCGAGCGCGTCGAAGTTTTCGCGGATGTCGGAGCTGTGGTGCGTGACGTCGAACTTCGTGATGACGAAGGGGTCCTTGCCCACGGCCTGCAGCTCGGCGAGCTTGTCTCTGCGTATCGCGACCTGCTCGCTGACGTTTATTTCGGAACGTTCAAATTCGTTTTCGTTCATGTCAGGTATTCCTTTCGGTGAAAAAGATAAAGCCGCAGGGGAGTCCTGCGGCTTAAGTGCAGCGGTGTTCTGCGATAGCCGCGAACGTTCGTGCTGCGCGGAAGGAGAGCTGCTTATTTGCTGATGCTCTTGACCTTATACTTGATAAGACCGGCGGGGGCTTCGACCTTCACGGTGTCGCCCGCTTTGTGTCCGAGCAGGGCGGCGCCCAACGGGGACTTATCGGAGATCTTATCCTGCATCGGGTCCGCCTCGGCGGCGCCGACGATGCGGTATTCGGCGGTTTCCTTCTCTTCGCAGTCGTATATTTTGACGACGGAACCGATGGTGATCACATCGTCGCCGATATTTTCTTCCTCGAAGATCTCGGCGGTAGCGATAGCAGCCTCAAGCTGCGCGATCTTGGCTTCTACCATCGCCTGCTCGTTTTTCGCCTCGTCGTATTCGCTGTTTTCGGAGAGGTCTCCGAAGGAGCGGGCGACCTTGATCTTTTCGGTAACTTCCTTGCGTTTTTCGTTGATGAGGTAATCGAGCTCTTCCTGAGCTTTTTTGAGTCCGTCTTTCGTGCGGAT
>JAFZXI010000062.1 GCA_017616855.1 Clostridia bacterium | reverse complement strand
CAAGCGCCGCGGCGAGCGACTTCGGAGTCTCCGGCGGCAGCGGAAGCGAGGTCACGCCGCGCTCCGCGAGCAGCGCGCATATCCCGAACAGCACGCGGTGCGGACTTACGGCGTAACCTTCCTCGTCGACGAGCGAAGCGGAAGCGCCGTACGCGTTCAGCTTCACTTCGGCGGCGCCGGACGGAAACAGCCCGGAAAACAAGCGCGTGAACGCCGCCTCCGGCGAGCGCACAGTTACCGGAAACGCGGCGCGGTATTTCTCCAATCTTCGCGCGTAGTCGTTGAAGACGCCGGCGTCCGTTATCACCTCGCCGTAGCCGCCGCGCGCGAATTCGCCGCGCCGGTAAGCCGATTCGAGCTTTCGCACGAGCTCGCGCGCGGGAGGCAGACCGTAACCGTCGCGGACGGCGACGCCCTCCTCCGTCACCGAAAGCCCGAGCTTGACTCCCCTGTCGGTCACGCCGAATGAGAAAACGTTAAGCGGCAGGATGCCCATATCCGTTACGCCCGCGCCGCTTCCGCGGAGCCCCGCGATGAGCGCGGATTTTATCACGCTTCCGCCCTCGCAGCCGTCGTACGCGACCGCGACGTGAGCGCCTTTCAACGCCGTCGCCGCCGCGGAACCGATACGCGCGGCGTATTCCGGCGTGATGTCGGCGCCGATGGTGCCGCCGATGAAGCCGTTTTCGATGAGTCCGCCGCCCGAAACGCCCTTGATAACGTCGGAATAGACGCCGGAGTTCGCCTCGATGCGCTTCGCGGGCCAGATGCGTACGTTCGGCGACACGACTGAGCCCTCCGAAAGCACACTTCCCGCGCCGAGCACGCTGCCGTCGTACATCGCGGCGTCCGCTTTCACGACGCATTTTCCGCAGACGAGTGCGCCGCGCAGCTCCGCGCGCTTGCCGACGTAGCTTCCGGGACCGACGACGCTGTTTTTCACGCTCGCGCCCGCGGCGATGCGGCAGCCGTCGCCGATGACGGCGTACTCCCCGACCGACGCGCCGGGCGCGATGCTGACGTTTTCGCCTATCCATGCCGGCGGCTTCACGCCCTCGCGGCGCGGCGACTTCGGCACCGCGAACTTCACCCTGCCGTCGAGCAGGTCGAACTGGCCGGAAATATAAGTGCTGATGTCGCCGATGTCGAGCCAGTAGCCGCTCTCGACGTAACCGTAGACCGCGGCGCCCTTTTCGAGCAGCAGCGGAAACAGCTCTTTCCCGAAATCGAAGGGCTTTCCGTCCGGAACAAACCTCATGCACTCGGTTGACAATACGTATACACCCGTGTTTACAAGGTCCGTCAGAGCTTGTCCCCAGTCGGGTTTCTCAAGAAAGCGCGTAACGCGTCCGTCGGCGTCAGTTATCACGAGTCCGTACTCGAGCGGATTCGGCATCCCCTTCAAAACGATCGTCGCCGCGGCGCCTTTTTCCCTGTGAAAATCCGTTATTTTCTTCAGATCGAAGTCGCAGAGCCCGTCGCCGCTTATCACGAGAAAGTCCTCTCCGAAATCCGCGGAGGCGCGCTTGACGCTGCCGGCGGTGCCGAGCGGCTGCTCCTCGATATAATACTTCAGGCGGACGCCGTGCGCCTCCTCGCCGAAGCGCTCGATTATCGCCTGCGGCATATACATAAGCGTGACCGCCGCTTCGTCGAAGCCGTGGCGCGCGAGAAGCTCCAGCGTGTAGTCCATGACCGGTCTGCCGCAGAGCGGCGCCATCGGTTTCGGCATATCGCAGGTCAGCGGCCTGAGGCGCGTCCCTTCCCCGCCCGCCATAATAACTGCTTTCATATATTCATTCCTTTCAAAGAGTATTCCTCAAATACTATTATTGCCTCTTTTTCGGCCGATTCATTCTTGCAAAAAGCGAATATATATGATAGAATAACAATTAGTATTTTGTATAATTGAGAAAGGAGCACGCCATGGTCGCCGGGTCATACAGCGACGCGCCCGCTTTGCTGCGCGGATATTTGAATTATTCAATCGCCGTCAAGGGCAGGTCGCCGCTGACCGTAAGTCAGTATTACACCGACCTGAAGATGTTCCTGCGCTTTTTGAAGCACCACAGAGGGCTGACGAACGCCCCGTTTGACGAAACGCCCATCTCCGACGTCGACGACGACTTCATCAAAAGCGTTACGTATAACGACATCATCGAGTTCCTCTCCTACACCAAAACGCAGCGCGACAACCAGGCCGCCGCGCGCGCAAGAAAAAGCTCCGCGATACGCGGATTCTACAAGTATCTCCAGCATCAGAACATCATAAAAGAAAGCCCCGCGCGCGAGCTCGAAACGCCGAAGCTGAAGCGCTCGCTGCCGAAATACCTGACGCTCGACGACAGCGTCGACCTGCTCGACGCGGTGGACGGACCCTTCAAAGCGCGCGACTACTGCATGATAACGCTTTTCCTCAACTGCGGGATGCGACTGAGCGAGCTCGTCGGCATAAACGTTACCGATATCAAGGACGATTTGCTGACCGTCACCGGCAAGGGCAACAAGCAGCGCACGCTGTTTCTCAATCAGATGTGCCGCGACGCGATCGAAGACTATAAAGCCGTCCGCCCCGTCGAGGGCGTGAAGGACAGAGAGGCGCTCTTCCTGAGCCGTCTCGGGCGCCGCATCAGCCCGAAGACCGTTCAGCACGTCGTTTACACCGCGCTCGACCGCGCGGGACTCGGCGGCAAGCATCTTTCCGTCCACAAGCTGCGCCACACCGCCGCGACGCTGATGTATCAGAACGGCGCCGACGTGCGCGTGCTCAAAGACGTGCTCGGGCACGAAAACCTCAACACCACGCAGATATACACCCACGTGCGCGACGAGCAGGTGCAGGCGGCGATGGAAAGCAACCCGCTCGGCAAGGTCAAGCGCCGCGCGGACAAGAAGAAACAAAACGAAAACGGCGAGGAATAGCACCATGAACGAACACGAGACGCACCTTTCCCCGAAAGCGAAAAAGATAATAACGATAGTATCGCTGGTGATATTCGTGCTGTTTTTCGCCGCGATAGCGTGGTTCGTCGGGCGGCCGATGCTGAAGTTCGTCAAGGAGCCGGAGCAGTTCCGCGCATGGGTCGACGGGCACGGCATCGTCGGGCAGCTGGCGTTCATCGGCATGCAGGTGCTGCAGGTCGTCGTCGCGGTGATACCGGGCGAGCCGCTGGAGCTCGGCGCCGGGTACGCTTTCGGCGTTTTCGGCGGGCTCGTGCTCTGCCTCATCGGCGTTTTCATCGGCGGCGCGATAATCTTCGCGCTCACGCGCTGGCTCGGCATGAAGGCGCTCGAAGCGTTCTTCCCGCGCGAAAAGATCGAGTCGCTGAAGTTTTTGCAGAACGAAAAGCGGCTGGAGCTGATAGCGTTCATACTGTTTTTCATCCCCGGCACGCCGAAGGACCTGCTCACCTACTTCGGCGGGCTGACGCCGATAAAATGGTATAAATGGCTGCTGATAACGACCTTCGCGCGCGTCCCGTCGATAATCACCTCGGTAATCGCGGGCAACGCGCTCGGGCAGAAGGATTACACCCTCGCGATTGTGATAACCGCCGCGACGCTCGTCATAAGCGCCGCCGGACTCGTCGTCTACGGCGTGATAACGAAGAAACGCCGTGACAAAGCGAAGGCGGAAGAAGCCGCCGCTGAAGCCGAAGCTGAAGCAGACGAAGAAGAGTGAAAAACGAAATAAGCTTATAATAAAAGTGTGTATCCGGCTACTCCGAATACACACTTTTGTTTTATTTATGGCCGTTTTCTTTAAGATCCTTCGACTGCAACGAAAGCGGCTGTGCCGCCGCTCAGGATGACAACGCTTCTGCGTAATTGCACAACCCCTCCGGCGCTTCGCGCCACCTCCCCTTGCACAGGGGAGGCTTTCGGGCGATTGATAATCGCCCCTACGAAAGCGGCTGTGCCGCCGCTCAGGATGACAACGCTTCAGCGAGAGTGCACGCCCCTCCGGCGCTTCGCGCCACCTCCCCTTGCACAGGGGATGCTTAGCAGACGAGCAATGCTCGCCCCTACGGGCAGCGGCGACGCCTCGGCTAACGCCAAACCATAAGCCACAAATCGGACAGTTCTTCATAATTGGCGTAGTCTTCTTGATCAATTATAATATTTCCTTCTTGATCAAATCGATAATTTCCGCGATCGCGTATGATATCTTGTTTCTCCCTCTCCAATTCTTCCGGATCGCCGTTCACATATGACGAGAAATAAACAAAAGAATAACCGCCCGTCTTGTCTTCGTTTATATAGTCTATCTCTACATACTCATTATAACGAAGCGATATCATATACGGTTTGGTAGCATTGAAGAAATCGGCTAACACCGCCTGATCTTTTTCCGAAAAAAGCGCCATTTTCTTCTCGTCGTTCGGCGACGCTATCTTCGCGCTTCCTTCTGCTTCGGGATGTTCTCTGCCTTTTTCCCAAAACTCTTGATTACCGGCTATGATATCCGCGACCTTCTGAAACTCGTCGAAGCGTTCATTATAGAGCTTTCGGAGCTCTTGATAGGAATGCCCTTCCCATTTATACGGATCCTTACGCGCGCAGGACGAAAGCAGCATAACTGCCGCAAGCAACAAAATGATACTTATTGTTTGTTTTATATGCTTCATATCGGTCCCTCGTATTTCATAACGCCTGTCAGTTTTCCAAGTATTCAAATATCGCATCTATATCAAATCTGGCATAACCGCATAGATACACCCTGAATAACTCGGAGTCTATCCTTTCAATATGCAGATCGGCATAATAATACGCTACAAAATCCCAATCGACGATCCAATCGACAGAAGTGTCTGCACCGACGTCTCTCATCAGCGCATAATCGATATCGCTTTTCTCCCACATTCGTTCATCGAACGTTCCGGGCAGATCTTCTGCGGGAACGTCAAAGACGATGTCAAGGTACGGCTCACTTTCGGAAGAGGTCTTTTTCTCGCTACTGACAAGTTCTGCTGAAGCGGGTGGCTGGATGCCGTATTGAGTTGACAAAACATTATTCAACTTATCATCAAATTCAATATACGTTCTGTTGCACGAGCAGCAAATGAGCAGTACGAACGAAAGACATACGGCAAGTATGACGAACCAGCGAAATATCTGAGTATACAAGGCACTCATATCACAAGTGCTGTCACTGCCGCAGCAACGAACGCGTCATGAACGCCTCTGTCGTACCACCGTTCGAGCGAACAAAAAACGAACATCCGTAAATCAATAATCTTATCCGCCAAGCGCTGCCATCTCTCGGTGAACACATTGCTTGAAAACTCCGTATCCGTTATGCCGACGCCATCGATGACCAGCTTTTTCAGGTCTCCGCCGTTGACGTATTCGCGCTCGACCCCTTCGTGCTTCGGCCAAACGTTTCCGTCGTGGTCATACTGCATAACAAAGGTTTCACCGTTCTCGTCTCTTGTCAGTGTCGCGAGCTTGTTTTCGCGGTCGAGCACTACTCTGCAATTGTTGTTTTCATATCGCGAGCCGCCGGAAACGACGTTTATCGTATTGTCATCATCATATTCAAACTCCGCGCCGCCGGAAGCGCCACTTCCCACCAATTTCAATCGACCGGACTCGTCGAAAATAAAGCCGTAGGAATAATTCACAACATCGGCGCCTTTACCATATAAAGAGTGTGTAAGCGCGAAGGTGGTTTCATCGACCTTTTTGAATGTGAGCGTTCCAAGGTTCGTTATATCCGCTGCCGGATCTGACAGATACACAACGCAGTTATCTTCATTCCATTCATAAGTTGCAACGTAGGACGCTTTGATGTCGGGCCCCTCAAGTGCAAACGTTTTCTCCGCAGGGAGATACGGCACGCGTTCAGGCGGCACCTCTCTTGTGCACGCGCACAGCAGCAAGGGACAGCAGAGCAACATCGCCGCAGTAAGTATTAAAGAAATCACTCTTCGTTGCTTTTTCATAGTACCCTTCCGATGTCCTTCCTGTTCTTACTTGAACGCCGCTTTGCGCTCGGCGACGGCGGCTTTGCGGAGCTCCGACGGCGTGACGCCGGTCAGTTTTCCATCTTTATCGACGAGTGCGCGTGATGATAAACAGCACAACGACGGCAATGACGACCGCGGCGAAAGCGATCGCAATAATAACGACGCCTTTCGTTGAGAGCAGAGTATCAAACAAAGGATAATTCTTTATTTCTTTCATCTATGGTCTCCTCACAAAACTTCACTACCTCATATCGCGGGCTGCGCTTTATGGCTCAAACCTCGGAATCCTTTTCGGAGAGTTCGTATCCCTCCTGTTTGGGCTTTGACGACAGCCATTTTGCCGCAAGATACACGACTGCGCCGAGAAGAACGGGAAATGCAAGCGCGATGATAAGCATTATCAGTCTCAAGGTTTCCCTTGTTCCTTCATAAAAACTGCCTCCCGCAATGAGCATCATATAAAGCCACCACAAAGCATAGGTCAAAAAAGTCAGAGAGCATTCAAACAGATTCACATACCAAAAGAGCTTGACCTTCGTATTCATCCTGCGTTCAACAAGAGACAACACGATGCCTGTGATCGAAAAAACAGCTGCCGCTGCCGAAGCATAGATCACCGTGTTTCCCAGCATCCACCGAGGGATCGAACCGGAAGCCAACATATAAATATATACGCACATCAATACAAACAGCAGCACGCTGATCGCGCCGCAAATACGGGCGAACACGCCGATACATTTCTTTTTCATAATAATCCCCCTTTGACGAACCGGCGAAATATCTGCGTATACAAGGCCTCATATCACCAACGGAGTCATTCCGCCGTTTTGTTCTCCGCGCCTTCGTGACGGAATGACGCCTGGGCACCGAAGTCATCCCGAATGTTCAGCGTGTCACCGTCGAACCAGTAGATATAATTAACGATAGAGCTGCTGACTCCCGAGGTGCATGTGATGACAATATGATTGCCGTCTTTTACAATATAAGTAAAGTCCCGCTCAGAACCGTAGTCGCGGTAGACTCCGGTGCCGTCCTCGTTGAAAACGAAGCTGTTATCCTTATCGCCGAGCCACTTGCCCGCGAACGTCTTATAAACATCGCCGTAGATAGAGGTAAGCTGCGTCGGCTTCTCCTCTCCTCTCTTCCAGCGGGTGTAACTGTGGACAACTGAGCCGTTGTAAATCGTAAGCGTGTCGCCGTCGAGCTCAAAATGATACTCTCTCGTTAATCCGTCGCCAAAGTCCAAAGTCAGAACGTCGCCGTCGATCTCGTAGGTACACGTGAGAAGACTGTCAAAATACTTTCCATTGTCGAAGTTGATAACGGTGCCGTAGGCATCGTCTACCCACCTGCCGCCGATCTCTGACGTTTTGCTGACGAGGAAACCGGGCCAGACGAATGCCGCCGCAGCCGCAAGGGCGAGCAGCATCACCGCCGCCAATATTGCGGAAAGAAGTTTGCTGTGCTTTTTCATAGTACCCTTCCGATGTCCTTCCTGCTCTTATTTAAACGCCGCTTTGCGCTCGGCGATGTTTGATAGAGATCAAATCATACTCTGATTCTTATACTTCTTTGCCTGCGCGCGATACATTTCAGCGTATTTACCGTTTTTGAGCATCAGTTCACCATGAGAACCGCTTTCGATTATCTCGCCGGCGTCGAACATATAGATCCTATCCGCCATCCGCGTAGTCGAAAGCCTGTGAGATATGAAAATCACCGTCCTGCCCTCGGCGTTCGTAAGTATGGACTGATTGATCTCATATTCCGCGATGGGGTCAAGCGCACTGGATGGTTCATCCATAATGATAAGCTCGAAGGGCCTCGCGAATACTCTTGCTATGGCAATCTTCTGGGATTCGCCGCCGGACAGTCCGACGCCTTCGTCGCTGAACTCCGTCGTAAGCTGCGAATGGATACCGTTCGGCAGCTGCTTCAATTTCCCGTCGAACGAAGCGGCTTTCAAAGCCGACATTACCGATTCTTCATCCTCGTCGGTATACTCGCCGCCCATCACATTTTCCGCGACCGTGGCGGCAAAAACCGTGTAATCCTGGAACACGGCGCCTATATGTTTTCGGTATTCCCCGGGATCAAACTCCGTGATACTGCGTCCGTTATAAAGTATCTCGCCATCCGTAGCGTCGTATAAGCGCATAAGCAGTTTTATGAGCGTGGTTTTCCCCGCGCCGTTATATCCGACGAAAGCGATCTTCTCTCCTTTTTTGATCTCAAGGTCGATCCCTTTGAGCGTTTTTGGCTTATCCTTTGCGAATGGGTATACAAAATCAAGGCCCTTTATCGACAGCGACTCAAACATGGGAACATCGGTTACGTTCCCCTTGATGCTCGGTTCGTATCCGACGAACTTTCTTACCTTTTCAATATAAAGGCTGTGATTATGGAACTTATTTAGATAGCTGCCCAGATCGCTTATCATCCAATAGAGCTTGAAGCTCGCAGTGATACTTGCCGAAAATGCGCCGAGCGAAAGTGCGGAATCGACGATATAGCGAATGACCAGATATATCGTGATACCTGCTGATGGGATCAGATCCAAAAGGCTCGAATAGGCAAAATTAAGCGCGAATATTCTTCCCATATACTTCTTTATGCCGGCGACCTTCGTGCCGGTCGTTTTCTGATAATCGTTCCTCATATGCTCCGCAATCCCGCCTTGACGGAGCTCCTTCTGATGATCCTGAAGATAGAAGACGCGGTCAACATAACTGAGCCGACGATTTATCGGATTAAGCTCTTCCTCCATTTCATAGTTGACCTTATTCATCTTGTTCATAATTACGAAGCCGAGTCCGACGGAAACAAGTAGTATGACTGCAACGATCCAATCCATGGCAGCAAGCACGCCGAGGATGACGGTGCTCGAAATAACGCGGTTGATAAATATGCTGAAGTCTTCCATGATTTCAACTACACGGCTGTCCGACTCGCGAATCGCCCAAATGAAATCATTATAAAACTCCGGATCGTCATAACAGCACTGGTCAAGCTCCATAGCCTTTTTGTAAAGCTCGCTCTGCACCCCTTCATGCAGGATCAGCCGAACTCTCCGAACATATACCTCAAGACGCCATTTGTTGAAAAGTTCAAACACAGTGTCGTATCCGGCGACAAGCAAGCTCCAGAACAGGATCGTCCGGAACTCCACTCCCGCCTCGATCGCATCAAACAGATATTTAATATACAAAACATGAATGATATGCCAAGCGCCCCTGCCGAACGCTTCTCCGAGCGTAACAAAAGTATATGAAGGGGCATACTTGAACGAATAACGAAGCATAAACCAAATGTTTTTTGAAACCCTTATCGGATTATGCTTATTCTTCTTTTTGTTCGTTTTCTCTTTTTTCATGCCGTCGCCTCCTCCGTATCCGCGTAGGAGTCCGCCTGCTTATGCCACATTTCGGCATACTCCCCATTCAGAGAAAGCAGCTCTCCGTGGCCGCCTTGCTCAACGATCCTTCCGTTTTCGAACATATAAATGCGATCCGCCATCGTTGCGCTTGAAAGCCGGTGAGAAATGAAAATGACGGTCTTTCCTTCGCAGGCGTTGAACATATTGCGATACATTTCCTGCTCCGCTATCGGATCGAGAGCGGAGGTCGGTTCATCCATAATGATGATCTCGTGTTTCACGGCAAACAATCTCGCGATTGTAATCTTCTGCGCTTCGCCGCCCGAAAACACCGCACCGTCGCTGTCAAACTCCTTTGTTACGTTTGAGTCGACGCCGTTCGGGAGAGATTCTACTTTTTCATATATGCCCGCTCTTTTGAGCGCGTCTTTTACCGTTTCTCTGTCCTCGTCGGTTATATCGCCACGCAGCAGCACATTCTCCGCAACTGTGGCGGCGAAAAGACGGTAATCCTGAAAGACTATCCCGAACAGCCCCCGATAAGATGAAAGACGATAGTTTTTGATATTGACGCCGTTCAGAAGGATCTCGCCTTCGTCCGGATCGTAAAGTCTTTGCAGCAGCTTGACGAGCGTGGTCTTGCCCGCGCCGTTGTGACCGACGACGGCTATCCTTTCACCCGCGTTCACCGTCAGGTCAACGTTCGATAATGCCGGAACGGTTTGACCCTCATATACGAACGTCATGTTCCTGATTTCGAGCTTTTCGAACACCGGGACTTCCAGGGCGTTCTCGTCCTCGGCAATCTGCACTTCATATTCCAAAAAGCTTCGCAGGTTATCTATATAGAGCGAGTTTTGATCGAGATTCATTAATGTTTCGCCGATCCAGTTTATGTTTCCCGCTATCCCGGATATCGAGTTTATCACGACAAAGCAATCTCCGAGAAGCATAGTTTTTCTGACCAGTGTCTTGAAAGCCGCTATAATTATCGTCGCGGTGCCTACAAGCACTCGAATAATGAAATCGAACAGATAACGGAAAAACATAAGCTTATATCCGTACTGCCGGACAGTTTCTTTCATTTCCGAAATGCTGTCATGCATACGCTTGAACATTACTCTCCACATTTCGGTCAAACGCATTTCCTTCGAAAAGTCGCGCAGATAAAAAGCCCTGCGGACATAGTCTCTTTGGCGGTAGAGTTCTTTATTGCGCATATCGTATTCGTAGCCGATTCTGTTCCGTTTTTTTCCGATCAAAAGCGTGTAGATAAGCGGCAGCAAAGCAAGCAGAAGAAAAATGGGGTTGATCGTAACGATAAGCACCCCCACTGCGATGATGTTGGCTACTCCGGAAATGACGCCCATCGCGGTGTACATAACGCCGTATGGATTCATTGAGTCGATCGCCTTTATGTAAGTATCATAAAACGCCGGGTTTTCAAAACACTTCAGGTCCACGCTCGACGCTTTTTTCGAAAGAATGCTCTGAATATAAGCGTCGATTACCGGATATTTAAGTTTGTAGTAACGCACCGCGAAACAGCTGAAAAGAATATAGAGCAACGAATATAACGCCATACATACCAGCGTTATTATGACAGTTTTCAACGGCTTGCCTGCTTGTAAAGCGTCCAGAGCGTATTTATAAAGATACGTTCCGAGGAGAAACGCATCCGCCGCGCTCAAAACGCTCTGAATCATTGCCAACCAAAAAACACCCGGGCAGGCCTTTAGAATCAGCCCGAGCATAAAACCATTGTTTTTGAACGTGTGTTTCCAATTAATCCTTTTCTTGTCTTTTTTCATACCCTTAACTCTTCTATGCTTCATAAGCCGCGGGTCAGCGAGTTTATTTGAACGCCGCTTTGCGCTCGGCGACGGCGGCTTTTCTGAACTCCGTCGGGGTGACGCCGACGTACTCACCGAACTTCCTGACGAAATGCGGGGTGGTTTTGAAGCCGCAGCGCAGGGATATTTCCTTCAGCGGCAGGTTGGTGAATTCCAGATGCTTCTTCGCAACGACGATCCTGTAATGCCAGAGATACTCGATAGGCGTCATGCCTAGCTCCTGCTTGAAAAGCTGCGTCAGCGTGTTATGGTTCATCGACGCGGCTTCGCGGACGCTATTGAGCGTGATATCCTCCTCGAAATTGCTCTCGATGAAGATGACCGCTCTCCTCAAATGCGGCTCGGTTATGCCCTCCAGAGATGACGGGGTGTTTTCCTGCCCGAATACGCCGTAAGCCCGCTCGAGCATCAGGATGATCTCCATGAAGCAAGATCTGCTCCGGCAGGACCAGTACCAGTCCGGCTGCTCGCGCAGCTCGGTATCCAGGCGCGTGAACAGCGCCATGAGGTTATCCAGATAATCTTCGAAGACCGGGAAAACGAAGCGTTCTTCGTCGGCGAATGGCTTGAGCAGGAACATATCGTGGCTCAGCGCGAGGCGGCTGTAATCTCCGCTGCGCAGGCGCTTGAAGGTCATATTTACGTTCAGGAACATCGGGTGGAAATAGACAGAGTCGCATTTCAGCCCCTGCTTTTTCGTCAGCTTCGGGTTCTCGCGTTCGTCGAAGCAGACGAAGCAGGGCGCCGTCGCCTTGAAGGAGCGGCCGCCCACCTTGAAGTTGGCGCTCCCTTCGCGCATGATGATAAGCAGGAAGCAATGCCCCTTGATATCGAGATCCTTGAGCGTGTCGTTTTTTATGCAGCGCACCTGCGCGACTCTGCCGACGTCGTATTCGCGGCCAATGGTTTGCGGTATCATACGTTTTCCCCTCGCAATCGTTTTGTGCTTTTGTAATACCATTGTAATTTGCGGCGCGGTATTAGTCAATAGCTTCGCCGCAAAAAGTGAAGCAGAGATAATAAAAAGTGAAGGAGAGATAATTATATGGCGGGTGAGCCCCCCCTCAGAGGGAGGCAAGGCGCCCTGCGAGTGCAATCATCTCTCCATCAGTCATTTTTTGCATAGCAAAAAATGACAGCTCCCTCGTCAGAGGGAGCTGCTCAACGTTCTGCGTGAATGCGCGGGCGAATGATATTCGCCCCTACGGATTCCCGTTCCTTAATTTGCCATTTGCAATTTGCAATTTTCAATTCGCCCTGCGGGCGTTACCGTTTTGAGTCGGCTTCGATGAAGCGGGCGTAGGCGGCGCGGAGCTCTTCGGCCTTCTGCTCCGGGGCGGTGGGGTTGCAGTGCGCCCAGGCGCCGGTCTCGCTCGACGCGTTGAACTTCTGCTTGACGTCCGAACGCATCGGCGGGAAAAACTCGATATGAAAATGGAAGTATTCGCTCGTGTCGCCGCTGTTGACGGGCGCGTTGTGCATGCACATCATATACGGGAAGTTCGTGTTGAAAAGCGAATCGAGCATGCCGGAAACGCGGCGGACCGTCTGCCCGAGCGCGAAACGCTCCTCGGCGGTGAACTCGGTTATATCGCCCTTGTGCGCCTTCGACATGATATAGACGCCGTAAGGATACTCGCAGAAAAACGGCAGGAAAACGGTGAAATACTCGTTCTCGAAGATGATGCGGCTGCCCTCTTTGACTTCGTTCTCGAGCAGATCGCAGTAGAGGCATTTGCCGGTCTGCTCCTTATGCTCCTTCGCGCTCTCGAGCTCAAGGCAGAGCTTTTTCGGCATGAAGGAGTAGCCGTAGATCTGCCCGTGCGGGTGCGGCATCGTGACGCCGACGACTTCTCCCCTGTTCTCGAAGATGAAGACGTATTTGATGCGTTCGTCGGCTTTCATCGCGTTGAAGCGCTCGACCCAGAGGTCGACGAGCTTCAGCATGTGCTCGTCGGTCAGCTCGCGGATCGGCTTGGTATGGTCGGGCGAATAGAGGATGACCTCGCATTTGCCGTACGCCTCCGCGGTCTTGAAGAAGTCCGTCGCGACCGGGTCCGGAGTCGGCGGGGTCTGGCTCAGCGCCGGGAAGTCGTTCGGGTACATATAGACGTCGTAGTTATCCGGCACCTTGCCGGAGCCGGGACAGAACGGGCAGTCGTTTTTCGGCATCTGCGGGCGGTTCTGCCTGTGGGACGCGATCATTACCCAGTCCTTGATAAGCGGGTGCCATCTCAATTCAGCCATTTTTCTTTCCTCCAAATAATATGTCTTTCAGGTATTCGCCTGTGAATGAACCCTTCGTTTTCGCGACCTGCTCGGGAGTGCCGCAGGCGACGAGCTCGCCGCCCTCTTCCCCGCCCTCGGGGCCGAGGTCGATGATGTAGTCGGCGGATTTGATTATGTCGAGGTTGTGCTCGATGACGACGACGGTGTTGCCCGCGTCGACGAGCCGCTGGAGCACTTCGACGAGCTTTTTGACGTCCGCGGTGTGCAGTCCGGTGCTCGGCTCGTCGAGGAAGTAGATAGTCTTGCCGGTCGCGCGCTTCGCGAGCTCGGTGGCGAGCTTGACGCGCTGCGCTTCGCCGCCGGAGAGCGTCGTAGCGGGCTGGCCGAGCTTGATATAGCCGAGCCCGACGTCGGAAAGCACCTGCAGCTTGCGTTTTATCTTCGGCAGGTTATCGAAGAACGCGAGCGCTTCGTCGACCGTCATTTCGAGCACGTCGTGGATGCTCTTGTCCTTATACTTGACCGCGAGCGTTTCGCGGTTGTAGCGCTTGCCCTTGCAGACGTCGCAGGGGACGTAGACGTCCGGCAGGAAGTGCATCTCGATCTTGACGATGCCGTTGCCTTCGCACGCCTCGCAGCGTCCGCCGCGGACGTTGAAGGAGAACCTGCCGGCGCTGAAGCCGCGTTCCTTCGCGCCCGTCGTCTCCGCGAAGAGCGCGCGAATGTCGTTGAAAACGCCGGTGTAGGTCGCGGGGTTCGAGCTCGGCATGCGGCCGATCGGGTCCTGATCGATGTTTATGACTTTGTTCAGGTGTTCCCTGCCGAGGATGTCGTCGCACTTGCCGCCCTTCTGCTTGGTGCGGTTGTATTCGGCGCTGAGGCGCTTGTAGAGGATCTCGTTTATCAGACTCGATTTGCCGGAGCCGGAAACGCCGGTCACGCAGGTGAAGACGCCGAGCGGGATATCGACGTTGATATTTTTGAGGTTGTTTTCGCGCGCGCCGACGACGGTGAGCTTTTCGCCGGTGCCCTTGCGGCGCTGCTTCGGAACGGGTATGCGCTTTTTGCCGCTTAAATACTGCCCCGTTATCGATTCTTCGCAGGCGCAGATCTCCTCCGCGGTGCCCTGAGCGACGAGGTGGCCGCCGTTTGCGCCCGCGCCGGGGCCGATGTCGATTATCATATCCGCCTCGCGCATCGTTTCTTCGTCGTGCTCAACGACGATGAGGGTGTTGCCGAGGTCGCGCAGGCGCTTTAGCGCCGCGAGCAGCTTGCGGTTATCGCGCTGATGCAGCCCGATGCTCGGCTCGTCGAGGATGTAAAGCACGCCCATCAGCGAGGAGCCGATCTGCGTCGCGAGCCGTATGCGCTGGTTTTCGCCGCCCGAAAGCGTCGCCGCTCCGCGCGCAAGCGTGATGTAGCCGAGCCCGACGTTTTTCAAAAAGCCGAGGCGGGATTTTATCTCCTTAATTATCTGTCCGGCGATGGTCAGCTCGCGCTCGGTGAGCTGCAAGCCCTCGAAAAACTCAAGCTCGCGCTCGATCGAAAGCGAGGTAAGCTCGTAAATATTCTTGCCGCCGACGGTGACGGCGAGGATCTCCGGCTTCAGGCGCGCGCCGCCGCAGCTGTCGCACGGGATCGGGCTCATGACGCTCTCGATCTCCGCGCGCGACCACTCGCTCTGCGTTTCGCGGTAGCGGCGCTCAAGGTTGTTTATCACGCCCTCAAACTCCGAAAGGTAGGTGCCGGAGCCGTATTCGTTTATGCGCTCGATGACGATGCGCTCGCCGCCGGTGCCGTAAAGCAGCGCGTTCAGCGCGAAGCGCGGCAGGTCCTTGACCGGCGTATCGAGCGAGAAGCCGTAATGCTTCGCGACGCCGTTGAAGTACATTTTGCAGATGCTGTTCGCCGTGTAGTTCCAGCCGCTCGCCTTTATCGCGCCCTCGGCTATTGAAAGCTCCTTGTCGGGGATGATGAGGTCGGGGTCAAGCCGCATGAAAACGCCGAGGCCGGAGCACTTTTCGCACGCGCCGTAGGGGTTATTGAAGGAAAACATGCGCGGCGTCAGCTCTTCGAGCGTTACCTGCTCGTGATCGGGGCAGGAATAGTTCTGCGAAAACAGCACCTCGCCCTCATCCGTTGACGCGGAAACGAGCCCTTCGCCCATGCGGAGCGCCGTTTCGACGGAGTCGGTTATTCTCCCCTTGACCTCTTCGCGCACGATGACGCGATCGACGACGAGGTCGATTTTGTGCTTGACGTTTTTATCGAGCGGGATATTCTCGCCGAGGTCGTACATAATGCCGTCCACGCGGACGCGGACGAAGCCCGCCTTCGCCGCGGCTTCGAGCAGCTTCTGGTGCTCGCCCTTGCGGTTGCGGACGATGGGCGCGAGGATCATCAGCTTCGTGCCCTCGGGGTAAGCGAGGATGCGGTCGACGATCTGGTCGACAGACTGCTGCTCGATCACCCTGCCGCAGACGGGACAGTGCGCGACGCCGATATTCGCGTAAAGCAGGCGCAGGTAGTCGTATATCTCCGTGACGGTGCCGACGGTGGAACGCGGGTTCTTCGACGTCGTCTTCTGGTCGATGGAAATCGCGGGCGAAAGCCCTTCGATAACGTCGACGTCGGGCTTGTCCATCTGCCCCAAAAACTGCCTCGCGTATGACGAAAGCGACTCGATATAGCGGCGCTGCCCTTCGGCAAAAATCGTATCGAAAGCAAGACTCGATTTGCCGGAGCCGGAAACGCCGGTCACGACGACGAGCTTGTCACGCGGAATCTCCACGTCGATATTTTTGAGGTTGTGTTCCCTCGCGCCTTTTATGCTTATCTTGTCGGTCATTGATATTCTCCGTTTTCGATGCTTCTTATCTTATCGCGCAGGTACGCGGCGTGCTCGAATTCAAGCAGCTTCGCCGCCGCCTTCATTTCCTTCGTGAGCTGTTCCACGAGGCGCGCGCGTTCTCTGGCGGAGAGGCGGCGGACGTTGATGTTCTCGGTCTTTTCCTTCGTGGATATCTCGATGATGTCGCGGACGTCCTTGCGGATCGTCTGCGGCACGATGCCGTTCGCGGCGTTGTAAGCCGCCTGGATGCCGCGGCGGCGGTCGGTCTCGCGGATGGCGTATTCCATCGCGGAGGTGACCTCGTCGCCGTACATGATGACCTTGCCGTTGGCGTTGCGCGCCGCGCGGCCGATCGTCTGTATCAGCGAAGTGCCGCTGCGCAGGAAGCCCTGCTTATCGGCGTCGAGAATCGCGACGAGCGAGACCTCCGGTATGTCGAGCCCCTCGCGGAGCAGGTTTATGCCGACGAGGACGTCGAACTCGCCGAGGCGAAGGTCGCGGATTATCTCCATGCGCTCGATCGTGTCGACGTCGTGGTGCAGGTAGCGCACCTTGATCCCGAGCGATTCGATATATGCGGAGAGGTCCTCCGCCATCTTCTTCGTCATCGTCGTGACGAGGACGCGCTCTCCGGCTTCGATGCGGGCGTTTATCTCGCCGACGAGGTCGTCGATCTGGTTCTCGGTCGGGCGGACGGAGATCTCCGGATCGAGCAGGCCGGTCGGGCGGATTATCTGCTCCGCGACGGCGGAGGCGCGCCCGAGCTCGTATTCCGCGGGCGTCGCGGAAACGTAGATTATCTGGTTCAGGCGCTCGTTGAACTCCTTGAAGTTCAGCGGGCGGTTATCGAACGCCGACGGCAGGCGGAAGCCGTATTCGACGAGCGTTTCCTTGCGCGCGCGGTCGCCCGCGTACATTCCTCTGACCTGCGGCACGGTCACGTGCGACTCGTCCACCATCAGCAGGAAGTCGCTCGGGAAATAGTCAAGCAGCGTGAACGGAACGGCGCCCGGCTCTCTGCCCGCGAGGACGCGGGAGTAGTTCTCGATGCCGTTGCAGAAGCCGGTCTCGCGCAGCATTTCAATATCGTACATCGTGCGCTGCTCGATGCGCTGCGCTTCGATCAGCCGGTCGTGCGCGCGGAAATACTCCACGCGCTCGCGCATCTCTTCTTCTATGCGGCGCAGGCCCTCCTCACGCAGCTCGTCGGAGACGATATAATGCGAGGCGGGATAGATGCCGGCGTGGTTCAGCTCCGCCTTGACCTTGCCGGTCAGGACGTTGATCTCGGAAAGCCGCTCGACCTCGTCGCCGAAAAGCTCGACGCGGATCGCGGTGTCGGTGTTATATGCGGGGTATATCTCCACGACGTCGCCGCGGACGCGGAACTTGTTGCGGACGAAGTTTATGTCGTTGCGCTCGTATTTGAGCGAGACGAGCTTGCGTATCAGCGCATCGCGGTCCCATTTCATGCCCGGGCGTAGCGAGATTATCATGTTGCGGTAGTCGATCGGGTTGCCGAGCGTGTAGATGCAGGAGACCGACGAAACGACGATGACGTCGCGCCGCTCCGACAGCGAGCAGGTCGCGGAGTGGCGGAGCTTATCGATCTCGTCGTTGATCGCGCAGTCCTTCTCTATGTAGGAGTCGGTGGCGGGAATGTACGCCTCCGGCTGATAATAGTCGTAATACGAGACGAAGTATTCGACGGCGTTATTCGGGAAGAACTCCTTGAGTTCGCTGCAAAGCTGCGCGGCGAGCGTTTTGTTATGCGCGAGGACGAGCGTCGGGCGGTTTACGCGCGCGATGACGTTAGCCATCGTGAAGGTCTTGCCGGAGCCGGTGACTCCGAGCAGCACCTGCTCGCGGAAGCCCTTTTCGACTCCGCTCGCGAGCTTGTCTATCGCCTGCGGCTGATCGCCGGTCGGCTTGAAATCGGATACTAACTGAAACCTGTCCACGCGATCACCCGCTTTCCCCTCAGTTTACTATACTGATATTATACCACGCGCGTTTTGAAATGAAAAGTGAAAGATGTGAAAAAAGACGCATTTTGCGCATAAAAATATCGGCGGCCTATGGCCGCCGATAAAGGTATTCGATTGTTTTACGGATTAACCGGAGTCGGAGTCACGGTATCGCCCGCTATGGTAATCGTCGCACCGTCGGCAAGCGCCGTGCCATACGTTCCGGAATACGTTCCCCAAAGTGGAATGAATTTCACGGTTATATCAACGTCCGACTTTATCGTGACGCTCTTGCTGTAAGCGGGAACGCTGGAATTGTTCTTAGCTATTTGTTCAGTGCAATACGTAGCGATTTTTGTATTATTCTTATAAATCTCAATCCTGCAATATCCGGATTTGTTGGTAGAAGTTTTTGCGCTATCTATAGAAATCGTGGCTTTGTATCCGTTGGCGTTAGCCGCTAACGTATAAGTGTGTTCTGCGGAATCAGCCGCCACGGGATCGGGTGCCAACGTGACCGGCGTTGTCGTGGTATCTGTAATCACTCTCGTATCAACGTTCAAAACAAAAGTGGCCGTGGAGAAAGTCTTCGCCTGCGAGTTTTTGCTATCGGTGAAATAAGCTCCCGCGGATATGGAGAGGGCGCACAGGCATAGAATTATCAGGCATATTGACAGTGTCATTTTTTTGGTAAAGACCTTATCAGACATTATCGCCTTTTCTCCTTTCAAAGCCACTTATATACGAAGGCGTATCGCCTTAATCATCGTAAAGAGGCATAACTGAATATATTTTCGCGCATCACGCGCAGGAAGATTTACAGTTGATCGATGGTTCCCTTCTGAGCGGCGAGAACGGTTACGCCGAGGTTAACGCTGGGCTGATTATCTTCGGTATAATTGGCAACGTTACCGACTTCCTCGGGCATATAGACAACGATGGCGGCGTACTTCGTTTCACCCGAGTCAAGGAAGGCGCTGTTGCTGTTGTAATGGTTGAGGTTCTCGTAGTCGTCCATATCCAGAGCGGCGATATTGCGGGCGTCCGCACGGCCTCCGACCGCGTTGACCGCGGCGGCGAGATCCGTGAGATTGTCGTCCACGAGAACGCCGAACTTCAGATAACTCGGAAGATGGATCGCGTTGCCGAGCGCGTTGCGCCCGTCGACCCAGCTGTTCGCGGTGACGGAAACTCTGAAGTCGACCGGTATGCCGTTATTCTCTATCTTCAGATACACGACCTTCGTGTAACCCGGCTCGTAAAGCGCCTGATCGTCGAACAAATCGGTCGTCGTCGGGAGCAGTTCTCTGAAATCGTATGTCGGGTTGGGAACAAGACTGTAATAGGAGACTCTTATATCCGCGACGCCGATGAGGAACTGGTTGCGGACGTCGTTAATAGTATCGGTGAACCACGCCAATGAAGCGCCGGCTCCGAGGAGACTCCACACAATAAGCAAAGCGATGCTTACGCAAAGAGCAGTCTTTGTCGCTTTCCTCATTCTAAGTTCCTCCCAATACTTTCTGAAAAATACTTGATTACTTCTTGCGCTTGAAGACGATGAACAGAACCACGATGATTACTACCGCAGCGCCCGCAGCTATCCAGGGCCAAACGGTCGTTATATCGCCCGTCGGCGGCTCTTCGATCGGAATCTCTTCAACTTTGAACTCCCAGTCGATATAGCCGATCGCGCCGCTGAACTCGTTGCCGATGGTCACAGGCACGTCGAGCTGCACGGTCAGGTCGGTCTCGCCGCCGGACTCGAGCGTTCCGAGCAGGACCCAATCGGTCAGCCCGTCGGTCTGGTCCGCGGGAGCGTCGAACAGCTCTTTATTCGAGCTGTCAACGACCTTGAGCGAGAGCTGGGAAAGGAAATCGTCCGTCCCCTCCTGCGCTCCGAGTGAACGCAGATATATCTTGACTCTGACGCCCTTATCCGCGGTGTTGCGGACGGTTATCTTCTGAGTGAGACTGTCGCCGGGCATTACGTCCTTGAGGTCCGGGAACAGGTCTGTGGGCGAATACTCGCTGCCGGGCGCGAAGACAAAATCCTTCGCGTTGCCGTCATAGACGACCTCGCCCTTGTAGGCGAACGCCGGAACGGCTCCCGCGAGCAGAAGCGCGGCAGCTATCAAAAATGCGAAAAACCTGACTGTTCTTTTCATCAGCCGCCTCAACTTTCTGTCGGCCAGCCAACGGCCTCAAACGGTGTATCGGCGTTGTTCTCACTCTGGACAACGAAGGTCTTTACCGTAACGGTAAGTATGCTTCCGGCCTGCTCCTTGGTGATCTTGTCGCCGACGACTTCGACCTCGCGGAACAGCGGCTCCGTCTGCCCGTAGGCGGGAACTGCCGTATTGTAGTAATAGTAACCGTCTTCCATCAGAGTCCAGTGCTCGGTATCGGTCGTGATCGAGAGGCACTCTTCGGCGGAAAGCTCGCTGGCGTCGGACGCCTTGATGAGCTTGACTCTCACGTAGAAGGGGTGCTCGGACTTGTTGGCAACGGAAACGATCTTGCTGACGATATCGCCCGGCATGACGTAAACGCCTTCTTCCGGGAACTCGGTGCCGGCGGACGTCGTTTCAACGACTTCCGACGGGAGCTCGCCGAAGGTTATGACATTACGCGCGGTACTCGTCACGGTGTAATACGCGAGAGTATCGAACGATATCAACGACATTATTAACATCAGAAACGCAATAAAGCACAATTTTACCTTTGCCATACGCTTCCTCCTTAATTACTCATACGGATCGTGATCAGCTTTTCGGGCAAACAAAGGGTTTGAGCCGTCAAGCCCTTTGTTTGCCGCTCGAGCATTTTGCGAACTCGAGCGGTAAATTATCTCGAGATTTTTGTTTTTTGTGTTTTGCTATTCAAAACGCATGTCATGCTACGTTAAGAAACACGGGGAAAAAGTTTTTTACGCGCCCAGTACGGTGAACGCGGCCTTCGCAGCGAGCGCAACACTGGCGTAATCGTCAGGATTGACAATATTTCTCGCCTGGACGGCATCGGCCTTGACCTTGAGTTCGATAGTCACGACGCTGTTATCAACAGTCATCGTAGACGGAACGGTAAAGCCCTTGAAAACGGCTTCGGTGCTCTCACCGGCAGCCAGGACCTTGTTGTAATAATACACAACAGTCAGACCGTCGTCGGAGATCGTATCGAAAACGAAATCAGCGCTTACGTCCGTAAGGCAATCTCTCAAGTCAAAGTTGGGAACCATCGCAGCCCACTTCGCGGCGTCATCGGGAGTCAGAGTTACCGTGACCTTGATGTATTCATCATAAGCGCCGGTATTCTTGACTTTAGCTTCCTTTGAAAGGAAGTCGCCCGGAAGGATTCCGTCATACTGAAGACCACCGTCAGGGGTATCAGTAGGAGTGACGTCACTCATGTTGGGATCAGAAGTTTCTTCGACATCAACGGAGAAATCGGGATCACCGTTCTGGTCCGAAGACACGATAAACTTGTTGACCCTTTCCTGCGTATCGCTGTACCACGCCAAAGTGCCCACAGACAGAATGGAAATGATGGCAACGATCGCGGCAACTACGATTATCTTTCTCTTTGTTCCGCTCTTCAATTCATTCTTCTCCTTTCTTTGAAAATTATTTCAAAGGAGATTTTGTCGTTCACGTGTTACGACAAACGGTTCTCCTCTAAAACCGTATTAAGCTCCGGATCAGTTCCAGAAAGCGTCAAAGTGCGCGGTGGCGTCGGCGGCGGACAGAGTGGAGAAGTCGCCGAAAGCGCTGTTGGTCGCGGCGGCGGCGTTCGCAAAGCCGCGGGACTGGACGCCCTCGGTGCCCACGAGCACGTTGATCTTATACTTGACCGGGGTGACGGTGTCGTCAACTATGATGCAGTCGGCAACGGCGACGTCGGCGGTCGCGTTGGGATGAGTAAGGTAAGTGAGCGCGCCGGT
>JAFZXI010000061.1 GCA_017616855.1 Clostridia bacterium | reverse complement strand
TAGAGATAGATACAAGAGATAAAGATATAAAAGAGACAGAGAAGAGATAAAGAAGAGAAAAGAGGGGGTTTACGGGGGAGGAGACCTCCCCCTCGCGTCCGTTTTTGCCCGCTGGCAATGCCTGTTTTAGTTTTGATAACGCTGCCGGTAAAGGCGCAGTTTCAGGCACGCCGTCATTCCGGGGAGCCGCAGGCGACGAGGGATCCCCTTCCTCATGCAGCCGTTCGGCCCTGGCTCCCTCTGAGGAGGGAGGCAAGGCGGCGCAACCGGTTTTTTCACAAAATCTTCATTGACTTTATTAAATAAACTACTATAATATAGAGTGTTATATAATGAGTTAAAATGTGGAAAAACCACAGGAAAGGACAGGACCGATGCTCCGAAAACTCTCCAAAAGCATCCGCGAATACAAGCGCCCGACCGTGCTGACGCTCGTCTTCATCGTGCTCGAAGCGATAATCGAATGCATTATCCCCTTCGTCACGGCGAAGCTCGTCAACCACATCCGCGAAGGCGCCGCGATGAGCGAAGTCATAACCACCGGCGCGATACTGCTCGTGATGGCGGTCGCCTCGCTCGCCTGCGGCGGACTCGCCGGACTGACCTGCGCGAAGGCGTCCGCCGGCTTCTCGAAGAACCTGCGGCACGACCTTTTCTATCGCATTCAGGGCTTCTCCTTCGCGAATATCGACCGCTTCTCCACCTCCTCCCTCGTCACGCGAATGACGACCGACGTCAACAACGTGCAGATGGCGTTCATGATGATAATCCGCATCGCCGTCCGCGCGCCGATGATGCTGATATTCTCGATAATAATGGCGTTCATCATGGGCGGCTGGCTCGCCGCTTCGCTCGTTATCATAATCCCGTTCCTCGTCTTCGGGCTCGTGATGATAGCGAAAAAGGCGATGCCGGCGTTCCGCCGCGTCTTCCGCAAATACGACCGGCTGAACGAATCCGTTGAGGAGAACGTCACCGCGATGCGCGTCGTCAAGGGCTTCGCCCGCGAGGACTTCGAGAAGCGGAAGTTCAACGCCGCCGCGGAGGACATCTGCAAGGACTTCACCCGCGCCGAGCGCATCGTCGCGCTGAACTCCCCGCTGATGCAGGTATGCATCTACTTCAATATGATATTCGTCATGCTCGTCGGCTCCTACCTCGTGATGAAGTTCTCCGGCGCCTATATCAACGTCGGCGAAATGACCGCGATGCTGACCTACGGCATGCAGATACTGATACAGCTCCAGATGCTCTCGATGATCTACGTCATACTGACGATGTCCGCCGAGAGCGCGCGCCGCATAACCGAGGTGCTCGACGAGGAGCGCACCGTGACCAACCCCGAAAACCCCGTCTATGACGTTCCGGACGGCTCGATAGAGTTCCGCGACGTCCGCTTCAAGTACTCCCCGGAGGCGAAGCTTTACGCCCTCGACGACGTCGACCTGAAGATAGAATCCGGCATGACCGTCGGCGTCATCGGCGGCACCGGCGTCGGCAAATCCACGCTGGTGCAGCTCGTTCCGCGCCTCTACGACGCGACCGAGGGCAGCGTCCTCGTCGGCGGCAGGGACGTCCGCGAATACGACCTCGACGCGCTCCGCAACTCCGTCGCGATGGTGCTGCAAAAGAACCTGCTCTTCACCGGCACGATAAAGGATAACCTCCGCTGGGGCAACGAGGACGCCACCGACGAAGAGCTCGTCGCCGCGTGCAAGCTCGCGCAGGCGGACGATTTCATCACCTCCTTCCCCGAAGGGTACGACACCTACATCGAGCAGGGCGGCACGAACGTTTCCGGCGGTCAGAAGCAGCGCCTCTGCATCGCCCGCGCGCTGCTGAAGAAGCCGAAGATACTTATCCTCGACGACTCCACGAGCGCCGTCGACACCCGCACCGACGCGCAGATACGCGCCGGCTTCAAGAGCTACATACCCGAAACGACCAAGATAATCATCGCGCAGCGCGTCGCCTCCGTCATGGACGCCGACATGATAATCATCATGGATAACGGCAGGATAACCGCCGTCGGCAAACACGACGAGCTGCTCGAAAAGAGCGACATCTACCGCGAGATCTACCAGCAGCAGACGAACGGAGGTGAGCTCGATGAGTGAACCCAAACGCATGCCCGGCCCGAGAGGGATGCGCGGTCCGCGCCAGGAGGTGCCCAAGGGAACCTTCGGCAGGATAGTCAAGGCGCTTTTCAAGGCGTACCCCGGTTACGCGACGCTGACGGTGATATGCACGCTGCTCTCCGCCTTCGTCACCGCGATACCCGCGACCTTCCAGCAGCGCGTGCTCGACGCGCTCGTCAACGCGCTCGACGGCGGGCTGACCTGGGACGAGACGAAAACGCAGATACTGCCCCTCGTCTTCCTGCTGATAGGGCTCTACGTCGTTTCGCTGACGCTGATGACGGTGCAGAGCCAGGTCGCCGCCATTATGACGCAGGGCTTCCTCAACAAGATGCGCTGCGCCATGTTCGACGACATGCAGTCGCTGCCGATACGCTTCTTCGACCGCAAGAAGGCGGGCGACATAATGAGCTACTACACCAACGATATCGACACGCTGCGCCAGCTCGTTTCGCAGTCGCTGCCGAACCTGCTGCGCTCCGGCGTCATCGTGCTGACCGTGCTCTTCATCATGCTCTGGTACAGCTTGTATATGACGCTGATAATCATGGTCGGAGTCGTCGCGATGTTCTTCGTCTCCAAGAAGATAGGCGGCGGCAGCGCCAAGTATTTCGTCCGTCAGCAGCAGTCGGTCGGCAAGGTCGAGGGCTACGTGCAGGAGATGATGAACGGCCAGAAGGTCGTCAAGGTCTTCTGCCACGAGGACAGGGCGAAGGCGGACTTCGACGCGATTAACGACGACCTCTACCACGACGCCTACCGCGCCCACGGCTACGCCAACAGCATGGGCCCGATAATCATGAACATCGGCAACGTGCTCTACGTCATATGCGCCGCGGTCGGCGGACTCTTCCTGCTCTCCGGGCTCAAGAACGTCAGCATCTCCGGCTACGCGTTCTCGATAGGCATCATAGTTTCCTACCTCAATATGACCAAGCAGTTCACCGGCAACCTCAACCAGGTCTCGCAGCAGTTCAGCGCGATCGCGATGGGACTCGCCGGCGCGGGACGCGTCTTCACGCTGATGGACGAGAAGGCGGAGGACGATAACGGCTACGTCACCCTCGTCAACGCCGTCGAAAACCCCGACGGCTCCGTCACCGAAACGGCGGAGCACACCGGCAGGTGGGCGTGGAAACACCCCCACGGCGACGGGACGCTGACCTACACTCCCCTGCGCGGCGACGTGCAGCTGCTCGACGTGGACTTCTCCTATATCGAGGGCAAGCAGGTGCTATACGACGTTTCCGTCTACGCGAAGCCCGGGCAGAAGGTCGCCTTCGTCGGCGCCACCGGCGCGGGCAAGACGACCATCACCAACCTGATAAACCGCTTCTACGACATCGAGGACGGAAAGATCCGCTACGACGGCATCAACATAAACAAGATTAAGAAGGCGGACCTGCGCCGCTCGCTCGGCATAGTTCTGCAGGACGTCAACCTCTTCACCGGCACGGTCATGGACAACATCCGCTACGGCAACCTCGAAGCGACGGACGAAGAGTGCGTAAACGCCGCGAGGTTAGCCGGCGCGGACGACTTCATCACGCGTCTGCCCAACGGCTACGAAACGCTGCTGACCGGCAACGGCGCGAACCTCTCGCAGGGGCAGCGCCAGCTCATCTCCATCGCGCGCGCCGCCGTCGCCGACCCGCCGGTCATGATCCTCGACGAGGCGACCTCCTCCATCGACACCCGCACCGAAGCCATCGTTCAGCGCGGCATGGATAAGCTGATGGAGGGCAGGACCGTCTTCGTCATCGCGCACCGCCTCTCCACCGTCATGAACTCCGACGTCATCATGGTGCTCGACCACGGGCGCATCATCGAGCGCGGCACGCACAAGGACCTGATCGCGCAGAAGGGCACGTATTATCAGCTTTACACCGGCGCCTTCGAGCTCGAGTAAAGCAACGGGAACCACACGGGAAGTGAAAGCATGAAAAACATACGCAACGTCGCGATAATCGCCCACGTCGACCACGGCAAGACCACCCTCGTCGACGAAATGCTCAAGCAGAGCGGCGTTTTCCGCGAAAACCAGGCGGTCAAGGAGCGCGTCATGGACTCCGGCGACCTCGAGCGCGAGCGCGGCATAACGATACTCGCGAAGAACACCGCCGTTTCCTACGGCGGCGTGAAGATCAATATCGTCGACACGCCCGGTCACGCCGATTTCGGCGGCGAGGTCGAGCGCATACTCAAGATGGTCAACGGCGTCATCCTGCTCGTCGACGCCGCGGAGGGCCCGATGCCGCAGACGCGCTTCGTGCTTCAGCGCGCGCTGGAGCTCGGGCACCGCGTCATCGTCGTCGTCAACAAGATAGACCGGCCCGACAGGCGCGTCCACGAGGTCATCGACGAGATACTCGAGCTGCTGATCGACCTGAACGCCACCGACGACCAGCTCGACAGCCCGATGCTCTTCTGCTCCGCGCGGCAGGGCACGGCGTCCTTCTCGCCGGAGGTCATGGGCACAGACCTCAAGCCGCTTTTCGACACGATACTCGAATACATTCCCGAGCCCGCGGATAACGACGACGGCCCGCTGCAGATGCTCGTCTCCTCCGTCGACTACAACGACTACGTCGGGCGCATCGCCGTCGGACGCATCGAGCGCGGCGTTATAAAGCAGAATCAGGAGATCGTCGTCTGCAACTACCACGAGGAGCGCGCGGCGAAGCGCGTCAAGGTCTCCAACATCTTCGAGTTTGACGGGCTGAGCAGAGTGCCCGTCACCGAGTCGAGCTCCGGCAGCATCATCGCGATAAGCGGCATCGCCGACATCACGATAGGCGACACGATATGCGACCCCGCGGCTCCGGAGGCGCTCCCCTTCGTCAAGATCTCCGCGCCGACGATGGAGATGACCTTTTCGGTCAACGACAGCCCCTACGCCGGCAAAGACGGCAAATACGTCACCACCCGCAACATCCGCGACCGCCTGATGCGCGAGACGCTCAGGGACGTTTCGCTCAAAGTCAGCGAGGTCCCGAACAGCGACAGCTTCAACGTCGCCGGGCGCGGCGAGATGCATCTGAGCATACTTATCGAGACGATGCGCCGCGAGGGTTACGAGTTCCAGGTCAGCCCCCCGCGTATCCTCAACCGCGAGATCGACGGCGTCATGTGCGAGCCGATCGAGCGCGTCGCCATCGACGTCCCCGCCGATTCCGTCGGCTCCGTGATAGAGAAATTGGGCGCCCGCAAGGGCGAGCTCGCCGAGATGAACCCCGTCGGCAGCCGCATGAAGCTCGAGTTCTTCGTGCCTTCGCGCGGGCTCTTCGGCTACCGCAACGAATTCCTGACCGACACCAAGGGCGAGGGCATTATGAGCTCCGTTTTCGAGCGCTACGAGCCCTTCAAGGGCGAGATAAAGCGCCGCAACACCGGCTCGCTGATCGCCTTCGAGACCGGCGAAGCGGTCGCCTACGGCATCTGGTGCGTGCAGGACCGCGGGCAGATGTTCATCGCGCCCGGCACCCCCGTCTACGGCGGCATGATCGTCGGCGAATGCGCGAAGACCGAGGACATCACCGTCAACGTCTGCAAGACCAAGCACCTGACCAACACCCGCGCCGCCGGCAGCGACGAGGCGCTCCGCCTCGTTCCTCCGCGCATAATGTCGCTCGAGCAGTGCCTCGAGTTCCTCGCGGACGACGAGCTGCTGGAGGTAACTCCGCACAGTTTGCGCCTCCGCAAGAGCATCCTCGACCACGCGGGCCGCATGAAGGCGCTGAAAAAGAAGGTATAAACCATGAAAACCGCTATCGTCTATTACTCCCTTAACGGCAACACCGAGTCCGTCGCGAACGCCGTCGCCGAAAAGCTCGGCGCGGACGTGATACGCCTCACGCCGAAAAAGGCGTTCCCCGATTCGGGCTTCAAAAAGTTCCTATGGGGCGGCAAGAGCGCGGTCATGAAGGAAAAGCCCGACCTCGAGCCCTACGAGTTCGACGCGGCGAAATACGACCGCGTGATAATCGGCACGCCCGTCTGGGCGAGCCGCTTCACGCCGCCGGTACGCTCCTTCGTGAGCGACAACGCCGAGGCGCTGAAGGGCAAGCGCTTCGCGGCGTTCTTCTGCTTCTCCGGCGGCGGCGCCGACAAGGCGTCCGCGCGGCTGAAGGAGCTGCTCGGCGTCCGCTCCTTCGACGCGGAGCTCGTTCTCGTCGACCCGAAAGACAAACCCTGCGACGAAAACGACGAAAAGATCGCCGCCTTCTGCGACGCCCTCGCGGAATAAAGCTCTTCGTCCGCAAATCAAACTCACGCAAACAAAAAGCAGACTGAATTTCAGTCTGCTTTTTTATCTTTTTTTGAAACTTTTCCCGTTAAATAATTTGCAATTTGCAATTTTCAATTTGCAATTTACTTGTCCGATATCGGCTTTGCGTCCTCTTCGGGCGCGAACTCAAGAGCTTCATCCTCTTCGGGCTCGAACTCGAGCGCCTCTTCATCGCCGCCGGACGCTTCCGTCTGCGGCTCCGAATCGCGGATCGCCGCGACCGTTTCCGCGTACTGCGCCATCATGGCTTCATGCTCCGCGCGGATCACGCCGGCGTCGCCGGCGTTCGCCGCCTCCTCCAGACGCAGCGCGCGATCCGAAAGCGCCGACGCGCCGATGGTTTTCGACGTACTCTTGAGCGCGTGGACGTAGATCGCGTAGTTCTTCCAGTCTTCCGCGGCAAAGCAATCCTCGATGTTCTTTTTCTTTTCATCCGAGCTCTGCGCGTAATCGAGCAGGATCGAACGGTAAAGCTCTTCATCATTCCGGCAGAAGCGCAGGCCTACCTCGCGGTCGATCCCCGCCGTATCCGCGGGCGCGGATACGTCCGGTACGGACGGCGCGCGCTCCGGTTCCGCGGCGTCCGCGTCCGACGCGGCTTCGCACACCTTCTCTGCGGGCAGGTATTTTATGAGCGTAGCTTCCAGCGCCTTGCTGTCGATCGGCTTCGTCAGATAATCCGTGAAGCCCTCCGCCAGATAACGGTTCCTCGCGCCGCTGACGGCGTCCGCGGTAAGGCAGATGAACGGCGTTTCGCCGTTCTTGCCGTCCTCCTGCGCCTTTATGCGTTTCATGGCTTCGGTCCCGTCCATACCCGGCATACGCTGATCCATCAGGATCAGATCGTAGCGTATCGTCTTTGTCAGCTCGATCGCCTCCGCGCCGCTTGCCGCCGTGTCGATCACCATCTGCGTCTTTTTCAGCAATCCGACCGCAACGGTAAGGTTCATACGCGTATCATCCACGATAAGGATATGCGCGTCAGGCGCGCGGAACGACTCGTGATACACCTCCGCCTCCTGAACGCTCTTCTCGAACTTCATGCGGAAATCGCCCACCGACTCCGTGGAGACCACCTTCTGCGGCAAAACGACGGTGAAAACGGAGCCTTCGCCGTAAACGCTTTCCACGCTGATGCTGCCGTTCATAAGTCCCAGCAGGTTTTTGGTGATCGCAAGTCCGAGGCCGCTGCCCTCGACGGTGCTGTTCTGCTGCAGGTCAACGCGCTCGAACTTCTGGAAAAGCTTGTCGAGATCCTCCTTGCGGATGCCGATACCGGTATCCTTCACGGAGATGATAAGGTCGATCATACCGCCTTCTCTGACCTCGGTGTCTTTCCCCTTACCCACGTACAGCGTAACGCTGCCTTCTTTGGTATACTTGACGGCGTTGCCCAGAAGGTTCGTCATTATCTGACGGATGCGGAGCTCGTCGCCGTAAAGGCCGTCCGGCAGCTCTTTATCCACGTCGATGCGGAAATCGAGTCCTTTGTCTTTCGCCTTAAAGGATACCACGTTGCTGATATCGTTCAGCACGGAGCTGAACTTGTAATCCGCTTCCGTGATCTCCATCTTGCCCGACTCGATCTTTGAGAAATCAAGTATATCGTTGATGATCGAAAGCAGATTCTTGCCGGCGCTGTCGATATTACCGGCATAGTTGCTTATGTTCGTCATATACGAGCGCAGTTCCGGCTGTGTTTTCGGGATCCGGTCGCGCGCCTGGAGGCTTTCGCGCAGAACCATTTCGTTCATGCCCAGCACGGCGTTGATAGGCGTGCGTATCTCGTGAGACATACTTGCCAGAAAATCGCTTTTCGCCGTGTTGGCGCGTTCGGCGGCGGCTTTCGCTTCGTTGAGCTGCTCGGCGTAATCTATTTGCTGCAGCGTATTCCTGTGGTACTGGACCATGATGTAGACGCTGAGGAAGGCGTTGGCCAGAAAGATGATCGGGAAACGTTCCAGAATGAAATCCGGATACTTACCGGCGACGACCTGTTTGAGCGGACTGTAAAAAAGAACAAGATAAAGCGCGGAAAAATAAGCCGACAGCCCGATGCCCGCCTTGACGTTCACAAGGTAACAGAACGCGCAGGGGAACAAAAGCGTCCAGATCGGCATTATGGGCGACGTGACCGTTATTACGTCATAACTGTAAATACCGATAACGGCAAAAACCGTCAGGAACAGCGCGACCTTGCGGTTTTTCATAACGACTATGAAGAAAAAAACCAGCAAAAAGACCAGTATCAGGATCAGACTGCTTACAGCGCCGCTGACCATACCTTTCGCCAGATTCAGGCTGCCGGTGATCAGGTTCATTACGACGATAAGCAGGGCGCCGACCGCGAGTCCGCGCATATTTTTTTCATACCGGTCGCCGGTGAATATACTGCGCCCCAGGTCCGCCCAGATCTTCTTGAAATAACGTATCATTTCTCTGCCCTCCGTCTTGTGATCAGATTACGGAAACGATCGCCGACCGTCAACGCTCCCTCATAAGATAGTCCGGATCCTCGTCCATCATCGCGAGCATGATATCCGCGAACCCCGGATCGAATTGCGTGCCTTTGCCTTTTTCTATCTCCGAACGGACGGTATCCTGCGACATTATACCGCGGTAGCTCCTTCTGCTGCTCATGGCGTCATAGGCGTCCGCGACCGCGATGATCCGCGCTTCTTCCGGGATATCCTCTTTTGAAAGGCCGTCGGGATAACCGCTGCCGTCGTAGCGTTCGTGGTGCCAGCGCGCTCCCGTAACGAGCGCAGGCATCTCGACGATGTTGTTCAGGATCTTTGCGCCCATGGCGGAGTGGGCCTTGATGACGCCGTATTCCTCATCCGTCAGCCGCGCGGGCTTGTTGATGATGGCGTCGGGAACTCCGATCTTGCCGATATCGTGCAGAAGCCCCATCATGTATATTTCCTTTTCCCTGCTGCCCGAATATCCGGAGCGGTGCGCGATCTCGCGGGCGTAAGACGCCACGCGGCCGGAATGGCCGTTGGTATAGTTATCCTTCGCGTCGATGGCGTCCGCAAGCGCTTCCACGATGTGAAGCACCATGTCCGCGTTCTCCTGCGTTTTCTTTTCCACCTCGCGGGAAAGGTCCTTCTGCAGGTGGTTCAGGTCGATGATATGCCGCACGCGCAGCGCCAGCACTTCCGGAATAAACGGCTTTTTGACAAAGTCCATGGCGCCCAGAGAAAGCCCCTTCGTTTCAGACTCCTCATTCTCGTCCGCGGTCAGGAAAATGACGGGCGTTTCGTTCTGTCCCGCCTCCTGCTCGCGAAGGCGTTCCAGCGTTTCGAAGCCGTCCATCCCCGGCATGTTTATATCCAGCAGGATCAGGTCCGGAGCGCCGTTGGCGGCAATATAGTCAAGCATCGCCTGCCCTGATTTGACTGCGCTGACACGCAGCCCGTTCTTGCTCAGGATATGCCCCGCGATCTTCAGGTTGGTCAGATCATCGTCTACAACTATTACCCAGTCTGCCATGTTCTCCTCCTGTGATAGGTGCATAATACTCTATGATATCAATATTATAATATCGTTTTATATAAAAATCAAGCATAATAACATGGCGTAAACTAAAGAAATATACGAAAAACCGCGGCGTATCGATCGAGCCGCGGTCAGGATCATATATATCACGAGTGAGAATCGAGGCGTTTTTTCACTCCGGCACGCACGACACCGCAAAAAATCACCCGACGGATCGGGTGATTTTTCCGTTCTGTTATTTATCCGATATCGGCTTGGCGTCCTCTTCGTAGGTCCTGCGGCGGTCGCCGAACTGCTTGTAATAATTGCCCTTGTTGTTATACATCGCCTCGTCGGCGCGCTTGAAGACCTCCTTGAACGCGGCGTCCTCGCCCGGGCGGTAGACCGCGCCGCCGCCGGAGAAGGACAGCGTCATCGCGTAGCGCTTCTCGTGCTTGTTGAAGTTCTCGACGATACCCTGAAGCTCCTTGAGGCGCGCTTCCAGCTCCTCCTCGGTGATGGAGCCGAGGACGGCGATGAACTCGTCGCCGCCGATGCGGTAGATCTGCTCGTCGCCGAAGACGCGGCGGATCGCCGCGGCGGTGTCGGTTATGATGCGGTCGCCGCATTCGTGGCCGTAGTTATCGTTGGTGTTCTTCAGACCGTTGACGTCGAAAACAACTATCGCGAAATCGGCGGTGCCGTTGTTTATGCGGCTGTTTATCTCCTTGACGCGCTCGAGGTACGCCGTCTTGTTGCCGACGCCGGTCATCGAGTCGGTATACGCCTGCTCGTGCGCGTAGTCCATATACGCCTTCAGCTTATGCTGCATGGCGTGGATCTTGCCTCTGAGTTCTCCGATGCCGTCGGAGCCGTAGTCCTTGTCGCATTCGTAGAGCGCCTTGCCCTCGTCGCCGGGGCGGACGCGTATCTCGTCGGTCAGCTTCTCGACGTTGTCGGAAAGCGTCAGCAGCTCCCCGTTAACCTCGCGGATGCGGCGGCGGAGCTGGCTCGCCATCAGCGCCATAATCGCGGCGCCGGCGACCAGCGAAGCCACGCTGCCGATGATGACGAAAACCGTATGCGAGACGATCTGCTGATCGAACCAGTCGGCGACGAAGTCGACGCCGACGAGCGCGACGACCTTGCCCGTCGAATTCCTGACCGGGCTCCAGGCGGTGTAGAAGCTGCCCCAGTCGTCCTGATACGTTTCCTCGTCAACGGTCGAAACGCCGTTCCACGCGGTGGTCTGCGACGGCGTATAGACGACCTCCTCGCCGTAAAGACCGGGGTCCACCGGGTCCGGGTCGATAAGGAAGACGAACTTGTCGCCCTCTTTTTTGGCGGTGTAGATATACTTTATGTCGCTGTTGTTCTTCTGCGCCTGAGCGACGTTATAAAGCGCCGAGTAGATCTCGTTATACTCCTCGGTGCCGACGCTCGCTTCGGTAACGGAGGCGAGCGCGTCTCCGTCCAGCGCGGCGGCGACGGTGTCGGCGATGGAGAGCATATTGCGGCGGATCATCTCTTTCATCGACTTGCCGGATCTGCTCATCAGGATCAAGCCGAGCGTGACGTTGAGCACAAGCAGCAGCGCGCAGAGGATCATAACGTATTTGGTTGTAAGAGTGAGTCTGTGTTTTCTTTGTGCCATATCTATTCCCTTCCGTGCGGCGCAGCGAAAGCCGGACGCCGCGGGATAGTTCTTATTCTACGCGTTCGGCGGGGGATTCTGTTCCATTTTACTCCCGTAACACGCTACATTGGAAAACATTATAGCACAAACTTTCGGAATAGTCCACAATTTTTTTATTTTATTTTGAAAAATAAAAAACTTCCCGAACGGGAGGTACTCTTAAGGACAGAGAAAAAATACCGACTGAATGAAGAGTTCAGCCGGTATTTTTGTCATTTACTATTGCAAGCAGGACGTTTGTGTGCCAAACGTCGAAGAAGTCAGTGATGTTTGCCGCTTTGCGGCAAGTGATGTTACGGCTGTCGCCGTAATGATGTTGCTCGCTTTACTCGCAGTGATGTG
>JAFZXI010000004.1 GCA_017616855.1 Clostridia bacterium | reverse complement strand
GTCGCCGCAGGCGGCGGCGACGCGCGTCCCGTCGGGCGAGACCGCGATCTGATATATCTCGTCGCCGCAAACGGCGAGGACCGAAGCGGAGCCCGATTCTATATCGTAAACGTAGACTTTGAAGTCGCCGGAGGCGGCGTAGACCTTTCCGCAGTCGGGCGAAAAGGCGAGAGAAACGATCCTGCCGCCGGTCTTGAATCCGCCGAGATCGGTCCCGTCCGCGCCGCGGACGTAAACGCTCCCGTCAAAGCAGCCGTAGGCGTAGCGGTCGTTCGCGGCGACCGCGATAGAGTCCACCCAGCTGCCCGTGTATTCCTTGCGGAGCATATACATATTGGAAGTATTGTAAACGTAAAAGTATCTGCAGAAGTCGGAATCGTCGCGCGAGTTGCCTCCGGCGTAACAGAAGGAGCCGTCGTTGCTGAACGCGACGGTCGGCGATTCCGCCGGAAACTCGATGCTGACCATGTCTTCGAATCCGGAATCCGCGACGGTGAGCTTGTTCCTGCTGCCGAGCGCGACGGTGCTGCCGTCGGCGGAGATAGCGCTTGACATTATCCAGTCTTCCTCGCCGCCAAGTTTCGTCGATGCCCTGACGACCATTTCCCGCAGGTCGACGACGCGCGCGTCGGAGGCGCCGGTGCCGAACACGAAGCGGTCCGCCGCGGAAGTGAAAGCGCCGGAGTTGGCGGGATAGAGCATCTCCATCTTTAAATACGAGTCGTCAATTACGCGGTCGTAAGCGACGCCCTCCTGCGGCATCGCCGCGGAGGCGTCCTTGTAGTAGCGGACGTAGTCGACGTAGGTGTACGAATTATCGGGCATATCCTCGTAGAGCTCGCCGTTCTGCCCGTGAACGCCCGCGCTGATGCGCAGGTGCATCGGGTTTTCGCGGAGCGCGCGCTCTAGGGCGTCTCCGTCGATGTTAAGCGACATATAGAGCAGGTCGTCGTAATACCAGCGGAGCTGATCCTTATCCCATTCGAGGGCGTAGATGTGGTAATCGTCGGAGATGGGCTCCTTCGAATAAAGGAAGCCGTAGTCGGTCCAGCCGCCGAACTCGACGTGCTCCGCGGAGTCGCCCGCGTAGTGGAAGGTCGCGATGGCTCTCTTTTCGCCGACGTAATCTCCCGAAGCGCCGGAGCCGACCATTTCGAGGACGTCGATCTCCGCGGTGAACGGCCAGAGGTCCTCCTCGCCCATCATCCAGAAAGCGGCGGTGACGCCGTGCGCTCCGGCCACCTTGGAGCGGAACTCGTATCTGCCGCAGCCGAACGTGGCCGTGTACTGCGTGCGGATATCGCCGTTCGTCGCGAGATGGCCTTTGTATTCGCCTCTTATCGTTTGCAGTACGAGCTCGCCGTTTTCCGTGCGGACGTTTTCTTCGCTGTCACGGTCGCAGGAGTACGCGGCGGGGTCGGATGTTTCCGAGACGAGCCAGAGGGTGCGGTCGAGCGTGTCGAATTCGTCGCTCCATGCGAGCGACCATTCCGGACCGCCGACGTCGACGACGTCGAAGTATTTCGGTTCCGCGCTTATGCCCGTGATGCGGAGCTTGTCTTCCGAATAGGAGACGCGCTCCCAATTCGGAACGTAGAAGGCGAAGCCGCCGTCCTCGCTGTAATCGTATTTCCAGAGCTGCTCTCCGTTTGTGAGATTCGAACGCGCGGAAGAGGGGAGGAAGCCGAGCGTCTGATTGTAGCCGCCCTTCAGCGCGTAGCCGAAGTGTTTGTTGACGATGCGCACGCGGTCCGGTTCGTCGGGGTCGGGACAAAGCTGCCAGAGCTGCGCGTCGTTATCGGGGTCGTCCTCGGTGAAACCGAAGACGCCGTCGCCCTCGCCCCTCGCCTTGAGCATGGTCAGCGCGAGGGAGGAGTCCTTCTGCAGCAGTTTATAGTATTTCTTCGCGCTGATTGTCTCAGGCGAAGCGGCGGTCTCGCGGTATTCGCGTAATACGGCGGGATCGAGTGAGCCGGAAACGGCGTGCAGGTCGCCGAAGGCGACTTCGGACGTTCCCGTGAAGGAAAGCGAAATATAGTTAAGCGAGCCGTCGAGCGGCAGACTGCCGAAACGCGAGAAGGGGAAGAGGTAGTATTTTTCGCCTGCGGAAACGGCGATATCCGAAATCGTGAAAACGCGGTCGTTTTCGCTTCCGCGAACGCCGGCTTCAAGGTCGAGCGTCGCTTTCGAGGCGGAGTTGATTTTTATTGCGAAGCCATCGCCCGAGGACGCTGCCCCGAAGGGGGAAGGTCCGGCGATTCCGTTCTTCGCGGCGTTGCAGTAGCGGAGCGTTCCCTCGCCGGAGAGGGTGACGAAGCCGTCGTTTACGGATACTGAGCCGGAGTTCAGTTCCATCGCGGCGATGTCCGTTTCGGTCACGCCGGCAAAGCCGTCGAGTTCGACGCGGCGGTAGCTTTCGAGCGGAACGAGCGCGGCGAGCGCGGAACGGAGCGAAACGGCGAGGTCGTTATCGGTGCCGCCCGCCGCCTTCAGAGCGGCAGCGCGGTCGTATCTGTCGCGCAGCACGTTGCCGGACTGCGCGGTGTACATTCCGTAAAGCTCCGGCTCAACGGCTTTCATCGCGCGGTCGAGGGCGTCCGCGAACGCGGTGAACGCCGCCGCCGGAATCAGCGCGAGCAGCATTATCATGATTAAAGATAACGCGACGAATCTTTTCATGCCGTCACCTTTGCGTCAGCGAATCCGGATCGGCGAGCTTCGCGGCGACGCGGAGTATCGCGAGCGCGTCCGCTACGGTGATTTCGCCGTCGCCGTCGGTGTCGCCGGTCTCGACGCTCTCCGGCGTTTCGGCGGCGAGCTTCGCGGCGATGCGGAGCGCGACGAGCGCGTCCGCTACGGTAATCTCGCCGTCGCCGTCGAGGTCGCCTTTAATAAAGCTCGCTTCAACGAGCGCCGCGGTGGCTTCGGAGACCGCCTGCGCGGCGGAGTCGATGGCGCTTTGAGGGGAGTATCTGTTCGCCCTGACCGCGTGCGCGTTTTTCAGCGCGGCGGCGTAAGGAGCGTAGCTTTCGGGCGTGTAATGCGTTTCGTTGTAATAGGGGAGCGCGTCGAGCGCGGAGGCGTCGCCGCCGTCTTCGGGAAGCAGACCGGCGGGGAGATTCCAGCCGGAAACGGCGGAGTTGAAATCCTCCACCCCGCGTATCGTCATGACGGAGGTGTTGTCCGCGCTGATCGCGACGGTGTTGTACCAGCAGGTGCTGTCGGTATTGCTCAGCAGCGCGAGCGGGAGCCCGTCGTCGGCGCGGTAGACGCCGACCTTGGCGTCGAGTCCGCAGAGCGCGAGGAGCTTTCCGTCGAGCGAGTAGTCGACGTAGGTGACAGCGAGCTTGCCGAGGCAGGGGCGCGCGGCGAGCTTGCCCGTGGCGGTATCGTAAACGCGCGCGCAGGAGTCGCCGCAGGCGGCGGCGAGCCGCGTCCCGTCGGGAGAAACGACGATGCGGGATATCTCGTCTCCGCAGGAGGCGAAGACGGAAGCGGTGCGCGTTTCGAGATCAAAAACGTATATCTTCTGATCGCCGTCGGCGGCGTAAAGCTTTTTATGGTCGGGCGAGAACGCGAGCGAAACCACCCTGCCCGCCGCGTTGAACTCGCCGAGGTCCGCGTCGGACGCGGAGCGAACGCGCACGAGGCCGTTGAAGCAGCCGTAGGCGTAGACGTCATCGTCGCGTACGGCGATGGAATCCACCCAACTGCCGGTGTATTCTTCGCTCAGCCACCGCATATTGACGGTGTCGTAAACGTGGAACCGGTCCGCGAAATCCTCGCCGTTTGTCATCGGCACGCCGCCGTAATAGAGCCGCGAGCCGTCGTTGCTGAGCGCGAGCGTCGGAAACTCGAGCAGAGCGTCTTCGTTATAAATCACGTTGAGCTGAGGGTCGCTGACCGTGAAGCGGTACATTCTGCCGAAGGCGAGCGTGCTCCCGTCGGCGGAGACGGCGTTCGCCATCGTCCAGCCGCGCTGCGTAAGGTTTTTGTAAGCGACGCGCCTCATTTCCGTCAGGTTGAAGACGCTGGTGTTGCAGGCGGCGTCGTTATAGACGAACATGTTCTTTTCGATATTGACCGCGCCGATATTGCCGGGCGACCATATGACCTGGTGGAAGTCCGGAGTATCGCTGACGTATTCATAGCTCCCGGTGTCCGCGGGCAGGGCGGAGGTCGAGGGCTTGTAGTAGCGGATGTAGTCGATATAGAAGTACGCTTCGTCGGGCAGGCCTTCGGGGAGCAGGTTGTTGCCGGGTCCCTCGATGGAGGTGTCGAGTATCATGAACATCGGGTTTTCCTGCAGGGCGTTCTTCAGCGCGTCGCCTTCGACGTTCACGGTGAGGTAAAGCACGTCGTCGAAGTACCAGCGGATCTGGTCGTGCTCCCATTCGACAGCGTAGACGTGGTAGTTTTCCGAGAGCTTCTCGGTGTGGGTCAGTATATTGAAGTCCGACCAGCCGCCGACCTCGTAATGCTCGCCGGCGTCGCAGTAATGGAAGGTCGCGATCGAGCGTCTTTCGCCTATCCAGTTCTCTTCTTCGCCGGTGCCGACGGTTTCGACGACGTCGATCTCGCCGCAGTAAGGCCACAGATCGTCGTCGCCCATAAGCCAGAAGGCGGGCCATATCTTGCGCCCTTCGGGCAGACGCGCGCGCATCTCGAACCTGCCGTAATTGAAGTGGATCTTATCCTCGGTGGTGAGGTACGCGCTCGTGGCGTGGTAGCCGCGGTATTCTTCCTTTATCGTCTTGATGACGAGGTTGCCGTCCTCGATATAGACGTTGTTCGGACTGTCGCGGTTGAACATCGGCTCGGTGTCGGCGCGGTTTTTGGAGTTTACGACGTACCATACGCTGCGGTCGAGCGTGTCGAACTCGTCGCTCCAGACCTGCGTCCAGGTCTCGCCCTCGACGGAGAGGATATCAAAGTATTTCGTCGCGAGCGAGGTGCTCGTTACGCGAAGCTTCTCGTCGTTATAACTCAGCTTGCAGACGCCGGAAATGTTGAAGGCAAATCCCTTCGCCTTGCTGTATGAACAGCTCCAGCGCTGATTGACGTCGGTGTAGTTCGTAACGCCTGTTTCGAGGGACATTCCGGAATCGGTGCCGACGTATTGGAATGAAAGCCCGTATTTCTTGTTGACGAAGCGGAAACGCGAAACGATATTGGGGTCGCGGGATATCTGCCACAGCTGCGCGTCGTCCTCTGCGCTTTCGGCGAAGACGAGGCGGCCGTCCTTTGAGTTTTCATCGAGCATCGTGAGCGCGAGCGTGGTGCCGCGCTGGAGGATCTTGTAGTAGTTGCCCGCGACAAAGTTTTGCGAGGTCATCGGCGTCTCCGCGTAAACGAGCTCCTCAGCCGTTCCCGCGGCGGAGGCGGCGGCGTGCAGGTCGCCGAAGGTGACTTCGGACGCGCCCGTGAACGTGAGCGAGATATAATTCAGCGTGCCGTCAAGCGGCAGGTCGCCGAAACGCGAGAAGGGGAAGAGGTAGTATTTTTCACCCTCGGAAACCGCGATATCGGAGATGGTGAAAACGCAGTCGCTCGCGCTGCCGCGCCTTCCGATTTCGAGGTCGAGCGCCGCCGCGGAAGCGGAGTTAATTTTGATAACGAAGCCGTCGCTCGCCGGCGTCGCTATGCCGAAGGGGGAGGGACCGGTTATGCCTCCGCCCTCGGCGTTGGAGTAGCGGAGCGTTCCTTCGCCGGTAAGCGTTATGAAACCGCCGGAAGCGGAAGCGGTTCCGCGAACGGATTTCATCAGGGAGAGCTCGTCTTCATCTACGCCGCCGAAGCCGAGCAACGCTTCGCGCTTGTAGCTTTCGAGCGGAGAAAGCGCGTCGAGCGCTTCGAGCAGCGCCGCGGCGTTATCCGCGCCGCCGCGCACAACCGTGCGGTCGTATCTGTCGCGCAGGAGAGCCGCGCTCTGCGCGGTGTAAAGCCCGTAAAGTTCCGGTTTCGCGGCGGCGAGGGCTTCGTCGGCCGATGCCGCGGACGCAAACAAAACCCCTCCTGCGAAAAGGGAGCAGAAAAGCGATATCAAAAGTGTGATCGCGACGACTTTTTTCATACTCTTCTCCTATGTTACCGTATCCTTATTCACTGTAATTCTATCATATATATATCGTCAAGTCAATAACATCTCGTCATTCGGGGCGTTAAAATATCGCGCAAAATATCACGGATTCGTAAAAAAATCACCACCCGACAAGAAAACGCACAAGCGAGTCTTTATAATTTATTATGTAGTTTTATATCATGCCGTAATGGCGCTTTCCGGGAGGGGTTTTCCATGAAAATGAAGAAGGTTATCGCGCTCACGTTTTGTATATTACTCACGCTGGGGATGATTTCCGGGGTGTCGGTTTTCGGCAGCGCGGAAAAGGAGTATCTGCTCTCGGAAATGCCCGGTTTTGATTCATATAACCGCGTCGCGCTCGCGATGGTAGGGCTTTCGGGCGTGAAATCGCCGCAGCCCGTCACGGTTGACATGCCCGGCGAAGGCGTGGAAAAGAGCGTGCGCGTGACCGCTACCGCCCGCGAAGACGGGATCAACAGCTTCAGCATCGCCTCCTGCCGCGCTCCCAGCTCCGAATTTGAGAACCCCTTTGTTGACGGCGCGCGTCTTGACCCGGTCGCTTCCGGCAAGACGTATAACGTTTTCAACGGCGTTTCTGCGGCGGACAGCGTCGGCATCCGCTTCTGCGTGGCGACCGGAGCCGCGGGCTCCGTCACCGCGGTCGCGGGCAAGGCGCGGCTGCAGCTCGGTATCGCGCCCGCGCGCGGCAATTCGGAAAGTGAAGCTTACGCCGGATACGAGCAGGGCTTCGTATTTGAAACCCCGGATTACGAGATAGGTCCGGACGGCTTTGTCTGCGTTTATTTCGAGGACGCCGCGCCGGTCGACGGCCGCACCCCCGCGGACGCGGACTTTATGCTCGATTATCTGCCGCTTGTCAACGTTCTGAACGTAATCGTAACGCCCGACGCAGCGATAACCGAAGGCGATTTCTTCTATATCGGCGGGCTAAGGGCGTTCCGCGAAAAAGCCGAATACTCCGTCTACGCGACGTCGGACGGCATCTGCAGCGGAACGCTTGTGATTTCCGGTCTCTCAGAGCACGAGGGAACGCTTTCGCTCGATATGGACGGCAAACCGATGCCGCCTTATTTCGCCGCGAACGCGCGCACCGACGCTTACGGACTGAACCGCATAGATTACACCGTCGATACCGGAACGGTCGGCGACGGATACCACGATTTCACCCTGCGGCTCGACGGCGAAGCCGTTTGCGAGCAGCGGCTCAACTTCGATAACACGCCGCCTTATCTTGCTTACAGCAGCATCGCGAACGGAAGCGTACAGTCCGCCTCCGGCAGAATAACCATGACCGCCGGCGACGGCGAAAGCGGAGTGAAGGCCTTCTCCGTCAAGCTCGACGGAGCCGCGATCACGCTGCCTTATTCCTATTCCGGCCTCGCCTCCGGCGCGCATTCGCTCACGTATTCGATAACCGATAACGCCGATTTGACAACGACCGGCTCGGTAGTATTCTCGGTTGCGGGCGGAGTCGTTTTCGGCGACTACTCCGCGAACGGCGGCAGCGCGACCGTCGAGGTCAGCGCCGCTGACTCCGCGCGCGCCTACGCCTATTCCGTCGGCGGCGCGCTTCCCGTAACTGCTTACGAAAACGCCGCCGCGGCGCTCTCCTCGCTGTCGGAGAAAACTCCGGAGGGCGAGCGCGCCTCGTCCGTCGGCGCGAAGACGGTCACCCATGACGAAAAATATCCCTATCAGGCGTTCGAAGTCGACGTTTCCGGCGTCGAGGGAAGCGAGGTCTACGTTTCCGTTTCCGCCGCCGCGAACATCGGCGAGACACTCCGCCTGACCGTGTATAACGAAACGAATGCCGAGTGGGAGGAGGTCGACCGCGCCCGCATGGAGGGCGGCAGTCTGACGCTCTCCGCCGCAGTCGCGCTCGCCGACCGCGTCGCGGAGGGGAAGATGAAGCTCCGTGTCAGTCTGCTCTCCGTCGATAACGGCGCCGACACCTTCACATGGTGCACCGACGCGCAGCATATGATTCAGCACAATTACGAAGACGGCAGCTACCGCGATTACACTTACTACATTCGCGACCAGTTCAACCTCTTCATTCAGGAATATAACGAGGGCAAGATCGGCTACGTCATCAACACCGGCGACATATCGGACGAGCCGAACAACGCCGCCATGTTCGCGGAATGCCGCAGCATCAGCGACATTCTGGATAACGCGAACATCCCCAACGGCGTCGTCGCCGGCAACCACGACGCTAACTGGACCAACTGGTGCCCGTATTACGGCGCGAAGTATTACGATTACCAGGACTGGTGGGGCGGCGATTACGGCGACAACAAGGGGCACTACGACCTCGTGACGATCGGCGGCCGCGACCTCGTCTTCGTCTGCCTCGGCTGGACGCTGGAAAACGATGCCAACGCTACCGCCTGGGCGCGTAAGGTCTTCAACACCTACCCGAACCGCACCGGCGTTCTCGCCCTGCACGGCTACCTCGGCACCGACGGCGAGATACTCTTCAACACCGCCAGAAAGTTCTGGGCAATCGCCGAGGACTGCCCGAACCTCAATATGATAATCTGCGGCCACGAGCCCGGCACCGCCAGAAACATCAGATACACTTCGGATGGCAGACCCGTTCTCGAAATGCTCCACGACTACCAGTCCGGCTCACCTTCGAATATGTGGTGGAAGTGGCTGGAGGGCGGCAGCGGACTCTTCCGCTACGTCACGATAGGCGACGGCACGATAACGAACCGCACCTTCACGATTTCAAAAGACGACTATATCAGAGTTTACGGCCGCAACCCCGATAACGAAGACGGCTATTACTACTACTGGGATAAGGACGAAGAAAACTTCACCATGCCCGTCGAGCTCGTGCAGAACGAGCGCAGGGTAGAGGTGCGCTCCTTCACCGCGCGCACCGTAAAGGACGGCGCCGAGGCCGCGGAAGCGCGTGTTTCCGGCGGCAAAGTCAGTTTCACCGGCCTTCCCGAAGGCCTCTGGTACGTCGTCTGCGGAGGAGAGACCTCCGCGGTCTTCCCGTATCGGGGCGGGCAGGCGGAAGCGCCCGTCATTACCGGCGCTTACGGACGCAACAACGCCGTGAGCGTGCGCTGGGAGCTTCCCGAAGGCGCTTCCGCCGATAGCTTCATCATCCGCGCGGACGGAGAAACGCTCGCGGAAGTCGACGGTTCCGTCCGCGAATACACCGGCGCCTGTGTCCGCGAAACCGGCGAAAAGGCGTATATCACCGTTTCCGCCGTTTCCGGCGCGAACGAAACGCGCTCCGAACCGCGCGCGGCAGTATTCTCCGGAGTCTCCTTCACCGCGGCGGACGTTGACGCGAGCGGAGAAGTTGATATTGCCGACGCGCTCGCTGCAATGCGCATGGCGCTCGGTATTTACGACGGCGTGACAGCGGAACGCTGGTTCGCCGCGGACGTCGACGGCGACGGCGGCCCGACGGTCAGCGACGCGCTGCTGATACTGCGCAGAGCCGCGCGGCTCGCGTGATAAGAGGTGTCGAGTTATGAAAAAACCGTTTTTTAAAAATGAAAAACGCCTTCCGCGCGCGCTTGCGCTGATTTGCTGCGCGGCGATAGCGTTCTCTCTCGTTTCCGGCGCCTTCATCGGCGTCTTCGCGGAGCAGGATTATATCCTCACCGAACTCAACGGTTTTGCGGGATATAACCGCATCGCGCTCGCGACGGTGTATATACACGGAGTGAAATCTGCGTCCGCTTTCGACGGCGCGGACGTCGCCCCCGCGGCGACGAAGGGAGTTCGCGTTACCGGCGCTTCCGCGGAGGTTGACAGTTTCAGCATCGCCACCTGCCGCGCCCCCGATTCCTCCATGGAAGACGTTTTCGCTTACGGCGCGCATATCGACCCCGTCGCTTCAGGCGTGAACTGCAACGCATTCGGTTCCGTTTCGCCCGCGGACAGCGACGGCGTAAGGATATACCTCGCGACCGGCAGCGGTTCCGCCGCCTCCGCGCTGAAGGGTACCGTTCGCGTCCGCGCGGCGATGACTCCGTCGAAGGGCGCTTCAACTGCGGATCTTTACGCCGGATACGAGCAGGGCTTCGTCTTTGAGACCGAGGATTTCACGATAGGCGAAGACGGATACGCTTACGTTTACTGGAAAGGCGCGGAATGCGTCGACGGCTTCACCGCCGACCCCGAGCGGTTTGAATCGAAATACCTGCCGCGCGTCAACGCGCTCTGCATAACCGTGACCCCCGCCGACGGAGTGGCCGTCGGGCAGTATTACTATATCGGCGGAATCAGCGTTTTCCGCGAATACCATAAGGACCTCTGGGAGGCCGCCGAAGACGGCGTCTACACCGGCGAAAGAACGGTACACCTGCGCACGACGGGCGGAGTCTTCCCGCGCCTTAGCGTTGACGGGAACGTGATAGAGCCGGTCGAGGAGTTTATCGACACCTACGGCGACCGCCACGCGGTATGCAGTCTTGACACGCTCGATTACGGCGACGGAAAGCACACCCTCCGCATGACCGTCGGAACGCGACTCGCGTTCGAGCAGAACGCGGTCTTCGATAACGAAGCGCCGTATTTCGTCTCGTCTTCGATAAACGACGGAGCCGACGTCCCCGCGTCCGCGTCGCTGGACTTGAAGGTCGCCGACGCCGCATCCGGCGTGGAATCGCTCATCGTGAAGCTGGACGGTTCGCCCGTGGACCTGCCTTATTCGCTCGCGAACAAGGCCGCGGGCGTGCATAACGTGGTCTGGACCGCGATTGACCGCGCCGGCTACGGCGCCTGCGGCTCGTTCGTTTTCACGCTTGTCAAGGACGTCTTCTTCGGCGACTTTTACGTCAGGCGCGACGAGGGCACCGGCGACGGCATAACGCTGTTTGACGTCGACATGCTGAACGGCGACGGCAGGAGCGTGACGCTGACCGGTTTCACCGACGTTCTGCCCGTTTCCGGCCGCGGGAACGTCGCGGAGCTTTCCGCGCTTTCCGCACGGTCGGCCGAGGGCGAAACGCCGCTCGCCGCCGCTTACAACACGACAGTTTCGGCCGACGGCAGATATCCCTATCAGGTCTACGAGGTCGACGTCAGCGGCTATGACAAAGACGAATTCACCGTCAGCTTCACCGGCGGCGCGAACAGCGGCGAAACGCTCGTCCTGAGCGTCTTCGACCCCGCGGGTCGGGAATGGGTGAAGCTTACCGACGCGCTCGTTGCGTCTTCGACCGTGACCCTCGGCGCGAACGTGCCGACCGCCGCCTACGCGGATAACGGGAGCGTGCTTTTCCGCGTTTCGCTCTTCACCGTCGATAACGGAAGCGACACCTTCGCCTGGACGACCGACACGCAGTATTATATCGAGCACGACTGGAGCAACGGCCCGCGCGACATAACCTTCTATATGGAGGAGCAGTTCGACCAAATCGCCGCGGACTACCTCGCCGGAGACATCGGCTACATGGTTAACACCGGCGACACCGCCAACACGATGAACGAGGAGCAGGAATACGTCCTCGCGCAGCAGATATACCAGCGCATTTACGCCGTCGGGCTCCCGAACGGCATACTGCCCGGCAACCACGAGGTCTGGCGTCCGGACTTCAAGATGTGGCAGAAGTATTTCGGCGAGAAGTATTACAGCGACAAGGCGTGGTACGGCGGCGGCCTTAACGACAATATCAACCACTACGATCTGATAACCATCGGCGGCAGGGACTTCATCTTCATGTATATCGGCTGGACCGACGAGACCTCCGCCGCCACGATAGAATGGGCGAACCGCGTCCTCGCCACCTACCGCAGCCGCACCGCGGTCGTCTGCTTCCACGGCTACCTGACGCCGAACGCGGAGTTCCTGACGCAGTACGTGACCGCGGAAAACTTCTGGAAGTCGTACCTCAACGACAATCCCAACGTCCGCCTTATCCTCTGCGGCCACGAGCCGGGCATCGCCCGCGATATCCGCGCGGCGTCGGACGGCAGAAACGTTACCGAGATCCTCCAGTGCTACCAGATGGACCCTGTCTGGTGGTATCAATGGCGTGACGGCGGCAGCGGCATCTTCCGCTACATGACCGTCGGCGACGGAACGATAACCAGCCGCGCCTATTCGGCTTCGCGCGAGAAGTACGAGGAGGTGCTCGGCCATAACGTCGATAACGACGGCGGCTATTACTATTGGGATTTTGACGAAGAGAACTTCACCATGCCCGTCGATTACGTTGAAACGAACCGCGTCATACGCGGCGTCAGCTTCGTCGCCTACGACCCCGCCTCCTCCGTCGAACTCGGCAGAGCGGGGTGCGATTCCGAGAGCTGCACGGTCTGGATAGAAGGTAACCTCCTCGGCGCGAAAGCGTGGCAGGCGTCCGTCCGCAGCGCCAAAAGCGGCGTCTTCGTGCTCGAAAACGCTTCCTCCCTTGCGGAAGGCGACATGGACGGCGACGGCGAAGTGACCGTGACCGACGCGCTTTCGGCGCTCCGCGCCGCGCTCGGACTGCAGACTCCCCCGCGTCAGGTGCGGCTTGCCGGCGATGTGGACGGCGACGGCGACCTGACCGTCAGCGACGCGCTGCTTATCCTGCGCCGTTCCGCCGGTATCGTTTGACGCGATTTCGGAGATTTTTATCAGAATTATCATAGATTGATTATATTTGAGTTTTATAATCCGTTATTAGATGGATAAATGTCTGTCAATGACCTCGACCCCGCTCGATACGGAGAAGCTTATGACAATCACCGCCAAAAACGGAATAAAACGTCTGCTTTGCCTGCTGCTTGCGCTGATAACGGCGCTCGCGGTATGCTCGCTTTGCGTTTCCGCGAAGAACTCGTCGTCGGAAGACGATGAGGACGATATCCTTTACGACGGCGATTTCTGCTACATCGTCAACGGCAAGAACGCGCTCATCGTCGGCTATACCGGCAAGGGCGGCGACGTCGTGATACCGGAGGAGCTCGGCGGACTGCCCGCGGCGCAGATACGCCGCAACGTCTTCCTCGAGGACGACAGCATAATCTCCGTCCACCTTCCCGCCGCGATGAAGGACATTTCCGAGGAGCAGTTCTGCCTCTGCTCGAACCTGAAGAGCATAACCGTCGCAGCCGGAAACAAGGTCTACACCTCGGTCGACGGCGTGCTGTTCTCGAACAAGGGCAAGACGATTGCGCTTCACCCCGCGGCGCATTCGACGGAATACGACATACCGGAGGGCGTGACGCGCATCGGCGGCTACTGCTTCTTCACGAATAAGAAGCTCGCCCGCGTAACGATCCCATCCACCGTCAGGGAGATAGGCAGAAACGCCTTCTACGATTGCGAGATCCTGCGCTCCGTCTACATTCCGGACAGCGTCAAGAAGGTGGAAGCCGGCGCGTTTTCCTGGTGCCTCAACCTCAAGGAGCTGCGCGTGCCGGATAAGCTTTCGGATATCGGCAGGCGCGCGTTCTTCCCGACCTATACCACCACGCATTCGGACGACGACTTCGTCGTCCTCGGCGACAGCGTCCTCGTCGCCTACCTCGGCAAACCGTACTACGTCGTGATACCCTCTTACGTCAAGACCATCGCCGACGTTTTCTACGCCGACGAGGAGGTCGAGGAGGTCGTCATTTCCGAGGGCGTCAAGAATATAAACGACAGCGCGTTTTTCGGCTGCTCGGCGCTTGAATACGTAACGGTGCCCGACTCCGTCGAGAAGATAGGCGACTGGGCGTTTTACGGTTGCGTGAAGCTGCGCGACGTTCACATTCCGGACGGCGCTTCCGTCGGTGCCTACGCCTTCGGCGCGTGCGAAAAGCTGAAGAGCGCGGCGGTCAACTGCGAGGAAATCTCCACCGGCGCGTTCGAATACTGCCCGCGCCTCAGCGAAGTGACGCTCGGCAGCAAGGTGAAGACCATCGGCTCCTACGCCTTCTACGGCTGCGAGGAGCTGGACAGTCTGACCATTCCCGACAGCGTCACCGAGATAGGCGGCAGCGCCCTGCGCCGCACCGGCATAAAGAAGCTGACCCTGAGCGACAAGATCGAAAAGATCGGTCAATACGCCTTCAGCGATAACGACGGCATCGTCCTGACCGTTACCGACGGGACCTACGCCTATAAATACGCCAAGAAAAACGGCTACGAAATGAAGGTCAAGCAGGCGAGCTCCTCGACGAAAAAGGACGATAAGAAAAAGGACGGCGGCAAAAAGAAAAAAGAAGCGGAAAAGTCCCCGCTGCTCAAGTTTTATGAGGAATACAAGACATATATCTTCATAGGCGGCGGCGCGCTGATACTGCTTATCGCGCTGCTGATAATCCTGCTCGCCGCGCGCAAGCGCAAAAAGCGCAGACGCGCCGCTTCGGCGGAGCCGCAGGCGCCTCCCGAGCCCGAAACCGCGGCGGAGCCGCCCGCCGGACCGGAAAAGCCCGCTCCGGACGACGCCTACGCCTTCACCGACGAAGAATGATAACGTAAAAAGAGCTCCGTTCCCGAACAGAAACGGAGCTCTGATATAATACGCCCCACCTCGATGTTGATAAAAACTTAAAAAAGTATTGACAAAAAATCGAGGGGGGGGGGTAGAATGATAATATACTACAAAAAGAGGAAGCGGCGATAGTTATGGATACGAGCAGAATGTTATATATTTTCATATTCTCATTTTTCTTGACCGGTGCGATAACGCTCGCGTTCGCACTTGTCAACAGATCGAAAGCAAAAGCGGATAAAACGATGAACGACCGGGAATTCGTTTTGCGGCATCCGTGGATTGTCACTGCAATCGCGGTGAGCGGAGTCGTGATCTTTTCCGGGATGATTGTAGTTACCGCGTTGACTTCGGAAAAAACGTCGGAGTTTATCGCGGGGTTTTCGGTTTTCGGTTTATTTGCTGCATTGAGTTTGATCCTACTTTTGAAGGCGTTGTTGTTTAAAGTGGTCGTATCCGGCGAAAAGCTCACCTTGCATAAAGCTTTCCGCAAGCCGTATGAATTCACCTTCGCCGATATCGCTTCCGCCGTTCACAAAACAAAGAACAATCCGCTTGCGGATAAGATGATAATAAGAACGAATACGGGCAAAAAGATCGTTGCGGAAGGCATAGATATTTCTTACGAAAGACTCATGAAAAGGATAGAGTCCGAAGTTCCTGCCGACCGCCTGCAAGGGTTTGATTGGACTCCCGAAGCCACGGTGCGCAGCGAGCCCGAGCCCGCGGACTACGGCGCTCCCGTTGCCGCGCCTTATGATAACGGCGTCGCCGCGGCGTATTATGATCCGATGGAGGCGTATCGGACAAGGAATCTGACGATAGAGCGCCGGAGAAGCACCGTGGGGTGCCTCAGCGGCCTTAAGGTCTACATAGAGGATCGCGAAGCGTGCGAGCTTATCATAAACGACACACCCTGCCGCAAGCTCGGCGAGTTGAAAAACGGCGAGACGAAGACCTTTCAGGTTCCGGCGCGGGCGGCGAAGGTCTACATGATAGCGAAGAAATGGAGCCGGAACTTCAGCAACGACTTCTTTCAGCTCCCGGAAGGCGGGGAGGACGTCTCCCTTTCGGGCGAATGCAAATTCAGCTTGACCCGCGAAAACGCGTTCTGCTTCGATAACAACGACGGCGCCGAGGCGGTGGCGAACCGCAAGCGCGGCTCGAAAACGGGAATGTTCGTGTTGGCGACGGCGCTCATCGTCGGCCTGGTTATCGGTTATTCGATAAGCAGACTGATGTTCCCGGGCGCCGTGACGTCGGGTCAGACCTTTTTCCGCGAAGGCATGAGCATAACGCTGACGGATGATTTCGCGGACAGCACGGAGTTTATGGAAGAAGAAGGATATACCGCCTGCTATGATTCCCGCGACGTCGCGGTATACGCGTTCAAGGATCTGTTCGCGGATTATGAAGGGCTCGAAAGCGTCACCGTCGACCGATATATCGATCTCACCATAAAAACGGGCGCCCTCAGCAGCGCGGAGAAGAAGACGGTGGACGGCTTGTCCTGCTTCGAATACAGATACGCGGAGCCGAAAACGGCGGAGGCCTTTCATTTCACCTGTTACGTGTTCAAAACCGACGACGCGTTCTGGCTGGTGGAGTTCGCAACAAGGGCCGACACCGCCGAAAAGTACGCCGATCAGATTAGGGAATGGGCGAAGTCGATAAAGTTCGATACCGGCGTCGAGCAGGTATGACGGCGCGGCGAATAATGAATAACGAAAATCCCTCACCAACCGGTGAGGGATTTTGCATACGTTGGGCAAAAGGAGTTGAAACTAAATAAAAGTGAAGTTTGCGCCTGCGGCGCAAGTGAAGTTGTGCCTTCGGCACAGTGAAGTATTGCGGCGTTGCCGCAAAGTGAAGTTAAGTGTCCGCTTGCGCGGAACACTTAGTTGCACCATCAAAAAAAGCAGCCGTAACGGCTGCTTGTTTTGATGGTGCGGATAAGAGGACTTGAACCTCCACGAAGTTGCCCCCACTAGAACCTGAATCTAGCGCGTCTGCCAATTCCGCCATATCCGCGTGTGAATAATTGCAAATTGCAAATGGCAAATTGCAAATTATTGTTTGGATTTTGAAGTGCGGATGATCGAGTAGAGAATTTTCTCGAGCTCGATGCATTCCGCAAGGATTGATTTAGTTTCGTTTGCCGTGAGGTATTCTGTTGCTTCCAAAAGACGAAGCCAATACTTTGTTTCCGCTGCTTCTTTCAAGGCGATATTCATCTTGGAAACAAAGTCCGCGTCGCTTTGCCCTTGCTGCGCTTCCGCGACGTTTGCGCCGATGCTTGTTCCGGAACGGAGAATCTGTTTTGACAAAACAAATTCCTTTTTCTGTTCATTCAGGTATTTGTTCAGTTTTACGATCCTGACCGCAAACTCGAAGCTTCTGTCCTCGATCAGATTGCCCATAACCCGTAACCTCAATTTGCAATTTGCCATTTGCAATTTGCAATTTGCCATTTGCAATTTGCAATTGTCATATCCGCGTGTGCGCTCTTTTTCGAGGCGCAAGAGTTATTATACCGCCCTGCGGCGGGTTTGTCAAGCATAATTTTCCATAAACTTCAAATTACGCGGCGGCGCCGCTTTTTTGCGCTTTTGCGGGCGAAAAAACAAAAAAACCGCGTACTTTTGACCGAAAAGAGTAGACAATAACGGAAAAATGTGGTATAAATATGATATATAGGTGTATGCTATCGTTTTCGCAAATATGAAAGTCCGTGCGCGGCGGAGCGATCCGTTGCGCGAAGGGGGCGGAATTATGTCAAAAAACAACCGGGCGTTCGCGCTCCGCTGCGTAGCGGCGGCGGCGCTCGTGATCGCTGCCGTGTTCTGCCGCGGAGTTGCCCGCGGCGCGGGCAGTGAGTTTCTCGCGCGCTTTCTGAACTTCGTCAGCATCTTCGTTTACGCGGGCATGCTGACCGCGTGGGGAATGTCCGTTAACCGCAGAGCCGTTCAGACGCAGGCGCGCCGCCTGCTCGTAACGGCTGCCGCCGCTTGCGTCGGCATAATCGCGGTGCCGGAGGTCGTTTCGCTTTACGTCACGAGCGCCGAGGTGCAGAGGTATACGTATTACCTCACCGTCGCGTTCATGACCATCATACCGACCTTTGCGCTGCTGATTTCCTTCTGCGTCGGCAAGGCGGACGACTACCGTCTGCCGAAGTCCGCGTGGCTGTTCTTCGTTCCGGCGCTGCTGCTTTCCGCCGCGGTGCTGACCAACGACCTGCACGGGCTGGCGTTCAGCGAGCTCGAGCTGAATAACGTCTGGGTAGCGGAATCCACGCGCTACGGCCTGTTCTTCTACACGGCGATGGGCTGGGCGGCCGTGTGCCTGATTGCCGCGCTAATCATAACGCTCGTCAAATGCGGCACGGAGCGCAACGGCAAATACCTCTGGCTGCCGCTTCCGATAGCGATATCCGCGGTTTACGTCGTGCTTTACGCCGTCGGCGTATCCTTCCTGCGCGGCTTCGCGGACGACCCCGCGATTCTGCTCTGCCTCGCCTTCGCCGCCTTCTTTGAAAGCTGCATCCACGGCGGCGTCATCCGCTCGAACGCGGACTACCGCGAGCTGCTTCAGGCGTCGAAGGGCATTTCCGTGCGCCTCGTCGACGTCAACAACGAGGAGCTTATCGCTTCCGCGGACGCCGAGCCGATGAGCAAGGAGACGATCCTTGCCGCAATCGAAAAGCCCGTTACCGCCAGCGGCGGCAAAACGCTTTACAGCGCGCCTGTCGGCGGCGGCTACGCGCTCTGGACCGAAGCGGCTCACGCTCCCGACACAATCGAGGAAGGGGGTGCGGACAGATGACCGCGTTCTCGCTTCTTTCCGTTGACCTGCGGCTTATCTTCGCCGCAATCCTCTTTATCGCGACGCTCTCCGAGCTCGCGCTCTGCATCTATCAATACGTCTGCACTCACAGGATAAGGCATTGCATCAAGGACGCGATCGTTTTCGTGCAGCTGCTGCTCATGCTTTCGCTCATCACCGCCGAAGCCGGTCCCGACGTCGTCGGAGACATTATAAAGCTCCCGTGGCTCATCGTGCCGGCAATTTCGATAGCGGTCTTCGTCCGCGTGGTGTTCGGCTTCAGGCGCGAGCGCACCCGCGCCAAGCGCGCGCTGACGCCCTTCGCGGTCAAGCAGGCGCTGGACAAGTTGAAGGACGGCATCTGCTTCGCGAACAGCGACGGCCGCCTCGTGCTCATGAATCAGCGCATGGAGACGCTTGCCCGCGATCTCGTCGGGCGCTATCCGAAGTCGATGAAGGAGCTCGAAGCCGCGGCTACGTCGCGCAGCGGTTATTTCCGCTCGTCAGACGGCAGGGAATGGACCTTCAAGTTCTCCGCTCTCGACGAGGAGTTCACCCAGATGACCGCCGTCTGCATCACAGAGGGCAAATACGAATAACACCCGCGAAAACCGCATAATGAAAACGCCTCCGCCGGAGGCGTTTTTGCAAGATAAAAGGAGGCGCACCATGCGTTACGATTACAGAACGGAAAACGTCTGCTCGCAGGTCATCAGCTTCGACATCGACGGCGACGTTATCAGCAACATCGAGTTTTTCGGCGGCTGCAACGGCAACCTGAAGGCGATATCCAAGCTTGTCGACGGCTGGACGGTGGAAAAAATCGAGCAGTACCTGCTCGGCAACACCTGCGGACGCCGCCCGACCTCCTGCGCCGACCAACTCGCGCGCGCGGTCAGAAAAGCGTATAACGAAACTCACTCGGCGTAGCATATGGACGATACTTTCGAATGGGTGGCGCGCGCTCTGCGGAGCGACCGCCCCGACAGGATAAAAACGCCCGCCGGGCTGACCGAAGCCGTGAAGCGCGAGGGCTTTCTGCCGCTTTTCGCCAACGGCGTCGAGGGCTTCTCCGTCGAGGAGCGCACCCTCGCGCGCGACTGGTGGAGCGACGATCCCTCCCGCGATCCGTGGGAGTGGCGCAAGCTGCTCGCGGCTGCGGGCGAAGTCGCCTACGGCAAGTTTTTCGGCGGAAAAGCGGGGTTCATTTCGCTCGAATGGCTCCCGTATTTCGCGAACTGGCGGCGCGACGGCTACGATTTCGACGCCCTCTGGAGCGACGGCAAGGCGGACCGCCGTGAAAAGCTGATAATGGACCTTTTCGCGGACGGCGGCGAGCTTTATTCCAACGAGATGAAGCGCCTCGCCGGTTACGGCGGCGGGATGAAGAACTTCGACGGCGCGCTGACCGCGCTGCAGCATAAGCTCTACCTGACCGTTCGCGATTTCCGTCAGCGGCGGAACAAAAAAGGCGAGCCGTACGGCTGGCCCATCGCGGTCTATTCCGTGCCGGAGGACCGTTGGGGGCGCGGACTGCTTTCGTCGGCTTACGGCGAAGCGCCGGAGACCTCGCGCGAGCGCGTTTTCGCCCGCGTCCGCGAGCTTTACCCCGACGCGAGCGAAAAGCAGATAAAAGATATACTGAAATAAAACAAGCCCTGCCGCGGCAGGGCTTGTTTTTATGCAAGCGTTATTCTTGCGTTTCTTCTTTTGCTTCCGCTTCCGCCTGCTCTTCCTCCTTCGGCTTGACGGCGGAGTCGATGGACTTGCCGAAAACGAAAAAGCGCTGGAACAAAAACTCGGTTACGAGGTTGATGAACATATTGATAAACGTAACGAGGTATTCGTTCCACCCGAGCGACATCGTCATAATGTCTTCGAGCCAGGTGGAAAGCGGGGTGAACACGGCGTAGTATCCCGCGACCTTGAGCATCGCGATAGGCACGTTGTTGGCGGATTTGAAGGTGAACTTGCGGTTGAGCGTGAAGTTCCACAAAACCGACAATACGAGGGCGATAAGGTAAGATACCCAGTAGGGGAGGTGCCAGACCTCGTTCATCAGCGTGAAGCTGCCCAACTGTATCGCGCCGGCGCTCATCGAGAACAGCAGAAACTTGACCGCGCGCCAGAACTCCTGCTTTCCTTTGCTCTTTTCCGGCTCTGCGGAGTCCTCCGTCACCGGCTCGACGGGTTCGACGGGAGCGACGTTTTTATCTTCAGACATCGGTTATCCTCTTTTCGTTTGGCGATTGCGTTGCGTGAATCAACTTTACGAATCATACCACATTTTACGGCGGATTTCAAGTTTTTTCTTGCTATGCGTGCGCGCGCCGTGTATAATGGTAACGGCGCCGCGGAAATTATAATCTTTTTTAAGATTTAATGATTTCTAAAGCGTGCGTTAAGGTTTGCGTTTTATCATCTCGGCAACAGGTAGAGATAAACCATGCCGGAAAGGAAAGAAAAACAATGAAAGTCCTTATTATCGAAGATGAAAAAATGCTTGCCGATTCGCTCGTGATGCTGCTTAAGTCGAAGGGGTTCGACGCCGAAGCCGTCTACGACGGCGTGAGCGGCACCGAATACGCGGAAATGGGCATTTACGACCTGCTGATACTCGACGTTATGATGCCCGGAATGAACGGCTACGAGGTCGCGCGCAGCGTCCGCGCAAAGCGCTGCACGACTCCGATACTGATGCTGACCGCGAAGTCCGGCACCCTCGACCGCATCGAAGGGCTGAACGCCGGTGCCGACTACTATCTTACCAAGCCGTTCGATACCCGCGAGCTGCTCGCGTGTATAAACGCGCTGCTTCGCAGGCAGGGCAGCCAGGTGGACGAGCTTGTTTACGGCAACACCGCGCTCGACCTTTCCACCGCGACGCTGATATGCGGCGATCAGAGCGTGCGCCTTTCCGCCAAGGAGTTCGACGTCATGCGCCTGCTGCTCCAGTCGCAGGGCAAGAACGTTTCAAAAGAAGTTATTATCGCGCGCGCATGGGGCTATGATTCCAGCGCGATGGATAATCACGTCGAGGTCTATATGACCTTCCTTCGCAAAAAGCTCGAAACCATCGGCTCTAACGTCAGGATTTGTTCGCTCAGACGCCTGGGATATCATCTGGAGGTAATTGACTGATGCTCAAACGGCTGCGGATAAAGTTCGTATGCTCTATAATGATAATATCGACGGTTTTGCTCGCCGTGATCTTCGGCACGGTCATCCGCTTCACCTCGGATAACCTGGAGAAGCAAAGTTTGTCTTCGCTCCGCGTCATTTCGGAAGGCGCGGGCATAAACCGCGGCGATTTTTCCGGCGATTCCGGAGAAGCGGGGCGCGATTTTGAGCTGCCGTCGCCGCCGGATAACGAAGGAGCGCCGCCGGATAACGGGGGCAAGGGCGGCCCGATGAGGCCTGCCGCGTCGCCGTACTTCACGCTTGTCAGGGATCAGGACGGCAGCGTTTCGGTCAGCGACAGCTTCTTCCTCGAAATCGGCGACGAAGAGACGATAAACGACCTCATGGAGCAGGCGCTCGCCTGCGAGGAGGAAAGCGGCGTTATCGACGAATACGAGCTCCGTTTCCTTAAAACCGAGAAGCGCGACGGCGGGACGCGCGTCGTCTTCGCCGATATTTCGGCGGAAAACAGCGCGGTGTCGTCTTTGACGAAAAACTGCCTTATCATCGGCGGGTCGGTTTTCGCGGTGCTGCTGATAATCAGCATCATTTTCGCGCGTATCGCCGTGCATCCCGTCGAGAAGGCGTGGGATCAGCAGCATCAGTTCGTTTCCGACGCGTCGCACGAGCTGAAAACGCCGCTGACCGTCATCACCACGAACGCGGAAATGCTGAATATGCCGGATTACAGCGAGGAGCAGAAGGAGCAGTTCTCGTCGAACATCCTCTCTTCCGCGACGCGTATGCGCGGGCTCGTGGACGGTATGCTGGAGCTCGCCCGCGAGGATAACGGCACCTCGCGCATGACCTTCGGGCGCGTCGATATGACGAAGCTCGTCACCGAATCGGCGCTCCAGTTCGAGCCGGTCTTTTTCGAGAAGGAGCTTGAGTTCTCTTACGATATCGAAGACGGCGTCGAGCTCGTCGGCAGCGAGCCGCACATTATCGAAACGCTGGAGATACTGCTCGATAACGCGCGCAAATACTGCTCGCCGAACGGCAGGGTACGCGTCGCGCTGAAAAAGCAGCGGCAGCACTGCCTGCTTTCCGTTTCGAGCACCGGCGACGAGATCTCGAAGGAGGACCTGAAAAACATCTTCAAGCGTTTCTACCGCATGGACGCCTCGCGCGGCGAGCAGCCCGGCTACGGGCTCGGGCTTTCGATCGCGACCGAGATCGTCCGCGAGCACAAGGGGCGCATCTGGGCGGAGAGCGAAGGCGGCGTCAACACCTTCTTCGTCGAGCTTCCGCACGGTTCCGAGCCGAAAAAATAAGAATAATAACAGATATTAAGGCCTCCCGAGCGGGAGGCCTTTTCGCGCGCCGTTTGCACCCGTCATCCCGAGCGAAGCGCGAAGCCGAGGGATTCCCCGCCGTCATAAGAAGGCAGGGGATTCCCCGGGCGTCGCCCCCGGAACGGCGCGCCGCTTTTCCGAAAAAGTTACAACGGTAACAAAATAGTTACAAAAGAGTTACAAAATTGTAACTTTTTTAGGGTTGATTTTTCGAGCTGCGCTTTTGTATAATATTGGTGTAAAGAAAAACGCCCGCCGCGCGGGCGAAGGGAGATATGAAACATGAAAAAACGTATCGTCGCATTATTGCTCGCCGCCTGCATGGCGCTCGGACTCTGCGCCTGCGGCTCGCAGCCGGACGGCTTCGTGAAGCTGGATATCGACGATATCGGCGAAGGCGCCGGACTGAACTCGATAGACGTGTTCGGAGACGAGGCGCTCGTGCTGATCTACAGCTACGGTGAGGATATAGAAAAGCCGTATAACCTCTCGCTTTGGAACCTGAAAAAGAATAAGCGGCTGTGCGAAACGGACTTCGCGCTCGGCGGCGATTACGGCTGCTCCGCCGCGTTCGACGAGGACGGCATGATAGTCGTCAGGGAGTGGCGTGAAGAGGGGAACGAAGTCACCTTCGCCTACGACCGCGAGCTGAACAAGCTCGAGAACTACGTTCCGAACAACAAGCACCCCGAGGATAACTACAAGGCGCTCGGCATAACGGATTTCTGGCAGGGCGACAACTACGCCTATTACGACAGTCTGAATACGCAGGCAAGGATATTCTACGCTCAGCCCGACAGGGTGTTCTTTACAAAGACGGATTACTCTTACAACGCCGCCGAGGACGGAATGAAGATCGCCTTCTGCCGCGAGGAAGAGGGCAAGGCGAACTATGAGATCACCGATTACTCCAAGGGCGGCGTCATAAACCGCGCCGAGCTTTCGACCTCCCGCGAGGGATATTACGACGGCTATATCGGCCAGGCGAAGATGAACGAAAAGTATCTCATCACCTCGGTCTCAAACGAGGAGCGCCGTGAAGAGCCCGAAAGTTCGGAGGACGAGAGCAGCGTAGAAAGCTCAGACGAGAGCAGCGACGAAAGCAGCGAGGAAAGCTCGGACGAGAGCATCGAAGAGAGCAGCGAAAGCAGCGAGGAAAGCTCCGGCAGCGAGAGCGCGTCGAGCGAGCCCGAAAGCTCGTCCGACGAAAGCGAATCGAGCGTGGAGCCGTCCTCCTCCGAGGAGAGCGTCCCCGAGGAGCCGGAAAGCTCCGACGAGCCGCAGTCCGACCCGCTCGACGTCGAGGAAAACGACGACGGCGAAGACGGCGAGACCGAGTCCGGCGAAGACCTCGGCGACGGCGAAGACGGCGAGACCGAGGACTTCGGCGAAGGCGAGGAAGAAGACTGCGACTGCGGCGAAGACGGCGATTATTACGAAGACGTCGTTTACTTGACGACGATATGGTTCTGGGATTACACTTTCGGCGCCTCCGAGGAGGCCGAAGCCGCGAATATCTACAGTCTGACGCTCGCCGAGGTCGAGGAGAAGACGAAGACCCGCGCCGCCGAGATAAGCGAAAAATACGGGCTTACCGTTGTCATCAACCCCGATTACAGCATCTCCGAGGGTCAGGATCTTATCCCGAACGACACCTGCGTTCCGGCGTATATGTATCTCGACCTGCTCGACGAAACGCTCGGCGAGTTCCCGGAGGGCATTTTCCCCGAAATGCTCGCCGACGGTATGTTCGAGGAGTTCCGTTTCTGCATCGGCAAGAGCATAGACGACGATTTCTCCGCCGCCTATTCGACAAACCGCGACGGCATACTCTATATCGTTATGGGCACTTCGTCCTTCAGCAAGAGCAACATCGCCCATGAGATGATGCATTCGATGGAATACCGCATGGATAACATCTGGCACCAGTGGAACAAGCTGAATCCCAAGGGCTTCGAGTATTACGGCGACCCGCGTGAGGCGAACAACACCGATTATGACGGAAACTACTTTGTCCGCGGCTACGGTCAGGCGAATCAGCTCGAGGACCGCGCGACCATCTTCGAGGAGCTTTTCACCTCCGGCGTCAACAAAGACCTCGAGAGCTGGTGGTACGCCGACAAGCCCGGCGTCGTCGCGAAGGCGAAGTTCCTCTGCGCCGAGATACGCAAGTCGTATCCGAGCGTCGCGGCGGTCGACGAGGCCGTCTGGGAGCGCTGGCTCAGAGGGCTTTAATGAAAAAGATACTTTTCGTTTGCCACGGCAACATCTGCCGCAGTCCGCTCGCGGAGTATATCTTCCGCGATATGGCGTCGGAAGCCGGTGTTGACATCGCCGTCGCCTCGGCCGCGACGAGCGGCGAGGAGATATGGGGCGGCGTCGGCAATCCCGTCTATCCGCCCGTGAAAAAGCTGCTCGCCGCGCGGGGTATCGACTGCTCGGATAAGCGCGCGACGCGGCTCGAAAAGCGCGACTATGACGCTTACGACCTCATCGTCGTCATGGACGGCGGCAACAGGCGCGACGCGCTGCGCATCCTCGGCGGAGATTCGCAGGGGAAGGTGCGGCTGCTGATGGAGTTCGCCGGGCTTTCGCGCGACGTCGCGGACCCGTGGTACACCCGCGATTTCGCCGCCGCCGAGCGCGATATTGAAGCCGGCTGCCGCGGGCTGCTCCGCGCGGTGCGGAACGGGGAGATATAAAAAGATAGAATTGCAAAAGAGCGCCCGCAGTCGCGGACGCTCTTTTGCGTTATAATTCAGTCTTCATAATACTTCCAATGAAAGCCGTATGCTGTTTCGCGCTCTCCTTTGCAGCAAGAAACGATATGGGTTCCTTTAGCCTTACCGTAATATGCAGCAGCTTCTTTAATACTGCTAAATATCATACCGGTGTCAATGTTAACCACTTTTTTATTGTGTTTTTCAACGGCACATATGGGACAACCATGTCCGATTTTTCTATTGGCAATTGCAGTTTTCCATGAATGCCCTTTACTACAAATCCAATATGCTTGTTTTTCAGAGCCAGCTAATAACTTGTCAGGATTTAGCCCTATGGCTTTATTCTTTTCATAATCCCATTCTTCTTTTAGTTCGGGATTTGTAGTGAAAATATCAGTGTGCCCTTTCCATGCGACGGTATGGGCGCAGGAGGGACAACCAGAACCTCTTAGCGTCCTTGTGTTCGGCGTTGCTACATATTCATATCCGCATTTTGAGCATACCCAATGGCACTTAATACCGGATCCGTAATCAATATTATCAGGAGTTAGGGGTTGGTTTTTAACAAGGTCAAACTCTTTTGCGATTTGTGGGTACTTTTCCAGAAGAGAGTTTTGTTTTTTTGCCATTAAATATGTAGCAAGAATGCTTTTTTTATCACGCTTAATATTAATGTCTGCAAAGGGAAAGTCAAGTTCAAGCAATAGCACTTGTATTGCATTGTTTAATTCTTCATCGTTACGTGTTGACACGGGGATTAGTTTTAGATAACTGTTCTCACGCCAAAACCAGCACTCACGTTCTCTAATTCTGAATAGTACTATGCCATTCTTTGCGCATTTGTTATTCTTAAGACTATCTTTTTTTATGTTTTGATGCCATTGTTGGCCATCATACTCAATCCCGATTTTTTTGCTCGGGATAAAAACATCTAGTTCAAATCCATAACTGGTATCGTTACTTACAGCATCAGGATAGTACTTATTCACATAATAAAATACAGCTCTTTCAGGGAAAGATGTTCGCGTAATATACCTACATTTCGGACAACCCGTGCCTCTAACCCTATTTGTGATTGAAGTTTGCCATATGTTACCGCATTTTTTGCATTTCCACCAGTACTTTTTATTATCAGTGTATGCAACATCGCGAGGACTAAGACTATTTCTTTCACAATCCCATTCTTCAATGAGTTCCGGATAATTTGATGCAAAATTATTCTTAGAAACTGCGGTTATGTGTCTTTTCTCGCCTCTAAACTTAATAGAACAATCTTGACACCTATTTTGCCCATCAATAGTAAAACTATGAGGGGCTCTCAAAAAGGATTTGCCGCATGAAGAGCAATGCCAATAATACTTTTTGTGAGAACCGCGAGAAATTGCCGAAGGGGTTAATGGCAAGTTGAGTTTGCTGTCCCATAAATTGAGATAATCAATTCGATTTATGGAATAGCACCACTGTTCAAAGCTGTTTCTTTTTGCACTAGTTGCTTCCATGTTGTTATCCTTGATAGTAGAAAATTATTCCTTTTCCGGCGTGATCGTGAAGCCGAAGGAGAAACGCTTTTTCGTGAAGCGGTATTTATCGAGCAGGCGCGGGCCGCAGCTGTTGGTGCCGATGCCGCCGAGCGCGCCGTCGAGCGTCAGCACGGACCGCTTCGGCTCCGGCAGCTCCCAATCGTGCTTCGCGGCTTCGAGCTCGCCGACGTCATAGGGCAGCAGCGAGAAGGCGAAGTCGGCGTCGGCTTCGACGCGGAGCGAAGCGCCTTCGCCGCGGACGGTCAGCTCGCGGACGTCCATACGTTCGCCGCAGTCCTGCGGCTTGACGCTGTAGTCGTAACGCTCGGGCAGCGCCGCCTCGAAGCGCCCGATCCGCGTCGCGAGCGTCTTGTCGGGGTAGCTTTCTCCCGGGCCGCGCCCGAACCACGCGTATTCGCGGAAGCCCGTTTTCAGCGGCAGCGCGAGCCCGAAGCGGGGTAGCGACGGCGCGTTTTCGGAAACCGTCACGTCGGCGCGGAAAGCGACGCTTCCGTCGCCGCGGAAACGGTATTCGAGCTCGACCGCGAACGGCGGCTTTACGACGCAGCCGCCGACGGAAACGCGCGCTTTGACCGCGCTTTCGCCGACGCTGATTTCACGGACTTCCGAGCGCATGTCGTAAAAGCCCGCCTTGCGCCACGCTTCCTTTTCCCGGACGTCGTTATCCGTCGCGGCGCGCGTCGCGGAGAAATACGCCGGCGCGTCGAGCAGCTCCTCGCCGCCTTGCTTTATCGAAACGGGCAGTCCCGTGAACTTAGAGATCGTATATTCCGCCTCGCCTGCGGTTATTTTTATGCATTTTTCGTCTTCATCGAAACGGGCCGCGCCCTCGGCAAAACGCGGCTTCGTTTCATATTCGCCGCGCGTGAACTGCCTGAAACAGACCTCCCGCCCCTCCGCGTCGAGCACGGTATAGGTCACGGCGGCGAAGCCCTCGCCGTCGGGGTAGCCGACAGGCAGCGTGCCTTTTTCAAGCGGCGGAATGAAGGGCAGCGGCGCGCTCATAACGGAAATCTCCTCGCCGTTCAGCTCGCGCAGTATCCTCAGCGTGTAGTTTTCCGAGGTCGTGAAGGACATCCGGTTTGTGAAAACGACGCGCCCGTCTTCCTCCTCCATCGTGAACGGCGCGTACGCCTGCCTGACCTCGAGCAGCCCCGAATGCGGCCTGCGGTCCGCCGAGACGAGCCCGTCCATGCAGAAGTTGCCGTCGTGGTATTCCTCGCCGAAGTCGCCGCCGTAGGCGAAGCGCGGGGAGCCGTCGGGGTTCTCGCCGACCTTTATCCCGTGGTCGCACCATTCCCAGACGAATGCGCCGCAGAAACGCGGCTCGGAGTATATCAGCTCCCACCAGTCGGCGAGCTCGCCGTTGCTGTTGCCCATCGCGTGGTTGTATTCGCAGAGGATATACGGGCGCGAATCCGGCCGCGCGAGCTGGTTCTTTATATCGTCGAGCGAGGGGTACATACGGCTGATGAAGTCGGGTCCGGCGGGGTAGTCGCCCTCCGGCGTCTGCGCCGAAGAAGCGCCCTCGTAATGCACCGGACGCGTCTTGTCGAGCTTATGCAGCAGGTCGATGCAGTCGAGGAAGTTTTTGCCCCAGAAGGATTCGTTGCCGAGCGACCATATGACGACGGAGGCGCGGTTGCGGTCGCGCGCCCACAGCCGCTTTTCGCGGTCGAGCAGGGCGGAGCGCCACATCAGGTTTTCGCCGACCTCTTTCGAGAGGCGGCCGTCCGCCGCGGCGGTCATGACTCCGTGCGCCTCGACGTCGGCCTCGTCGATGAGATAAAAGCCGTATTCGTCGCAGAGTTTCGGGAAACGCGGGTCGTTGGGGTAGTGCGAGGTGCGTATCGCGTTGACGTTGTGCGCTTTCATCAATTCGAGGTCGAGCAGCATGTCGCCGGCGGTGACGGCGCAGCCGCGCTCCGGGTGGGAGTCGTGGCGGTTGACTCCGCGCAGCTTGACCGGCACGGAGTTGACCTTGAAGACGCCGCCGTCGGTGTCGACGCTGCGGAAGCCGACGCTCTCGTATATATTCTCGCCCGCGGCGCTTATCTCGAGGGTGTAAAGCTCCGGCGTTTCCGCGGTCCAGAGCCGCGGCGAAGCGACGCGCAGCTCGGCGCTTCCGTTGCATTCGAGCGCGGCGACTTCCGTATAGCCGTCGAGCAGGCGGAGCCGGCAGGGCGCGTTGCCGTCGAAGCGGAGCGTGCCGTCCGCTGAGGCGTTGACGGTGTAGTCGCGCAGATGCCCCTCCGGGCGCGAGAGCAGGTATACGCGGCGAAAGATGCCGGAGGTGCGCCATTTATCCTGGCATTCGAGGTAGGTCCCGTCGCACCATTTCAGCACGAGTATCGCGAAGCGGTTGCGCCCTTCGCGCAGGTGGTCGGTTATGTCTATTTCGGAGGTCGAGTGCGACACCTGCGAGTAGCCGGCGAATTCGCCGTTTATCCAGAGGTAAAAGCAGGAGTCGACGCCCTCGAGGTTTATGTAGGTACGCCCCTTCGGCGAAAGTTCGACGTCGCGCAGGTAGAGTCCCGCGGGGTTTTCGTGCGGCACGAACGGCGGATCGAAGGGGAAGGGGTAGCGCACGTTGATATAGGCGGGTTTGTCGTAGCCGTTAAGCTGCCACACGGAAGGCACCGTCAGCGTCTGAACGGGCAGCGGGAAGTCCGCGCCGACCGCCTCCTGCGGCACCTCCTCCGGCGAGCCGTAGAAGGCGAAGCTCCATTCGCCGCAGAGCGAAGTGAAAAGCGACGACGCTTCGCAGTCCGCGAGCGCGGAAGCGGCTTTATGCGGCGTGACGCGGTCGCCCTCGGCGTAGGGGATATAATACGCCCTCGGCGCTTCGCACCACAGGTGCAGTATTTCAGTATTCTGATGGAATATCAATTCCATAAGCTCACCGCCTTCGTTGATATAACGATTATAACAGAAACGGCGGCAAAAATAAAGAGCAATATAAAAAACGCTCTGGCGTGCTGTGTAAAAATAATAAACCCACCGTGACATCTTTCTGCAACAGAAAGTGTCATAGTGGGCTTATTCTCTTTCAAGTCTTATTGAGCAGAAAGCATTTCGCTGTTTTTCCTTTTTACTATATACATCAACAGGAAAGTAATCGCGCCTGATGCTATTACCACGATTATATCTATCGGCGCAAGTACAATCCCGGGCAACCCGTCAAAGAGAAATCCCGCGCCAAAGCGGTAAAGGTGAGCATGAAGCAATATCATTTCCCCGATATACATTACGAGTGTAGTAATAGTTGCCGCAATCGTCGGAATCCAAAGAGCGATTGATCTTTTTTGTTTCAATAATAATGATCCGATAAACAGACCGACTGTTGTACCGAGTATGATAAAGAAAACTGACATAAGAAAAGCCGAGAGCGGAGAGACCAAAATATCGCCGTCACGCCAGAACGCCGTAAAGCAAGCAAGGATACACAGTCCGAGAAAAGCAGCGGCACATACCGACTGCATAATCAGCGCTTTTTTCCTTTCGTTTTCTCCGGTTTTGATCATTTGAGCAAAGCCGTAGATACAGTTCAGAATTGCGAGGATCAATACGACGGATATCAGATAGAAATGAAGCTTGAACGCAGGATTGTATTCACCAATCAAAATGTCTATAGGTTTCTCAGTTCTTATGATTTCAACGGATTCTCCCGCGTATTCTTCCGGCGATACATAGCGGCACAGATACATCTGCCAATCAGCAAGTTTTGCAACGGTT
>JAFZXI010000060.1 GCA_017616855.1 Clostridia bacterium | reverse complement strand
GGCTGCGGGTGCGTGCTCCTGCGCGGCGGGCACCAGGGCGACGCCGAGCTTGAGGCGAGCGGCGTTCCGCTCGCGTCCTCCGCCGCGGAAGCGGTGCGGCTGCTCGGATTTGAGATACAGGGGTGATAAAATGCTGGAACTCAAAAACATAACCTACGAGGTCGAAGAAAACGGCGCCGTCAAGCGCATACTTGACGACGTTTCGCTGACTGTGGAAGACCGCCGCTTCGTCGTCATCACCGGTCCGAACGGCGGCGGCAAATCGACGCTTGCCAAGATAATCATGGGCGTCGAAAAGCCGACGAGCGGCAGCATCCTCTTCGACGGCGCGGACATAACGGAACTGAGCGTCACCGACCGCGCGAAGCTCGGCATCAGCTTCGCGTTTCAGCAGCCGGTGCGCTTCAAGGGGCTCGAGGTCAAGGACCTGCTCCGCATCGCCGCGGGCAGGGAGCTGAGCATACCGGAAGCGTGCTCCTACCTCTCGGAAGTCGGACTCTGCGCGCGCGACTACGTCGACCGCGAGGTTAACGCGTCGCTCTCCGGCGGCGAGCTGAAGCGCATAGAGATCGCGACCCTGCTCGCGCGTAACACGCGCCTGAGCGTCTTCGACGAACCCGAAGCGGGTATCGACCTCTGGAGCTTCCAGAACCTGATACGCATCTTCGAGAAGATGCGCGCGGAGATAAAAGACAGCTCGATAATCGTCATCTCGCATCAGGAGCGCATCCTGCGCATCGCGGACGAGATCATCGTCATCGCGGACGGCAAGCTCTCCCGCCGCGGCGGCGCGGAGATACTGCCCGAGCTGACCGGCGCGGACGCGCCCGAGACCGCCTGCGAGCGGCTGCAGTGAGGAGGTGCGGAAAATGCTTAAGCTTGACGAAATACAGAAGCGGCTTATCAGCGAAGTCGCGGACCTTCATTCCGTGCCGGAGGGCGCGTATAACTTCCGCGCCAACGGCGAGCTCGCGGGCCGCAACAGCACCGCGAATATCGAGATAGTTTCAAAGCCGGACGGCTCCGGCATCGACATACACATAAAGCCGGGCACGAAGCACGAGAGCGTCCACATCCCCGTAGTGCTCAGCAACACCGGCTACAAGGAAACGGTCTATAACGACTTCTTCATCGGCGAAGACAGCGACGTGCTGATCGTCGCCGGCTGCGGCATAGACAACTGCGGCGCGGGCGATTCGCAGCACGACGGCGTCCACCGCTTCTTCGTCGGCAGGGGCGCGAAGGCGAAGTACGTCGAGAAGCATTACGGCTCCGGCGACGGCTCCGGCAAGCGTATTCTCAACCCCGTCACCGAGGTCTATATGGAGCCGGAGAGCGTCATGGAGATGGAGATGGAGCAGATAAAGGGCGTCGACTCCACGGTCAGAACGACCGTCGCGGAGCTGAAGGAGGGCGCGAAGCTGACCGTCCGCGAGCGCCTCATGACCCACGGCTCGCAGGACGCGGTAAGCGAATACAACGTCACGCTGAAGGGCGAGAACTCCGCCGCGGACGTCGTTTCGCGCTCGGTCGCGCGCGACGATTCCTCCCAGACCTTCAACGCGCGCATCACCGGCGCCGCCCCGTGCAGCGGGCATACCGAGTGCGACGCGATAATCATGGATAACGCCCGCGTGCTCGCGGTGCCTTCGCTCGACGCGCAGAACGTCGACGCCGCGCTCGTCCACGAAGCCGCCATCGGCAAGATCGCCGGCGAGCAGCTTATGAAGCTCATGTCCCTCGGTCTGACTGCCGCCGAAGCCGAGGAGCAGATAATAAACGGATTTTTGAAATAATAAGAGAGGAAAAGAAAATGTGGAAGAGTATTAAAGACAAAAACGATTTGGCTGACCTTATGGAAACGTTCGGCGATTTTCATGACAGCTGTATCAAGGAAATGAATTATATAAGCGGCGCATATGTGAATGCAGATTTATCAATGTATGCCGTTAACGACAAGAGAATATTGCAAGTGATAATACAGCGTCAGTATGACAACCCCTGCGAGATCGTGATGGAGTTCAAGGGCTTGAAGTATCTTGGATTGCGCCCGAATGACGAAAATTACACCTGCGAGATACTTGACGCGACCTTGATACTGAAAGATGACTGCATCATCTGGTGCGATTGCGGCGGGCTGTCGGAAACAGATATTGGAAACTATGATGGGACCGTCATATGCGCGTCTGAATTGCGCTGGAGGCCGATATATGTTGAACAAGAATGAAAAGAGTATAGTCAAAGAGTTTTTGCGGATACACGTGTCTGATAAAATAAGAGAATGCGAGAGCGAAAGATACGATTTTGACGAGTGTTACGAAATCGGTTTCATGTTTTCGCATATCCTCTTGCGTGAAGGAAAGATTAACCCTAATGTATCGCCGTGGGGCGATGGCGAAAGTGTGATTTTTGATTCTGATTTTGAAAAACTGCTGTTGAGTATCAAAACTGATAGTACCGATCAGGAAGTCAATGATTTTTGCAGTCTTTTTTTGGAATTGCTTTCCGTTTTTAAGGCGCATTTTGAATAAAAGCGCAATTATTTGTCCAAAGGGTCTGACGGATGAGCGGGGGAGACTTGTTCTCCCCCGCGTAATTTTATCTCTATCTATTATCTATCTCTTCTCTATCTATTCTCTTTTCTCTTCTCTTTTCTCTATCTCTCCGTCACTGTTTTTGCACAATGTTACACACTCGCGTCACATTGTGACATGAAGCAAAAATCCGCACCCATCGGGTGCGGATTTCCTTATACCCATATCCACTACTCGTCCAGCTTGAGCACCGACATAAACGCTGCTTAGTACTTTCTGTCGAGCGTATCGGCATTTAATTGTTAATGGAAGTGGGGGAAATGCCACGATTATTCGTCAATATATACAAATATTAAAAACATATTAAAAAACAATTGACATATTTTGCGGTAGGAATTATAATCAAATTAGATGAGGGGAGGTATGCAAATGAAAAGGACAATATCGGTATTTCTTACACTATCTCTTTTAATTATTGTTTTTTCAGGTATTCTGCCTCTTACCGTTTCGGCTGGATACAATGATTACATTAACGCGACAATGAAAAGCGCACAGACAGTTTATTGTATGCCGGGCGGCGGTATGACGATAGGATCCGTATCCAAAAATGAATCGGTAAAAGTGTTTTGGAGCGATAGCTCGTATTATTACATAGAATATGTAGTGTCAAGCGGAAACTATTCGGGATATAAAAGAGGATATGTGCCTATATCCTCTGTAAACACTGGCTCACAAACAATTCCATCTCAAGGATTTACAAGTTTTCTTGCTAAAACGTCAGCGTCGAAAACGGTTTACAATCGCAGCAACACGTCATCTATGGTAATCGGCACGGTTTATGCATCAGATAAGATTACAGTATTGAATGTTGAGAATAATACTTGGTGTTATATTCAGTATCCTGTAGGAAGCAGTTCATATAAAAGGGGATATGTGCTGAAAAGTGATATTGTCAGTGCGGAAGGAAACCTTGAAGCGATTTCATTCTCTCGAATAGTCGGTTGGGCATGGAATCCTGCTGCGCCGGATACGTCTATTTATGTACAGATTAAGATTCATAATAACAGTACTGGGCAAGATACGACGGATATAGTTTGCGCAAATATATACCGTCTTGATTTGCTTCAGGCAGGCAAAGGCAACGGATATCATGGGTTCAGTTATGGAATAAACTGGAATAATTTGCCATCTGGTAATTATTCTGTTACTGCAACAGCCTTAAGCGGGTTTAATCCACAAGTGGCGTCTACGCTGACATATAGTAATTCGAGTAGTAGAACTGCAGGTTTTTATTTTGTCTCTTATCCTGATTATTCAAATACTTACCAAAGTACAATAGACGATATTCAAGACATATATGAGGATTATGGACTAACGGATAGTCAATCCACACATTTATATGCACAGGCTGCTATCGGCTTGTTGCAAGTCAATACTATTTTTTCAATACAGGGGCACGGAATGCCCAGTGTGCTAACCATTAATTGCCAAAACATTAATCAACATTTGCTCACTTCGACCATTCCGCCTCCAGAAAGTGATACACTAAGTAGGGCAATTAATATTTTGCCGGCAAATTCTATGAATCAGGCTGATATCGTTGCTTTTTTAAGTTGTTATAGCGCAGTTGCTTATGAGGGGGAGGGGCATCTCAGCTTAACACAAGTTGTTTTGAATAAAGGAGCCAAGGTTTCAGTAGGATTTGACGGAGAAGTATATGGTCCTCAAATATGGTATAATGCTTTTGTAGAAGGGCTCTCGAATGGATGTGATTGCTACGGAGCTTATCTGTATGCTCAAAGTTACAATTCATCATATCAGCATTATTCAGAAGACAAACAATTTGCCAGAATTTATAGAAGATGTATGGTTTAATATTTCGTTAAAAGGATTAATTGAATTAGCAGTAAGAAAGGAGCTTAGAATGAGTAAGAAGATTTGTATAATTGTTGTATCATTCACCGTAGTTATATTAATTGCCATGCTTACAATTAAAGGTGTTGTTAATACTGCCGCGAACGACAAAGTATCTGAATCGATTCAATCAACGGAGGATTTATGGGTAGGTAAAGAAACATCTTTAGATGATGATACTAATTTTAGGAAAAGTAATATTAGCGATATAACATATACGATAGACGGAGTTAGTATGTCTTTTTCGTATAATAACTCGAAGTCATTTAAACTTGATAGCGAGAATAACGTCGATGGTGAACAGTTATATTTAGTGCAGGATTATTATAGGAATGAAAAGGGGTTTTCGATAATTGAATTTGAAACAGGGCAATTTAGGAGTTTTTCCAAAAATAATTACTCTATTATTGGAGGAGATAAAATCACATTGCAGGAAGTTGAAGCCATTGCCTATCGCGTCTGCCAAAACAGTGATATTGGAATAACTGTCGAATCTGGAGATATTAGCGTTAAAGATGATGGCATCAACAGATTTTTTGTATGGGCAGTTTTTGATGAAGGTACTGTGGAAATAACGCTTGATTACACAGGCGGACTTCAAGAACTATCTGTCAAAAAGAATGCTTATAATTTAATTTCAGAAGAACGTAGAAATAATACTATTGCAAAGTTTAATGATAAGTTGGAGGAACTCAACGCTAATCCGCCAGATATAGGTGGTAGATATGAGGCAAGGAGTATCGCCTTTATTCAACGTGGCGATGATATATATGCTTTCTTTGACGTATTTTATTATCCAAGCCCTAAAATGGATGTAGGAAGTCTATACCAATATCATTGTCTTGCGTAAACGATTATGTTTAAAATGTTTGTTTAATTCTCAAAAATCCGCACCCGATCGGGTGCGGATTTTTTATACCCATATTCATTACTCGTCCAGCTTGAGCACCGACATAAACGCTTCCTGCGGGATCTCGACGGTGCCGAGCTGGCGCATCTTCTTTTTGCCTTCCTTCTGCTTTTCGAGCAGCTTCTTTTTGCGGGTGATGTCGCCGCCGTAGCACTTGGCGAGGACGTCTTTGCGCAGCGCCTTGACGGTCTCGCGGGCGATTATCTTGCCGCCTATCGCCGCCTGGATCGGGACCTCGAAGAGCTGGCGCGGGATATTCTCCTTCAGCTTCTCGGTTATCTTCCTCGCTCTGCCGTAGGCGCGGTCGGCGTGGATGATGAAGCTCAGCGCGTCGACCATCTCGCCGTTGAGCAGGACGTCGAGCTTGACGAGGTTCGCGCGCTGATAGCCCTTCAGCTCGTAGTCGAGGGAGGCGTAGCCGCGCGTGCGGGATTTCAGCGCGTCGAAGAAGTCGTAGATGACCTCGTTCAGCGGCAGGTCGTAGTGTATCTCCACGCGGCTGCCGGCGACGTGCTGCATATCCTTATAGACGCCGCGGCGCTCCTGGCAGAGATCCATCACCGCGCCGATGTATTCGTTCGGGCAGAGGATCGTCGCCTTTATGACCGGTTCCTCGCAGTAGTCTATCTCCGAGGGGTTGGGGTAGTAGGTCGGGTTGTCGATGGAGCGGACGCTGCCGTCGGTCATGTGGAGCTTATAAACGACGCTCGGAATCGTCATTATCAAATCGAGGTTGAATTCACGCTCGAGGCGTTCGGCGATTATCTCCATGTGGAGCAGCCCGAGGAAGCCGCAGCGGAAGCCGAAGCCGAGCGCGACGGAGTTCTCCGGCTCGAAGGTCAGCGCCGCGTCGTTGAGCTTGAGCTTGTCGAGCGCGTCGCGCAGGTCGCCGTAACGCGCGCCGTCGACGGGGTAGATACCGCAGAAGACCATCGGCAGCGCCTCGCGGTAGCCCTTCAGCGGCTCGCTCGCGCCCTTTTCCGCGGTCGTGACCGTGTCGCCGACGGTGGTGTCCTTGACCGTCTTTATGCTCGCGGTGAAGTAGCCGACATCGCCCGCGCGGAGCTCCGAAAGCGGCTCGAGCGAGGTCGCGCGCATATTGCCGACCTCGACGACGTCGAATTCCGCGCCCGTCGCCATCATCCTTATACGCGCGCCCTTTTTCAGCACGCCGTCCATCACGCGGATGTAGACGATGACGCCCTTGTAGCTGTCGTAGTAGCTGTCGAATATCAGCGCGCGGAGCGGCTTGTCGTCGTCGCCCTTCGGCGCGGGGATGTGCTTGACTATCGCTTCGAGCACGTCGTGGACGTTCTGCCCCGTCTTCGCGGAGACGAGGGGCGCTTCGTCGGCGGGTATGCCGATGACCTCCTCGATCTCCTCCTTCACGCGGTCGGGGTCCGCGGCGGGCAGGTCGATCTTGTTTATTACCGGCACGAGCTCGAGGTCGGCGTCGACGGCGAGGTAGGTGTTCGCGAGCGTCTGCGCCTCGATGCCCTGCGCCGCGTCGACGACGAGCAGCGCGCCCTCGCACGCGGCGAGCGAACGGCTGACTTCGTAGTTGAAGTCGACGTGGCCGGGGGTGTCTATGAGGTTGAAGATATACTCCTGCCCGTCGTCCGCGTGGTAGTTGAGCTTGACGGCGCGCGCCTTAATCGTGATGCCGCGCTCACGCTCCAGCTCCATATTGTCGAGGATCTGGTCCTCCATATCGCGCTGCGCGACGGAGGAGGTAAGCTCAAGCAGACGGTCAGCGAGCGTCGACTTGCCGTGATCGATGTGGGCGATTATGCAGAAGTTTCTGATCTTGCTCTTATCCATCGGATAAGCTCTCCTTTTGGGGAGTATTTCGGATGCGTCAGGCGGTCTCGATGGAGTTTGCCTCCTGGAGCTTCAGCAGCTCTACGGCCTGTTCGCGCATCTTGTATTTGAGTATCTTGCCGGCGGCGTTCATCGGGAAGCTGTCGACGAAGACGACGTAGCTCGGCGTCTTGTGCTTCGCCATATGCGTGCGGACGAAGTCCTTTATCTCCTCGGCGTCGGCGGTCTCGCCCTCCTTGAGGATGACGCAAGCCATTATCTCTTCGCCGTAGTCCTTGCTCGGGACGCCGATGACCTGGACGTCGCTCACCTTCGGGTGGGTGTAGATGAAGTCTTCAATCTCCTTGGGGTAGATGTTTTCGCCGCCGCGGATAATCATGTCTTTTATGCGGCCGGTTATTTTGTAGTTGCCGTCGGGCAGCTTGCGGGCGAGGTCGCCGGTGTGGAGCCAGCCGTCCTCGTCTATCGCCGCGGCGGTCGCCTGCGGCATCTTGTAGTAGCCCTTCATTATGTTGTAGCCGCGCGCGACGAATTCGCCGTCGACGCCGACGGGCACTTCCTTGTTCGTCTCCGGGTCGACGATGCGGCAGGAGACTCCGTAGATGTCGCCGCCGACGGTGTTGACGCGCGTTTCGATGCTGTCGGTCGTCTTGCTCATCGTGCAGGCGGGGGACGCCTCCGTCTGCCCGTAGGTGATGCAGATTTCGGGCATGTGCATCTTCTCGATGACCTCGCGCATGACCTTAATCGGGCAGGGGCTGCCCGCCATTATGCCGGTGCGCATGTGCGAAAAGTCGGTGTTCGGGAAGTCCGGGTGCGCGAGCATCGTGATGAACATCGTCGGAACGCCGTGGAAGGCGGTTATCTTCTCCTGATTGATGCAGTTGAGGCCCTTGCGCGGCGAGAACGCCGGTATCGGCGACATCGTGACGCCGTGGGTTATGCTCGCTGTCATCGCGAGCACCATGCCGAAGCAGTGGAACATCGGCACCTGTATCATCATTCTGTCGGCGGTGGAGAGGTCCATGCAGTCGCCGATCGCCTTGCCGTTGTTGACGATGTTGTAGTGCGTGAGCATAACGCCCTTCGGGAAGCCGGTCGTGCCGGAGGTGTACTGCATATTGCAGACGTCGTCCTTGTGGACGGCGGCGGCGCGGCGGAACACTTCGGAAACCGAGACCTGCTCGGAAAGCGCGATCGCTTCCTCCCAAGTATAGCACCCTTTCATCGAATAATCAACCGTAATTATGTTGCGCAGGAAGGGGAGGCGCCGCGCGTGCAGCGGCTTGCCCTTTTCGTGCTCGTCCAGCTCGGGGCAGAGCTCGCGGATGATGCCGGCGTAGTCGCAGTCCTTCAGCGATTCTATCATGACGAGGGTGTGGGTGTCGGACTGCCGCAGCAGGTATTCGATCTCGTGTATTTTGTATGCGGTGTTGACCGTGACGAGCACGGCGCCGATCTTGACCGTCGCCCAGAAGGTGATGTACCACTGCGGAACGTTCGTAGCCCAGATCGCGACGTGGTCGCCCGGCTTGACGCCGAGGGCGATTAGCGACCGCGCGAAGGTGTCGACGTCCTCGCGGAACTCGGGGTAGGTGCGCGTGTAGTCGCATTCGGTGTAGCGGAAGGCGTACTGCTCCGGGAACTCCTCGCAGATGCGGTCGAGCACCTGCGGGAAGGTCAGGTCTATCAGCGTTTCCTTCGGCCAGATGTACTTGCCGGCGTGGCGGTTGTCGTCCTGAAGGCGGCCGCCGACGTTCCCGCCGTCGAGATACTGCGACATGAAGTTCGCGAAGTGCGGGAAGACGATGCCCGCGTCGCTTAAGTAGGGGGCGTAGCGCTTCAGCCATTCGAGGGAGATGTAACCCTCGTAGTTGACCGAGCGCAGCGCGAGCATGATGTCCTCTATCGGCAGGTCGCCCTCGCCCATAAGGCGGTATTCGACCTTGCCGTCGACCATCACGGAGTCCTTTATATGCGTGTGCTTGATGAAGGCGCCGAGGTTCTGCACCGTCGTTTCGGGGCTTTCGCCGAAGAAGCGGTAGGGGTGGTGGATATCCCAGAGCGCGCCGACGTTGTCGCTTTCGATGCGCGCGAGCAGTCGGGCAAGGCGCGCGGTGTCGGCGTAGACGCCGTTGGTTTCGACCAGCAGCGTGACGCCCTTCTCCTCCGCGAGCGGAACGAGCTCGGTCAGCGCGGAGAGGACGACTTCGTCGTCGACTTCGCCGTCGGGGAACGCCTTTTCGTCGCCGAGTATGCGGATATAGGGGCAGCCGAGGCGCCCCGCGAGCTCGATATACTGCGTCAGCTCGCTTATCGCTTCCGCGCGGCGCTCGGGGTATTTCAGCGCGCAGCCGGAGGAGATGCAGCATATCTCGAGCCGCAGCTTCTTGAGCTGTTCGATAGTCGCGTCGATGTTCTCCGCGCGGAAGGGCTTGGCGTTGACCGAGAATATGTCGGCGCCGAGTCCGCGCAGCTCGATGCCGGCGAAGCCGAAGTCCTTCGCCGTCGAGCAGATGTCCGACCAGTCAAAGTCGGGGCATCCGAGCGTTGAGAATGAAAGTTTCATTTTCCATCAGTCCTTTCTGTGTTCAGCACAGGACAAAAAACAAAGCGCCTTCGTCCCGAATAAGAGACGAAAGCGCGAGCTTCCGCGGTACCACTCTTATTGACGGCTCACGCCGCCCGCTCCGGCCGTATCAGCCTTGACCGCTTTAACGGGCGGACCCGTCCGGCTTTACTCGGCGTTACGCCTTTCGTCCGGCGGCTCGGGAGCGAGCGCGGAAAAACGCGCCGTGCCGCCTCGCACCATCCGGCGGCTCTCTGTAACGGTTGAGCGTGTTCCTTTTTCTCCGTCGTTGCCTTTAATAAAAGGATAATAGCAGAAAAACGGGCCGTTGTCAAGCGTTTTTTGAACGCGCGCCGTATTTCCGGCGCTCTATTGACTTTTACCGCGCCTTTTGCTATAATTACAGGGTAAACCGGAGATGGGAGGTACCGCATGAAAACCGCGAAAAAACTGCTCGCGCTGCTGCTTGCGGCGCTGTTCGTTTCCGCGCTCTGCGCCTGCGGAAAAACGCCGGAGCCGGAGTCTTCGGGCGCGCCGTCAAGCTCGCAGGGAGCGCCGGAAAGCTCGTCGGACTACGGCGTCGACCCGAACTACACCGTCGATACCGAGGGCGAGCTGCCCGAGGTGCCGGAGGACTTCCTGCACAAAGCGATCGAGGCGTATTCATGGTTCGAGATATGCCTGCTCGACCCGGTCGACAACATCCCCGCGAAGACGAAGGCGGACACCTATCTCGTCGAGGAAGATCAGTTCCACCTGTTCGCCGATTTCCGCGATTACCTGCTCGGGCTTTTCAGCCCCGCGATCGTCAGCGAGCTTTTTTCGCGCGGCTATTATATTGAGGAAAACGGATATACCTACGTCTGGGGCCACCCGCGTTCGCCCGACAGGGCGGTGATCAAGGTCGACTTCGGCGAAGGCGTGATAACCGGCAGGAAGCTTGTTTACACCGTGACCGTTACCTTCGGCGATATGCAGACGCTCGAGCCGATAGACACACAGACCTTTGAATTCGTTGCCGAACCGGTCGGCGGCAGGTTTGTTTTCACCGAGTTCCCTTATTTCTATTGACGGAGCTGAGGATAGTATGAAGAATATGAAAAGGACGGTTTCCGCGCTGCTGCTCTGCGCGATGATGCTTTCCTGCTGCTGCCTGCTCGGCGGCTGCATGAGCAAGCGCGAAAAGAAGATACGCGACGATCTGAACGCCGACGGCAGAGTTTTGAGCGCCGTCATGGGCGCGATTGACCATACTTATATCGAGGGTACCGGTTTCAAGGTCACCGAAGTTGAGACGACCGAAGAAAAAGCCGCCGCGAACGGCGGCACGACTTACGTCTGCGACGTAACGAGCGAAAACGACTACGTTGCCGTCACCGTTCCCTGCGAGGTCGCTTACACCGCGGAAGACGTTTTCGCCGGCGTTACGGTAGGCGACGTTCACGACTGGAGCTACAGGGCGCTTTCCGGCGTCAAGCCGGAGCTTGTCGGCTATGACGAGCTGCCGAATAACGATAGCGTGCCTTACGGCGTATGCACCGTCAAGGGCGTCAGGTTCCACAAGAGCGAGCAGACCTGCACCGTCGACGTCGATATAAACGCCGACGCCGGATACGTCATCGCCTCCGGCGAGCTCCGCATAGAGTTCGCTTTCACGGACGGCAAATGGGCGGTCAGCGGTTACACCTACGGCAAGGATTTCAGCATGAGCTGGGATATCGGCGGAATGTGGCAGGGCAACGAGTGGAAGTGGAGCAAGACCTCCACGATGAACCTGCGCATCGAATTCAGCATAGACTCCATTTCCGGCGACGGCAAGGTCGACGCCACGGTCCACTCCCATATCAGAACGGGCAGGAAGGACCAGGATAACGTATTCCCCGCGACGGGCACGCTCGATTTCGCCACGATGACGCTCACGCTCGATTACGAGAACGAAAGCGGTCCCTGCCGCATAACCGCGAAGTTCGTCAAGGACGGCGATAAGGCGGCGCGGTTCGAGGGCGAAGTCATCGGCACGGAGGATAACTTCAAGTATTACAAAGGCAGGTTCAAGCGCGCCGAATAACGCAGCGTTCGGAAACGGAAGAAGGTCGGGTACATAATGAAACGTACCAAGCTTAAGGAGCGCAAGCTGCCGGATTACACCCGCGGCGAAGAGATATTCAATATGGTCTCGCACATCGTCGGCGGCGGATTCGGCGTTATCGCGCTCGTGACGTGCGTCATCAAGGCGGCGATATACGGAGGCGCGCTCGACATCGTCGGCGCGGCGGTCTACGGCGTTTCGATGGTCGTGCTCTACACGATGTCGAGCTTATACCACGGGCTGAAGCCGCTGACGGCGAAAAAGGTCTTTCAGATAATCGACCACTGCACGATCTACCTGCTGATAGCGGGAACGTACACGCCGATCTCGCTTACCGGACTCATGCGCGAGAGCGTGTGGCTCGGGTGGGGCGTTTTCGGAGGCGTCTGGGCGCTCGCGGCGCTCGGCATCGTCTTCAACTCCATCGACCTGCGGAAATACCGCGCGCTTTCGATGGTGCTTTATATCGTGATGGGGTGGTGCATAATCTTCACCGGTCCGTTCGCGATACGCGCGCTGACGCTGCCCGGTTTTCTCTGGGTGCTCGCCGGCGGAGTGGTTTACACGATAGGCACGGTATTTTACGGCGTCGCGGCGCTCGGCAAGAAGCCGCACAGGTATATCCACTCGGTCTTCCACCTTTTCGTCGTCGCCGCGAGCGTGCTGCAGTACGTGGGGATAATACTGTATTTGTACAGATAAATAATGATAAAGCGAAAGCGCTCTTTCCAGTCGGGAAGGAGCGCTTATTTTTTCTCGCGCGGCTTGAAGAAGACGGCGGCGAGCAGCGCGAGGAAGACGACGGCGCCGAGCCCTCCGGCGACGGAGGTGAACCCGCCGGTCAGCGCGCCGAGCAGCCCCTGCTC
>JAFZXI010000059.1 GCA_017616855.1 Clostridia bacterium | reverse complement strand
TCGGCGTAAGGCAGGTATGGCTTGATATCGAATACCGGCGTGCCGTCGACCATATCGGCGCCCTCAACCCAGAGCACGACGCCGAGCCCCGGCTCCTTCTCCGCCTTCACGAGCCGCACGAGCGAAAGCCCCAGCGGATTCGGGCGGAACGGCGACCGCGTCGCGAAAACGCCGACGCGCGTATTGCCGCCGAGCCGCGGCGGGCGGACGGTCGGCTGCCATTCCTCCGCGTTTTCGCTGAACTGCCAGATGAGCCAGAGATGCGAATACTCCTCTATCCCGCGCAGGGCGTTGGGGTCGCGGAACTCCGGCTCGAAGACGACGCGCGAAAGCGTCCGCGCGAGTCCGCTCTGACGCGGAACGCCGAACTTCTCCGGGAAATCGCCGTGCAGGTAAGCGATGGGCCTGAGTTCCATGGCAGTCAACTCCTTTGAGGGTATTATACCGCAAAAACGCGCGGGGAGCAAGGGGTATTTGCAAGCGGACAAAGCCTTCCCCTTGAGGGGAAGGTGGCATACGAGGCGAAGCCGAGGATGACGGATGAGGTGTCGCGTATTCCGCTTGCATGAATTGCACCTTCGGTGCATGATTTGCAAGCTTCGCTTGCATGAATTGCGCCTGACGGCGCATGAATTGCAGCTTCGCTGCATGAAGGAACAAACCGCGCCTGCGGCGCAGTTTGAAATAATATCGGACGGGCAATTCCCGTCCCTACGGATTCCCGTTTCTTAATTTGCAATTTGCCATTTGCAATTTGCAATTCGGCGAAGCCGTCTCCCCCTTCCGCGCCTAAAAGTTACAAAAAAGTAACAAATAGTTACAAAAAAGGGCTATTAGTAACAAAAAAGTTACAAAACGCGCTCAAAAGGTTACAAAACTGTAACTATTTTAGGGTTGAATTACACAAATTTACCGCTTATAATTTAATTGTCGGGTGGAGATACCCGAATGAAGATTACGTCGTTCAGGCATTATGAAGGGAGCGGTAAAAATGAAGTTGTTTTTCTCGGCCATGATTGTTGTAGCGATAATCGCGAGCGTCTGCCTGGTCGCCGGCGCGTCGCACGAAGAAGCGGCCTCCGAATCCCTCTCCGGCGCGGACGCGCTGCGCTTGATCAACTCCGCCTCCGAGCGCGAGGTGCCCGAAGGCAACGAAGCCGCCGCGGCGCACCTGCTTGCGCCGGACCTCGCGGCCGAGACCGAAGAATCGGCGACGGTTTCGGTCAGGCACGTCGGCGGCGGGCTCGTCGAGGTCTTCAAGGCAAACGGCGTCGTGCTCGTTTACGACGGCGAGCCGGACGAAGACGGCGCGCTTATCGGCGCGAGATTCACCGACGCGGCGTGAGCGCATCCCCGATTCCTTAAATTATCATTGCTTTTTTCCTGAATCTATAGTATAATCCAAATACGCAGCATCGACGGGCATCGGAGCGTGAGCTTTATGCCCGTTCGCTATGAAATAAAGAAAACGCAAAGGGTATCCGAATGGACGAAAACGAAAAGAAAGACCTCGCGGAAGCGCCCGCCGCGCCCGAAAAGGACCACAAGGTCCGCCGCGTAATACTCCGCACGCTGCTCTGCGTCTTCACGGCGATAGTCATCATCGCCGCAGGAGCGCTGGGCGGCCTTGCCGTGCTTACGCTCGGGCCGTCGCAGACGGCGCGGGATCTTTTCGTCGTATCCATGAACGAGACGAGCATGGGCATCGTTTTCGCCAAAATATTCCTGCCCGACGAGAAGATAAACGAAATCCTCGAGGCGAACACAATCGTGCCGACCGACGAGGACGTCGACCCGAACCTCGTCGACGCCGACGCGGACAAGGACGCCGAGCCCATCGTCATCGAAGAGGTCAGCGGCTCGACCTACAAGGGCAAGGTCATGCTCATCGCCGACCCCTCGCGCGTGAAGGTCGCGGTCCGCGGCGAATTCAGCGAAGAGGTCCGCGGCAAGACCGTCGAACAGATGGTCAAGGACTATAACGCCGTCGCCGGAATCAACGGCGGCTGGTTCTACGACCCGGACGGACTCGGCAAGGGCGGACTCCCCGTCGGACTCGTCATCTCCGGCGGCAAGCTGCTCTACGGCAACCTCGGCACGACCTACGAGGTCATCGGCTTCGACAACAACAACGTGCTTTACACCGGTTACATGACCGGCAAACAGGCGCTCGACAGAGGCATACGCGACGCGGTCTGCTTCGGTCCCTCGCTGATAGTCAACGGCGAGCCGATAACCGTCAAGGGCCTCGGCAGCGGACTCAACCCCCGCAGCGCGATAGGACAGCGCGCCGACGGCACGGTAATCCTCTGCGTCCTCGAGGGGCGCAAGGCGAGCAGTCTGGGCGCGACGCTGAACGACGTTATCAGCGTGATGCTCCGCTACGGAGCCGTCAACGCCGCCAACCTCGACGGCGGCACGTCCTCGGTGCTTTATTACAACGGCGAATACATCGTCGAGAGCTGCGCGATAGGCAGTCCGCGAGGCATTCCCGACGCGTTCATAGTGGTGTGATCATGACGGATTTTGAAGAACTGAAAGCTAAATACGCGCCGGAACCCGCCGTCATCCCGAGCGAAGCGCCGGAAGGCGATTTCAGTAGGGGCGATTATCAATCGCCCGCGTCTCCGGAAGAAGCCCCCGTCATCCCGAGTGAAGCGGCGGAAGCCGCGGAGTCGAAGGATCTCACGCCGTCCGAAGACATTTTGAGCGAAGCGAAAAATCCCGCTTCAGATTCCTCGCGCTGCTCGGAATATCAAGAGGCGGCCCGAGATTCCTCGCCCGAAGGGCTCGGAATGACAAACCCCTCACTTGCTCCCGAAACCAAGCCGCGCAAAAAGCGCTTCTGGAAAATCTACGCGATATGCACCGCTATCTTCGCCATGCTGATATGCGGCCTGCTCGGCTTCTTCTGGCAGTTTCTTAAGGAATACGAGCAGACGCGCCCGATAAACGTCGCGAAGGAGACCGTCGCCGAGCTCGCCGAGGGCAAAAACCTCGAGGGCTTCATTCCGCCCGAAGCGAACAAATACGACTGCGGCGCGGACGTCGCCGCGCTCTTCGAGGCCGCCGGCGGCGAAGCCGACTCCGAGGTCGTCGAAAAGGTCGGTTACTCGACCGAGGACGCCCCCGTCTTCTCCGTCCGCAAGGGCGGGAAGGAGATATGCTCCGTCCGCCTGAGACGCGACGGAAAGCACCGCTTCTTCGATAACTGGACCGCCGACGGCGTCTTCTTCCCCGGCACGCACGAGGTCGACATCACCGTCACCGACGACACCAAGCTGCTGCTCAACGGAGTGCAGGTCAGCGAGGAGTGCGTCGTCTCGCGCGACGCGCCGCTGCCCGGCTACGAGGACTACGCCGAATACACCCCGAAATGCGTGCATTATAAAATCGAAAACCTGCTTTACGAGCCGAAGCTCTCGTTTGAAAACGACTACTGCTATCCGCAGGCGACCGAGAAAAACGGCGTCTGGACCGTCGCCTACCCCGGCGCGAAGGAGTCCCGCGACGACGCCGTCGCCCTCGCTTACGAAGCCGCGAAGGCGTACGTTACCTACGCTTCATCGCAGGATTCGCCGCTCGCGCCGCTCGACGTCTACCTCGTTCAGGGCAGTATGCTGCGCGCGAGGGTGCTCTCCTTCAACCGCAAGTATTTCGCGTCTCACGACAGCGCCGAGTTCAAGAACATGGAAGTCCTCGACTTCTCGGTCTACGGCGCCGACGTCTACTCGGTGAAGCTCAGCTTCGACTACGTCATGCAGACCGGACGCAAGGAAAAGGTCGAAAAAACCGTCATGACGCTCTACATGCTGCGTATAGACGGGCACTGGAAGATCGCGGAAGTGGCGAGCGAATAAGGCGCGCTGCGCGCATGATTTGTGATTTGCCGCCGTTGGCGGCATTAAGGAAAAAAAACCGCGCCTGACGGCGCGGTTTTTTAACATTCATGCGGCTTTGCCGCAAATCATGGCGAAGCCAAATCATGCGCCGAAGGCGCAAATCACGCGAGCAACGCGAGCAAATCATGCCGCGCTGCGCGCGGCACATTACTCTTCCCGGTTCCTCGGGCGCTGATCTTTCGGCACGTTGCGGTACGGTATCACCGTATGCGGCGGGAGCGCCTCGGCGAGCGCGGTTATCCGCTCCATAAGCTCGGCGCAGACGCGCTTGCGCTCCTCCTCGGCGGGCGCCGAAGGGTCGAATGCGAGCGGCTGACCGACGCTTATCGTTTTCAGCTCCGGCGTCAGATAGCAGGGCACGAACTTAAGCGCTTGCCCCGTCCGTTTGTAATACAGCCGCGCGACGTCGACGAAGCCCTCCTGGAAATCGTAAACGACGTTGTTGTGCGGCTCGTCGCGCTCCGGGAATATCGTCAGGGACTTCCCCTCCTCCAGCAGCGCGACGGAGCGCCGCAGCGTATGCGTCACGCGCCTGTCGCGGTAGACCGGAACGGTATCCGCGTTGTTGAATATCAGCACCGCGAGCGGCGTTATCGCGTGGGCGAGGATCTTATAAAACCGGTGCGTCCGCTTCGGCTTGTAGGACCAGAAATCGCGGAAGGCGTAGGCGGGGATCTCCTTGCGCTCCATCATCTCGTAGTTGCACCAGGTATAGCGCTCGACGGGCGCGTAAAGTTCGTACGCTATCGGACCGTGTATCTGCGCGTGGTTGGATATCAAAACGACCGGCTCCTGCGGTATGTTTTCAACACCCGTGCACTTTATTTTCGGATAAAACAACCTCACGTTCCACTTCACGAAGCGGTACGCGAGCGAGGGCTTTTTTCTTTCTTCTCTCTTTTTCGTCATTTCGTCCACCGGGTAATATAATAATGTAATTATTATACACGCGGGCGGCGCGGTTTGCAAGTGCCGCGGCGCTCTTTTTTCCGCAAACGGCTTGACGAAGCGCGCCGCGGCGGTTACAATATACTCGGAAACGGAGGGACCGGCATGATCTACACCGTCACGCTCAATCCGTGCGCGGACTGCATAATGACCTTCGACGCGCTCGAACACGGCGCGCTCAACCGCGCGAAAACGCAGGAGCTGCGCTTCGGCGGCAAGGGGATAAACGTATCCCGCGTGCTCGCGGAGCTGGGGATACCCTCGGTGGCGCTCGGCTTCACCGGCGGCTTCACCGGCGACGCGATAGCCGCGAGTTTGAAAGGGACGCCCGTAACGCCCGACTTTGTCGCGCTGCGCGGCGGCTTCTCCCGCGTCAACGTCAAGGTGATAACGCCCGGCGGCGAGACCGAGCTGAACGCGCCCGGCCCGCGGGTAGAAGCGGACGAGCTCGACGCGCTTTTCGCGAAGCTCGACGCGCTCGGCAAAGGCG
>JAFZXI010000058.1 GCA_017616855.1 Clostridia bacterium | reverse complement strand
GCTGGTTCAGCACGCCGGAGTGATCCTCGCGGGTCTTGCCGGGGCCGATACCCTTGTCCTTCAGACGGCTCAGAGAGGGCAGGATATCCACGGGCGGAACGATGCCCTTGCGGTGCAGCTCGCGGGAAAGGATGATCTGTCCCTCGGTGATATAGCCGGTCAGGTCGGGAATGGGATGCGTCTTGTCGTCCTCCGGCATGGTCAGGATCGGGATCTGCGTGATCGAGCCGGCGTTGCCGTTTATCCTGCCCGCTCTTTCGTACATCGAGGCGAGGTCGGTGTAGAGGTAGCCGGGGTAGCCGCGGCGGCCGGGGACTTCCTTGCGCGCGGCGGAAACCTCGCGGAGGGCTTCCGCGTAGTTCGTGATGTCCGTCATGATGACGAGGACATGCATGCCGAGCTCGTAGGCGAGGTATTCGGCGCAGGTTATCGCCATGCGCGGAGTCGCGATACGCTCGACGGCGGGGTCGTTGGCGAGGTTCATGAAGAGCACCGAGCGCTCGATGGAGCCGGTGCGGCGGAAGTCGTCGATAAAGAACTGCGCCTCCTCGAAGGTGATGCCGATGGCGGCGAAGACGACGGCGAACTTCTCGTTGCTGCCCAAAACCTTGCCCTGACGGGCAATCTGGGCGGCGATCTTCGCGTGAGGAAGTCCGCTTCCGCTGAATATCGGCAGCTTCTGCCCGCGGACGAGGGTGTTCAGTCCGTCGATGGCGGAGATGCCGGTCTGAATGAACTCGGCGGGATAGTCGCGCGCGGCGGGGTTCAGCGGCGAGCCGTTTATGTCGAGCTTCTTCTCGGGGATTATCTCGGGTCCGTCGTCTATCGAGCGGCCCATGCCGTCGAAGACTCTGCCGAGCATGTCGCGGCTGACGGAAAGCGTCGTGCCGTGGCCGAGGAACTTCGCCTTGCTCTCCGCGACGCGGAGGCCCTGCGAGCTCTCGAAAAGCTGCACCATCGCTCTGTCGCCGTCGATCTCGAGCACCTTGCCGACGCGGATATTGCCGTCCGCCTGCTTTATGTGCACGAGCTCGTCGTATTTGACGCCTTCGACGCCTTCGACGACCATGATCGGCCCGACGACCTCGGTTATGGTCTTATATTCCTTCTGCATATCTTCCTCCGTTCCGCGCTATCTCAGCTCCGCGAATTCGCGGCGAAGCGCATCTTCGGTATTCTTCGCGCTGTCTTCCCATTCCTTTTCGGGCACGTACTTCATTCTGCCGATGTCCTCGAGGCACGCCATGGAGGTCACGCGCTCGAAGGTCACGCCGTTTTCAAGCGCGCGAAGCCCGAGCTCGTACCAGAGCAGGATCATCGCGAGCATATCGTGCTGCTTCTTCGGCGAGGTGAAGGTGTCGACCTCGTGGAAGGCGATCTGATGCAGGAAGTCCTCGCGTATCGAGCGGGTGCATTCGAGCGTAAGGCGGTCCTTCTCGCCGAGCGCGTCGACGCCGACGAGGCGGACGACCTCCTCGAGCTCCGACTCCTGCTGAAGCAGCGAGACCGCTTTCGCGACGTTCTTCGACCAGTCGGGCGCGATCGCCTTGTCGAAGTACGCGTGGACGTTATCGTTATAGAGCGAGTAGCTGCGGAGCCAGTCGATCGCCGGGAAGTGGCGCTTGTACGCGAGCTGCGCGCTCAAGCTCCAGAAGACCTTGACGATACGCAGCGTCGCCTGCGAGACCGGCTCGGAGGTGTCGCCGCCGGGAGGCGAAACGGCGCCGATGGCGCTTATCGCTCCGTAGCGGTCTTCGCTGCCGATGCAGCGGACGAAGCCGGCGCGCTCGTAGAACTCCGCGAGGCGCGAGGAAAGGTAGGCGGGGTAACCCTCTTCGCCGGGCATCTCCTCGAGGCGCCCGGACATTTCGCGCAGCGCCTCCGCCCAGCGCGAGGTGGAGTCCGCCATTATCGCGACCTTGTATCCCATGTCGCGGAAGTATTCCGCGATCGTTATTCCGGTGTAGATCGACGCTTCACGCGCGGCGACGGGCATATCGGAGGTGTTGGCGATAAGCACCGTGCGCTTCATTATCGGGAGCCCCGTGCGCGGGTCGTTCAGCTCCGGGAACTCCTTGAGGACGTCGGTCATTTCGTTGCCGCGCTCGCCGCAGCCGATATAGACGATGATGTCGGCGTCGGCCCACTTCGCGAGCTGGTGCTGAACGACGGTCTTGCCCGAGCCGAAGGGGCCGGGAATCGCGGCGATGCCGCCTTTGGCTATCGGGAAGAGCGTGTCGATGACGCGCTGACCGGTGACCATCGGCTCGTCGGGCGTCAGCTTCGCGGCGTAGGGACGGCGCACGCGGACGGGCCAGCGCTGAAGCATCGTAAGCTCCTTCTCGCCGTCCTCGGTGCGCAGCTTCGCGACGACCGCGTCGACGGTCGCTTCGCCCTCGAATATCCAGGTCAGCTCGCCGCTGACGTTCGGCGGCACCATTATCTTCTGCGTGACCGCCGCCGTTTCGACGACGGTGCCGAGCACGTCGCCGCCGGTCAGCTTGTCGCCGACCTTCGCGACGGGGCGGAAGTCCCACTTCCTGTCGCGGTCGAGCGAATAGACGCTCGTGCCGCGCCGGATCCTGTCGCCGGTCAGCCGGTATATCTCCGCGAGCGGACGCTGGATGCCGTCGTAAATGCCCTCGATGAGTCCGGGCGCGAGCTCGACGGAAAGCGGCTCGCCGGTGAAATAGACCGGCTCGCCGGGTCCGAGCCCCGCGGTCTCCTCGTAGACCTGTATCGAGGCGCGGTCTCCGCGCAGCTCGATGATCTCGCCGATGAGCTTCTTTTCGCTGACGCGCACGACGTCGTACATCTGGCAGTTTCTCATGCCGGAAGCCACGATCAGCGGGCCCGCGACCTTTATTATCGTGCCGTGTTCAAGTTCGTTCATCTTGCCACCTCAAAATATGTTCTTTCCGACCGCTTTTTCCACGTTCGCCCGGATGGCGGCGAGGCCGCTGCCGTCGCTGCCGTCCTTGTCGGGGATCGGGATCAACGCGGGGAACGTCTGCGATTTGTATTTCTTTATCAGCTCGGGCACGCCCGCGGCGGTCTTCTCCGTCAGGAATATCACGGAGTAGTTCTCGGAGATCAGCCGCGTTATCTCGCGCTCCGCTTCCTCGGGGGTGTCGGCGCCGACGGCGGTTATGCCGAGCGCGTTGAAGAGCAGCACCGACGAAATATCGCCGACGGCGGCTATTTTGGTACGTTCCTGTTCCATTCTGACGCCTCCCGTCAAACGTCGATCTCGTCCTCGCCGCAGCCGGCGAAGATGATCCTGATATTGCGCGCCTCGTTCTGTTTATCGTTGATATAGGAGCCCAGCGCCGCGGGGCCGAAGGGGTCGCCGCGCGCGTCGCGCAGGCAGGCGTTCAGCTTTTCGGCGCAG
>JAFZXI010000057.1 GCA_017616855.1 Clostridia bacterium | reverse complement strand
CTTCTCCTTCGCGGAGGCGCAGATCGCGTCCTCGCCGTAGCCGGGCATTTTTTTGAAGTTGTTTTCGCCGAGGCGGCGCAGTATTTCGGGGTGCGCCCCCTCGCAGTAGTCGTTGACGAATGAAAGCATATATTTTCCTCCCCGTCAGTTGTTTCCGTAAGTTATTTTATCATACGAAAAAACCTATTGCAAGCGGCAAATGCAAATTGACAAGACGACCTGTTCTGTGGTAAAATAAACTATACATATATTTTGGAAAAGTATCAGGAGAAACCGATGAAACGATCCTGCGTAAAAGGGTTCATATCGCTCGTCTGCAACGCTGCGGTGGTGGCGTTCACCGCCGTCTGCGTCGCTGGCTTTTTCACCAAGGGCGGCGACGGGAACATGGAGGTCGCCGGCTCCACGGCGTTCAAGTATTTCACCGTGGATTCCAACGTGCTCGCGGCGGTCGCGGCTCTGTTCATGCTGCCGTGGTCGTTCAAGACGATGCTCGGCGGGCATAAGGCGATACGCAGGAGCGTGCTGCTGCTGAAGTTCGTCGCCACCGCCGCCGTGACGCTGACGCTGTTCACGGTGCTGTTCCTGCTCGGGCCGAAATACGGCTACGGGCTCGGGCTGAAATACGGCTACGGCGTGATGTTCGACGGCAACAACCTTTTCATGCACCTGATAACCCCGCTGCTGATGATAATCTCCTTCGGCTTCACGGAATGCAGGGGCGAAATGCGCTTCCGCGACACCTTCCTCGGGCTTATCCCGACGGTGCTCTACGGCGCGGTCTACGCCGCCGAGGTCATGCTGATAAAGGGCTGGGAGGACTTCTACTTCTTCAACGACGGAGGGAAATGGTATTTCTACATGCCCGCGATGATAGCGGGCTCGTATCTGATATGCGTGCTGCTCTGGCTGCTGCGGCGCGTCGGCGTCGTCTTTTCGGAAAGATAAAACGGCGCTCCGCGGAGACGGACCGCTGAAAAAGGGAGTGCGGATATGCTGCTGAAGCGGCCGATGCTCGCCGCGGGCGCGGTGATGATGCTTTCGCTTCTGCTGCTGCCGGTCAAGGCGCTTTGGCTGGGCGCGGCGGTCGCGTGCTTTGCCGCGCTGCTCTTTTGCGGGAAGCGCTTCCGCCGTCTGCTGCTCGCGCTGCTCTGTATTTTCGCGGCGTCCGGCGCGTGGGGACTCCTGCGCGGCGTCATCGTCGATTCGCGCGCGGAGCGCTTCGACGGCAAGCTCGCCTACGTCGAGGGCTACGTCTGCGAGCTGCCCTCGGAGGGGGAGTTCGGCACGACCTATACGCTCCGCCTGCGGAAGCTCACCGTCGACGGCGACACCTGCGAAAGCTCCGATAAGGCGCAGGTCTGGCTCGACTCGGATTTCAAGGCGGAGAGCTACGATATCCTGAAGTTTTCCGCCCGCGTCAGGGCGGTGCCGTCGGAGGAAGTCGACGACGGCGTGCTCTACCGCCTGACCGCGACGGAGGAGCCCTTAGTCTCGGGCACGGCGCGCAAAACGCCTTATTACTACTGCCTGAAGCTCAAGGAATACATGCTCGGCCTGCTCCGCGCGGACGGCAGGACCGAAAACAGCTCGCTGCTCTCCGCGCTGCTGCTCGGGGACAAGAGCGGCGTTTCCGCGGAGACGACGCTCGCGTTCCGCAAGTGCGGCGTCTCGCACCTGCTCGTCGTTTCGGGGCTCCACGTCGTTACGATAACGATGTTTTGCTATGAGATACTGCGGCGGCTGACGAAGCGGCCGCCGGTGATACCCGCGCTGATACTCGTCTGGCTGCTCGCGGCGCTGACGGCGTTCTCGCCCTCGGCGGTGCGCGCGGCGCTGATGCTTTCGATAGTGCTGACCGCCGACTTTTCCGGCAGAGAGGGCGACGGGCTTAACTCGCTCGGCATCGCCGTAACGCTGATGTGCGCGGTCTCACCCTCGATAGTGCGGGACGTCGGCTTCCTGCTTTCCGCTTCCGCGACCGCGGGACTGCTCGTCATCGCGCCGCGGATACGCGGGTGGCTCGCGAAAAAGCTCAAAACGCGCGAAAGGACCCGCCCCGTGCGCGGCCTGCTTTACGGCGTTTCGGAGGTCATCGCGCAGTCCGTCGCGGCGTGGCTCGCCACGCTTCCCGTGACGGTGCTCTGCTTCGGGAGCGTGTCGCTTATCGCGCCGCTCGCGAACCTGCTGACCCTCGCGCCCGCGGCGATAACGCTGACGCTCGGATTTCCGGCGGCGGTGCTGCCCTGGATAGGCGTCGGCTTCCTGCGCGTCGCCGGAGTCGGCGTGAGCTGGCTCGTCTGGATAACGGATAAGCTCGCGTCGCTTCCGTTCGCGTATACATACGTCGCGTATCCCTTCTTCGCGATAGGAGCGCTCGCCGCCGTCTCCGCCTTCGTCGCGATAAAGCGCGGGCGGGCGCGCCGCCTTACCGCGATCGCGCTCGCGGCGTCGGTCTTCCTTTGCGGCGTGTGCGTGAACGCGCGGGAGGGCGCGAAGCGCGTCCGCATTGACAGCGTCTACGCGGGCGTCGCGCAGGCGGACTTCGTTACCTGCGGCGGCAAACGCGTGCTCTACGTGTCGCGCCTTGCCGAAAGCTCCTTCCCCGGAGTGCTCAGCCGCGCGGCGGGCATCGGGATAATCTCCGCCGACGCCGTAGTCGCGGGCGACGTCTACTCCGTTCCGGCGGCGAAGCGGCTTGCCTCGCGTCTCGGAGCGGGCGAACCGCTCGTGCCTTCCGTCTGCGCGGAGGAGGGCGTTGAGGGCGTCGGCGTCAGCCGCGCCGGACTCGGACCCGCGGAGCTCACGCTCGTTTCGGACGAAAGCGGGCTTGATATGTACCTTTCCTGCGGCGGAACCCTCGCGGCGTTCACCGGCAGGAGCCGCGCGCGGAACTCGCCCGACGTCGTTTTCTCCCGCACCGGCTGCGCCGCGGAGGCGCCTTTGCTTATCGTCGGGCGCCCGTCGGACTACGCCGAAGCCGCCGCGGAGCGTACGCTTTACTCCGCCGGCGAGGGCGTGCTGACCTTCTTCTGCGACGACGAAGGCCTGCGCCTGAGTTAGCTTTTCTTATTGCCAATCAGCCCAAAGGGGTGAATATATGAAACGGCTTGACACCGATACGCTGAAAACGCTGCTCCGCCGCAAGGCGATAGGCGGCGCCATCGTGCTTTACGGGGAGGAGGACTACCTGAAAAACCTCTCCGCCGGGCGCGTTATTTCCGCATACGTCGAGGAAGCCGCACGAAGCTTCGACTTCACCGAGCTGTTCCAGGAGCTCGATATCGGGCGCCTGCGCGATCTGACGATGGCGCTCCCGATGCTTTCGGAAAAGCGCGTCGTCCTGCTGCGCGACCCGGATATCTACGCCGGCGGCGACGAGCAGGCGGAGTCGCTCGCGCGGCTCATCGCGGAGCTTCCCGAGGAGTGCGTGCTGATATTCCTCTTCATCAATCAGCCGCTTTCCTTCGAGCAGCCGAAGGGCAGGCCGGACAGAAAGGTCGCCCGCGCGCTCAAGGTCTTCGCCGACGCCAACGTCGTTTCCTGCGACCGCCTCCCGCCCGACAAGGCGGAGGTGTGGATAACCTCGCTGCTCGCCGAAAAAGGCGTCGCGATCGAGCGCCGCACCGCGCGCAAGCTCGCGGAGATATGCGCCGGCGACATGTACGCGATAAAGAATAACGCCGATATCCTCGCCGCTTCCGGCGAAAAGGCCGTGACGGAGGCGATGCTTTCCGCCGTCACATATAACACGGTCGAGGAGGATTCCTTCCGCCTCGCCGACGCGATCGCCGACGGCAGATACGCCGACGCCTATTCGATCCTCGATGAGCTCGCTTCTACGAAGGCGGACCCGCGCGAGTTTATGCCGACGGTCATCAGCGGCTTCGTCGCGATGTACCGCGTCGCCGTCGCGAGGGATAAAACGGGGAGCTGGGCTCCGCTCGAAGGTAAGTTTTCCTACGTCAAATCGAACTACCCGCTCAAGCGCGCCGCCGCGCGTCTCAAGGGCAGACCGACGGAGTATTTCCGCAAAGCCGCGCTGCTCTGCGTGAACGCCGAGCGCCGCCTGAAGCGCGATTTCGCCGGCTACGAGGTGTATTACGAACTGATAGGCGGTCTCGCCGCGCTCGGGGAGAAAGAATGATAAAGCTGAAGCCCGCGATTGTCGTCGAGGGGCGCTACGATAAAGCGCGCCTCGCCAATATCTTCGACGCGCCCGTTATCGAGACGGGCGGCTTCGGCATATACAAAAACGCCGCCAAGCGCGAGCTGATAAAAACGCTCGCTCACGGCGACGGCATAGTGATAATAACGGACCCCGACAAAGCGGGCTTCCGCATCAGGAATTACATAAAGGATTTCTGCTCCGGCGGCAGGGTGTGGGACGTGTTCCTCCCCGACGTCGAGGGCAGGGAGCGCCGCAAGCGCGCCCCGTCTAAGGAGGGGCTGCTCGGCGCCGAAGGGCTGCCCGACGAAGTGATAATCGAGGCGTTCCGCCGCGCCGGAGTCGGCGAAGGGGAGAGCGCCGCGCCCTTCACGAAGGCGTTTCTGACCGGGCTCGGCGTCTGCGGCGGCGCGAACAGCGCGTCCATGCGCGCTTTGCTCGCGAAGCGGCTCGGGCTGCCCGCGAACATGAACTCGAACACGCTCGCGCGGGTGCTTCCGCGCCTCGTGAGCGAAAAAGAACTCCGCGCGCTCGTCACGGAACTCGGGAGGTAGCGTATGGCTGAAAGAAAAAGAAAGACGACCTCCGCGTCAAGCAAAAGGCGCACCAAGAAGCGCGTCAGCCGCGGCGTGCGATACGAGGCGGACGGCGAGACGCTGAAGGGCACGCTCGTCGGACTGGTGACAGTCATCGCCTTCGTGGCGGTCATCGCGGGCATAATCTGGCTCTGCGGCGGCTTCGGCGGCGGGGAGGAGTCGGGCGCTCCGACGCTTGAGGAGGGCGCCGTGAACGTCCACTTCATCGACGTCGGGCAGGGCGACTGCATTCTTATCGAATGCGATGACGGCGCGATAATGATCGACGCCGGCGAAAACGAGGATTCGCAGAAGATCGCCGCCTACCTCAACGAACACGGCGTAAAGCGCCTGAATTACGCGATCTGCACCCACGCCCACGCCGACCACATGGGCGGCATGGACGACGTGATACTGCAGTTCGACGTCGACGAGCTGATAATACCGACGAAAACCGTCGATATGAACTTCTGCAAAGACGTTCTGAAGGCGGCGGATAAAAAGCGCATTCCGGCGCATACCGCGAAGCCGGGCGACGTAATAGAGCTTTCCGGCGGCACCCTCGAGGTCCTCGACGACGGCATCGACGCGGACCCCGATACGTCGGACACCTCCGCGGTCATGAACAATAACTCCTACGTTATGAAGTTCACTTACGGCGAAACGACCTTCCTCTTTGTCGGCGACGCCGAGACCGAGTATGAGAAGGAGATGCTCGCGAAGGGCGAGGATCTTGACGTCGACGTGCTGAAGGTCGGGCATCACGGCAGCCGCGACGCCTCCGGCGACGACTTCCTGAAGGCGGCGACGCCGGAATACGCCGTTATCCAGGTCGGCAGGGACAACGACTACGGCCACCCGCATTCGCAGGCGCTCAAACGCCTGAAAAAGGCGGGCGCGCAGGTCTACCGCAACGACGAGCTCGGCGATATCGTCGTCACCACCGACGGCAAAAAGATTTCGATAACCTATGACAAGCAGGATTGAAAGAGGTAACGTATGAACGGCACGCCCGAAATAAAGTTCATAGGCAACGCGCACCTCGACCCCGTCTGGCTCTGGCGCAGAAGCGAGGGGCGCGGCGAGGTGCTGCAGACCTTCCGCAGCGCGCTCGACCGGCTTAACGAATACGGCGATTTCGTCTTCACCTGCTCCTCCGCGGCGTATTACAGGTGGGTCGAGGAGCTCGACCCCGCGATGTTCGCGGAGATACGCGGGCGCGTGGAGGAGGGGCGCTGGGTGCCCGTCGGCGGCTTGTGGGTGCAGCCCGACTGCAACCTGCCGAGCGGCGAGAGCTTCGCGCGGCAGGCGCTTTATTCGCAGCTTTATTATAAAGAGAAGTTCGGAAAAATATGCCGCACCGGCTACAACGTCGACAGCTTCGGGCATAACGGCAACCTGCCGCAGCTGCTGAAGCTCGGCGGCATGGATTCCTACGTTTTCATGCGTCCGGACAGGCGCGAGAACCCCGCCGTCCCCTTCGTCTTCGTTTGGGAGGGGACAGACGGCACGCGCGTTCCGGCTTATAAGGTGCTTGACACCTACTGCGTCAGCGGCGCGGAGAATATCGACTCCGCGCTCGCGGAACTGCGCCGCATCGGCGAAGAAGCCGGCGCGGGCGTGATGCTTTTTTACGGCGTCGGCAACCACGGCGGCGGCCCGACCAAGGCGGATATCGAGCACTTGCGCGAGGTGAAGCGCGGGGGCGACGGTTTCGACTCGCCGGACGGTTACTTCGCCGCGCTGAACGCGAAAAACCTGCCCGTTCACAGGGACGGGCTGTACCACCACGCGAGCGGCTGCTACTCCGTAAACGGCGCGATAAAGGCGCTGAACCGCCGCGCCGAAAACTCGCTTTACGCCTCCGAGGCGTTCGCCTTCGCCGCCGGCATGGACAAGACGGAGGAGTTCAAGGCGGCGTGGCGCGAGGTCTGCTTCAACCAGTTCCACGATATACTCTGCGGCTGCGCGATACGCGAGGCGTACGTAGACGCCGCGGATTCGCTCGGCGGCGCGATAAACGCGTCTGAGCGTATTTTCGACGAGGCGCTGCTGCGCATTTCCGGCGGCGTCGATACGTGGCTCGAAGGCGTCGGCGAGCCGCGCGCGCGGAATAACGGGAGCGCCTTTCCGCGCCCCTTCGTCGTCTTCAATCCGCTGCCGTTCGCGGTGAAAGCCACCGTCCGCGTCGGCAAGCCCTCCTCGCGCGTCACAGACGCGTCGGGCGCGGACGTGCCCTTCGGCAGCACGCGCTCCTCGCGCATGAACGATACCCACCTCGACACCGTCTTCACCGCCGACCTGCCCGCGCTCGGTTACGCGACCTATTGGGTCACCGCCGACGAGAGCGTCAGCGCGAAGGACGTCAGACCCGCGCGGCCGGACGACCTGACGCTCGAGAACGAATACGTCAGAGCGGTCTTCGATGAGAAAACCGGCTTCATCACCTCGCTTGTCGACAAGGCGAGCGGCTTCGACTACGCCTCGCCCGAGCGCCCCGCCGCCGTGCCCGTCGTTATCGACGACGCGGAGAGCGACACCTGGGCGCACGGCGTCTTCAAGTTCGACAAAATCAAGGGCGTCATGCGCCTCGCCGGCATCGAGGTCGCGGAGCGCACCCCCGCGCGAGAGGTCATACGCGTCAAACACGTTTTCGGCGCTTCGACGCTGACGCAGGAGTTCATCCTCGCGCGGGAGCAGAAGGTCCTCCGCGTGCGCTGCAAGGCGAACTGGAACGAGCCGCACACGCTGCTGAAAGCTTCCTTCCCGTTCGCGGGCGGCAACGCCGTGAACGTCTGCGAGATACCCTGCGGCTATGAAAAGCACCCCGTCAACGGCGAGGAGTGGCCGGCGCAGAAATGGTGCGCCGTCAGCTTCGATAACGGAGGCCGCCGCACCCTCGCGCTGCTGAACGACTCGAAGTATTCCTGCGACTGTCCCGAAGGCGCCCTGCGCCTGACGCTGATACGCAACGCGATCTTCGCCGACCACTATTCCGACCGCCCCTTCGACGATTACGACTACACCGACGAGGGCGTCAGCCGCTTCGAATACGGCGTTTTCCTCGCCGAAGGCGAAGCCGAAAAGACCGACGTCGTCCGCGAGGCGCTTAAGTTCAATATCCGCCCCGCCGCGATACCGGAGGGCTACCACAAAGGCGAGGCGCCGCAGCGGCGCGGTTTCCTTACGTTAAGCGCGGATAACGTCCTGCTCACGGCGCTGAAGCGCTGCGAGGACGGCTCCGGCGACGCGATACTGCGCCTTTACGAAACGCGCGGAGAAGAAACGCGCGCACGCATCGTCTGCGGGGCGGCGAAAGCCGACTTCGAGGCGGCGTTCAGACCGAACGAGATAAAGACCTTCCGCGTCGGCGCCTCCGGCTCCGTCCGCGAGGTGAACTTCCTCGAGGGCGCGGACTGAAATATAACGGCATTTCCCGAAAGGGGGAGAATACATGAGCGAATTCAATACCGAAACGGCGGTCGATATGACCCAGCCGCTCGCGGCGCGGCTCCGTCCGCGCACCGTCGACGAGATCGTCGGCCAGCGCCAGCTTATCGGCGAGGGGCGGCTGCTGCGGCGCATGATCGAGCAGGACGCGGTCTCCTCGATGATATTCTGGGGTCCTCCCGGCGTCGGCAAAACGACGCTCGCGGCGGTCATCGCCAACCAGACGAAAGCGAAGTTCATCAACTTCTCCGCCGTAACGAGCGGCATAAAGGAGATCCGCGCCGTCATGCAGCAGGCGGAGGATAACCGCAAGTTCGGCGAGAAGACGATACTCTTCGTCGACGAAATCCACCGCTTCAACAAGGCGCAGCAGGACGCGTTCCTGCCCTTCGTCGAGAAGGGGAGCATCATCATGATCGGCGCGACGACCGAGAACCCCTCCTTCGAGGTCAACGGGGCGCTGCTTTCGCGCTGCCGCGTCTTCGTGCTGAAGGCGCTGACCGAGGACGACCTGGTCGAGCTGCTGAAACGCGCGATCACCGATCCGCGCGGCTTCGGCGGACAGCGCGTCGAGATCGCCGACGAGGTCATACGCATGATTGCGGTCTTCGCCAACGGCGACGCGCGCGCCGCGCTGACGACGCTCGAAATGGCGGTGCTGAACGGCGACTCCGAAGGCGACGCGACCGTCGTTTCCGTCGAGACCGTCGAGCAGTGCACCTCGAAAAAATCGCTGCTTTACGACAAGAACGGCGAGGAGCATTATAACCTCATCTCCGCGCTGCATAAGTCGATGCGCAACTCCGATCCGGACGCGGCGGTCTATTGGCTTTCGCGCATGCTCGAGGCGGGGGAGGACCCGCTTTACGTCGCGCGGCGCATCGTCCGCTTCGCGAGCGAGGACGTAGGCCTCGCCGATCCGCGCGCGCTGGAGTTGGCGGTCGCGGTCTATCAGGCGTGCCACTTCATCGGCATGCCGGAATGCAGCGTGCATCTGACGCAGGCGGTCGTCTATCTTTCCCTCGTGCCGAAGTCGAATTCGCTTTATATGGCTTACGAGACCGCGAAGGAGGACGCGAACAAGATGCTCGCCGAGCCGGTCCCGCTGCAGATACGCAACGGCGTCACGCGCCTGATGCGCGACGTCGGCTACGGCAAGGGGTATCAGTACGCGCACGACTTCGAGGATAAGCTGACGGATATGCAGTGCCTGCCCGATTCGCTGCTCGGGAAGAAGTATTACGTCCCGACCTCCCAGGGCCTCGAAACGAAGTTTAAGGACAGGTTGGCGCAGATAGAAGAATGGCGGAAGCAGCATAAGAAGTAAGCGCAAGCGCCCGTGCAGGCACAGGCGCAATGATATATCACGCATATGCGTGATATGATATATGTCTTCGACATATGATATATCGCTGACGCGATATGATATATTCGCTGCGCGAATATTAAGGAAAAAGCGGCTCCCGAAAGGGAGGCACTCTTAAGGACAGAGAGAAAAATACCGACTGAATGAAGAAATCAGTCGGTATTTTTGTCATTTACTATTGCAAGCAGGACGTTTGTGTGCCAAACGTCGAAGAAGTCAGTGATGTTTGCCGCTTTGCGGCAAGTGATGTTACGGCTGTCGCCGTAATGATGTTGCTCGCTTTACTCGCAGTG
>JAFZXI010000056.1 GCA_017616855.1 Clostridia bacterium | reverse complement strand
TTCTTTTGGCATAGATTTATCCTCCTTTTGTGTTGTTTGTTTGACTGGCAGGTCATCCTATTCTATCACATTTGGAGGATTTTTCTTTATCGGTTAACCTTTTTCCAACCACGCGACTATCGCGTGGTTTTCCTTTACAATAAAAACCGCCTCCCTGCCGTTTCGGGAGGCGGTTTGAGAATAATTCGAGCGTTATTTGTGGTATTTCGCGCCGGCGGAGATCGAAAAAGCGCGGTAAATCTGCTCGAGCAGCATCACGCGGAAGAGCTGATGCGGAAACGTCATTTTCGACACCGAAAGCCGCATATCCGCGCCGCGCTTCACGGAGTCGGACAGTCCGTGGGAGCTGCCGATGACGAAGGCGACCTTTCCCCTGCCCTCGACGGAAAGGCGGTCGAGCGTCTGCGAAAGCTCCTCCGAGCCGAGCTGCATTCCTTCTACGCAGGCGGCGATAACGTAGTGCCCCTCGCACGCCCTGACTATCTCCGCGCCCTCCTTTTCGAGCGCGGATGCAATCTCCGCTTCCGACGGCTTCTCCGGCAGCGTATGCTCCGCAAGCTCCGCCACGGTCAGCCGGCAGTAGCGGGAAAGGCGTTTCGCATATTCGGCGCAGGCGGCGGAAAGCCACGCTTCCTTCAGCTTGCCGACGCAGACGAGCTTTACGCTGATCAAATGTTATACTGCTCCTTTTTGAGTATATTGTCCTTGATATCCCAGATGCGCTGCGAAAGGTCGACGTAGTATTCGTGCGGATTCTCGAAGCGGGTAACCTCGCCCCAGAGCGTGTCGATCTGCTCGGCGCAGTAATTCTTTATCTCGTTGATGTCCGGCAGGTCGTAGACGAGTTTGCCGCCGTCGAAAATGCGCTGCGTGAGCTTGCGCGCGGTGAAGTCGGTAACGATCTTGCGCTTCCAGGTGTAGACCGGATCGAAGATCTCGTACGGCTTCGTGTCGTCGATGGTTTCGTCGTAAGCGGTAACGACGTCGGCTATCGCCTTGCCGGTGCCGCGCTCGTAGAGGCGGTAGACCTGCTTGAAATAAGGCGTCGTTATCTTAGCCGGGTTTTCGCTTATCTTGATTTTCGGGATTATCTCGCCGTCGTTTTCGACCGCGCAGAGCTTGTAGACGCCGCCGAAAACGGGCTCGGTTTCGCTCGTTACGAGGCGTTCGCCGACGCCGAAAAAGTCGATCTGCGCGCCCTGCATCAGCGTGTCGCGGATTATGCGCTCGTCGAGCGAGTTGCTGACGACGATCTTGCAGTCGGGATAGCCCGCGGCGTCAAGACGCGCGCGGATCTTTTTGGTCAGGTACGCGATGTCGCCGGAGTCGATGCGGACGCCGAGCGGGCGTTTGCCCATCGGCTTCAGCACTTCGTCGAACGCCTTTATCGCGTTCGGGAGTCCGCTTTTCAGCACGTTATAGGTGTCGATGAGCAGAACGCAGGCGTCGGGATAGGTCTCCGCGTAGGCGGCGAAGGCGGAATACTCGTCGTCGAACATCTGCACCCAGGAATGCGCCATCGTGCCGGAACACGGGATACCGAACTCCTGCGCCGCCATGACGTTTGAGGTGTTCGCGCAGCCGGCGATGTAGGCGGAACGCGCCGCGAAAAGCGCGCTGCTGACGCCGTGGGCGCGGCGGGCGCCGAATTCGCTTATCGCTCTGCCGTCGGCGGCGCGGACGATGCGGCTCGCCTTCGTCGCGATAAGCGACTGGTGGTTGACGAGCAGCAGCAGCGCCGTTTCAAGCAGCTGCGCCTGCGCTATCGGACCGCGCACCGTTACGAGCGGCTCGCCCGGGAACACGGGCGTTCCCTCCGGTATCGCCCAGACGTCGCAGGTGAACTTGAAATCGCGGAGGAACTCGAGGAACTCCTCCGAAAACATCTTCTGCCCGCGGAGATAATCGATATCCTCGCCGGTGAAGCGCAGGTTGGACACGTAGTCGACGACCGATTCCAGACCCGCCATGACCGCGTAGCCGCCCCCGTCGGGGATACGGCGGAAAAACGCGTCGAAATAGGCGATCTTGTCGCCGAAGTATTTCAAGTATCCGTTGCCCATCGTCATTTCGTAGTAGTCGGTGAGCATCGAAATATTCTGTTGTCTGTCTTCTCTGAAGCTGCCTTTCATATCGCTACCTCCGTTTGAGTATATTCTACCCTTTCCGCAACGCAATTGCAAGCATAAATTTCGGCTTTTTCAAACCTGCTGATATAAAGTGGAGTAGATCGGATAGAGTCGCGTATCTCCTTGTGCAGCGCGACCTCGTCCGGATCGTAGACGCTGTCGCTCGCGGAGATGATGCCGTACATAATGTCGGCGGCCTTCTCGCTGACGCGGGTAAATGTCGCGTCGCCCTTCTCGTCGCCTCCGCGCACGATAAGGTTGCCAAGATCCTCGAGAGCTTTACTGATACCGTCCACGTTGGCGTCCGAGCCGTACCGCTTGATAAACTCTCGCGCGATCTTCCTCGCGTCGTCGGAACGCACCGTCGGCTGCTCCGTGCGTTTGAGCTGCGCTCTCGCGCGGTCGCGCTGCCCTTCGACCTCGGCGAGCTTGCGATTCGCCTCCGCGAGCTGCTTCCGCAGGTCAGCGTAGGCATCCGCAACGGCATCGGGTTCGTCGTCGTGAAAATATTTTTCAATTCCCTCTTGACTTTTTGTGAAAAGCGGGGTATCATAACTGGCAGAGGACATATTGCCAAGGGGCTTTGACCCCACGACGGCTATTAGTTTAGCTGACGGCAGTTTGTCTTCTTTTATTTTGCCGATATTATATACTGTCGCCGTCTCTCCGTTCTTCCCCACGGAGAGCGTTATTTTATAATACTTTCCATCGAAATCCTGGAAAAACGCAGTTCTGTAAACGAATCCGTCCCGCGCAAACGAATGTTTCTTTTCATCCGTTTTGGCATTTCTTTTTCCCGATGTTTCCGCAAGTTCATCTATATGCGCTTCAGCACGTACTTTTACCGCAAACTCATTATCAAGCATTCTGATTCTTTTGCCGTTCACCTCTATATAATTATCTCTCGCTTTGTTACCAGTTTGAGCTTTTGTAATGGTAAGAACATCACCCTCGATCGTAGGTATCTCAGTGCCATTGTCAGCACCTATGAGCGTTTGAAAAAAGTTCGTTATTTGCCTCCTCATAGTCGGAACATCGGAAGCAGTAATAACATTTCTGCTCGCTATCACATAGGTGTTCCCGTTTTCGAGAACACCTATATCATATTTTTCACTGTTTCCGTCCACCAACACTCTGGTAGTTTTGTCTGCAGCAACGGCCTCTTTCGCCCTCATCTCGTCAAGCAACGCCTTCTCCTGCAGCAAACGCGCGAACTCTACGTACTGCGCAGTTGTAAAGCGGTCGTTATAGCTGTTATACTCATAGTTGCTCATACGGTATCCTGCAGCAACGTTCTCCGTCCACTCCACAAAGCGCGCGACGAAACGGGCGAATACCTCGGCGCGATCTCCTGAGTAACCACTCTGCGCATCCCCAACATTCGCCAATCCGTCAACGAACGCATCGAAGTTATCGACGAACTTAACGCCGTCCTCTCCGTATCTTTCGCGGACAGCGTCCTTGTTCACGCTTCTCGTGAGCCATACGTTCGAGTCTTCTCTCGCGCCCTCGAGATCGCGCCCGAAACGCATATCGAGGTAATGCCCCATCTCGTGCGCAACGGTATTCGGCGCCATGTACTTGCAGACTATTGTGTCAACGCCGTTATAGATGCCGTTCGTCCTTCCGGAAAAGCCGTGCTTTTTATTCAGCTCCGCCTTCGACTCGAATATAAAATTAAGCCCTCTGTAGTCGATATGCGTATCGAGTGCAAGCATCGTGCGCGCTATGTATTTGCGCTCCACGCCGTTCGGATCGCCGGTAACACTTTTGACGAGCATATCGATATCCTTCTGAGATACCGACGCCTGATTGACCCACGCGCAGTTTTCTATCCCGGTCCATCTGTTTTCAAGCGGCACGCCTGCGTTTATCCTCTCGCTGATTTCGCGCGCCGAAGCTGAATACTTCGTCCAGCTCCGCAACTTCTTGTTCAGCTCCGCCTGGGAAATGCCGAGCTCCTCGGCGGCGTTTCGGTTGTGAGCGAATATCACGATATCTGCGCGCGCCTGGATGACCTGTTGCTTATTTGCGTTCGTAATGCGCTGCTGCGCGACCTCGAACTTTTCCTTTGCGTTCTCTATCTCGCGCGGCGCGTAGAAGCGGTCATCCTTCAGACCGGTTTCCCTCTTCACGTCAAGACGTTCAGTTTTTTTAGAAACAGTATTGACTTTTTCGGGATTATCGGGTATACTATCTTTTGTAAGAGGTACTGCTTCCAGGGCGTAAGTCTGATTGACGCGCCCCACATCGTTAAGTCGGTGGGCGGTAGCTCTTAATTTATGTGTAATATCATATATGTGATAAGAGCCGTCGTTTTTCGCTATTCCGACGTTTACGTATACAGGGAATGTCTTATCGTGATAGCGTACGGATGCCTCATAGTATCTGAAGTTCCTGAATTTGTTATTGTCAACACTATTTTCCGTCGCAATAAGCTTTGCGCGTTCAACAAGTCGTTTGATCTCTGATATCGCCCTCGTCTTTTTGTCTCCTGCTTTGTGTGCGATATGCTGCGCGTCTTTTCTGTCGACAACCGCATTATTGCCATCACTCAAAACGACATCGATGCCGCTGAGTTCGTCGAGTATGTAATCGCGAATAGCGTTATATCTTTCCGAACCGTGTTTTCCTTCAACTCTTTTTGCAAGCTCTGTGTCGTTAGAGAGATCAATAACCCCATCATCAACAGCCCTGTCTTCGACAAGGCTGTTTTCTTTCGCCATCATCAACCCCGCATCTTCCGCTCCGGCTATATAAGCTGCCTTCTCGCTCGCGGTAAGCGCGTCTATATCCCCGTCGAACGCCTCGAGCGCCGATATGCGCGATTCTATCGGCATATTGCCAACGTTTTCCCCGCGCTTGCCGGCATTATAGAAGGTTATAAAATCCTTGCCAACGGCGTCGAGCGAACCGGCCGGAAGATCTTCCGCATACAGCTTGAGAAACTCCTCGCGTCCGTTCTTTCCTAAATCTTCGGCAATGGCGTTCCACACTTTACGGTTTGCGGAATTGACCGCCTGCGCCTGCGTTTCCGCAGGAGCCGTTATTTCTTCGTTTCTCGCGTTTTTGTTTTCGGACGTAATCTGCGAAACAGCCTCCGTTATCGTCGGAGTTTGCACCGTCTGCGTCGCCGTGGGAGCAGCCTGCGCCCGCTCCGGCGCGACCGCCTCTTCCGCGATCTGCTCCTCCGCTATCTGCGTAAGGCGCGATTCGGTGTCGGTTCCCGGCAGCGTGCAAATAAGTGTAAATAAGAATAATGAGATTTCGCGTTCCTCGCGGCAAAAAAGTATTGACAAAATCCGCCCTTAATCCTATAATCCAGAATATACAAAATATAATGGCGTAATGTTTTCCGGTTTGAATCCGGCGCCTGAAAAGGAGCAGAAATCATGAGCAAGATACACATTCCCGCGGGATACACCTCCGCCCTCTCCCTCTATGAAACGCAGACCGCGATCGGCTGCATAAAGAGGGTGTTTCAGGATAATCTCTGCTCCGCGCTGAATCTCAAGCGCGTTTCCGCGCCGCTTTTTGTCGATCCCGCGACCGGACTCAACGACGACCTCAACGGCGTCGAACGCCCCGTCGTCTTCGACATTCCCGAAACCGGCGGAAACGCCGCCGTCGTCCACTCGCTCGCGAAGTGGAAGCGCCTGGCGCTTTACGAATACGGCTTCCCCGCGGGCGAAGGCCTCTGCACCGATATGAACGCCATCCGCCGCGACGAAACGCTCGATAACCTCCACTCCGTCTACACCGACCAGTGGGACTGGGAAAAGGTCATCACCCGCGAAGACAGGAACGTCGAATACCTCAAAAACACCGTTATAGCCGAGGTCGGCGCGATATGCGACACCCTCGATTATCTTAAAAAGCAGTACCCCGCAATTTCCGTCACGCTCGACCGCGAGGTCGCGTTCGTAACGACGCAGGAGCTCGAGGATATGTATCCCGACATGACGCCGAAGCAGCGCGAGAACGCCTTCCTGCGACAGCATCACACCGCTTTCATCATGCAGATAGGCGGCGTCCTCGCCTCCGGTCAGAAGCACGACGGGCGCGCCCCCGACTACGACGACTGGAAGCTGAACGGCGACATAATGTTTTATAACGAGCTGCTCGATTGCGCGTTCGAGATCTCCTCGATGGGAATACGCGTCGACTCCGTTTCCATGGACGAGCAGCTGAAGAAAGCCGGCGCCGACGAGCGCAGGCGTTTCCCCTTCCACCGCATGGTGCTGGACGGAACGCTGCCGCTCACGATTGGCGGCGGAATCGGACAGTCCCGTCTTTGCATGCTGCTGCTCGGCAAGGCGCATATAGGCGAGGTCCAGGTCTCCGTCTGGGATGAGGACACGCTCGCCGCCTGCCGCAAACACGGGATCAAGCTCCTCTGAGCGAAAGGAAAAGATATGGATAATTATACCGATATTCCCTCCCTTTTCGGCTGCAAGGTGTTCAACGACGCCACGATGCGCGAGCGCCTGCCGAAGGAGGTATACGAAGCGATACACGCCGCGATAGCCGAGGGCCGCGAGCTCGACAAGACCGTCGCGAACGAAGTCGCCGCCGCGATGAAGGACTGGGCTATCGAAAACGGCGCGACGCATTTCACTCACTGGTTCCAGCCGATGACCGGCGTCACCGCCGAGAAGCACGACAGCTTCATCTCCCCGCAGGCGGACGGCGGCGTTATCATGGAGTTTTCCGGCAAGGAGCTGCGCCGCGGCGAGCCGGACGCCTCCTGCTTCCCCTCCGGCGGACTGCGCGCGACCTTCGAAGCGCGCGGCTACACCGCCTGGGACCCGACGTCGTACGCTTTTTTGAAGGACGATTCCCTCTGCATTCCCACCGCCTTCTGCTCTTACGGCGGCGAGATGCTGGATAAGAAGACTCCCCTGCTCCGCACGATGGAGGTCATAAACACGCAGGCGCTCCGCGTGCTGCGTCTGTTCGGCTCCGACGCCGGACGCGTTATCCCGCAGGTCGGCGCGGAACAGGAATACTTCCTCATCGACAAGGCGCTCGCCGACGAGCGCAAGGACCTGAAGTTCACCGGCAGGACGCTCTTCGGAGCGAAGCCGCCGAAAAGACAGGAGCTTGAGGATCACTACTTCGGCGCGATCCGCCCGCGCGTCATGGACTTCATGCGCGAGCTGAATCTCGAGCTCTGGAAGCTCGGCGTCTACGCGAAGACGGAGCACAACGAAGCCGCTCCGGCGCAGCACGAGTTGGCGCCGGTCTACGCCTCCGCGAACACCGCCACCGATCACAATCAGCTGACGATGGAGATAATGAAAAAACTCGCGGAAAAACACGGGCTGACCTGCCTTCTCCACGAAAAGCCCTTCGCCGGAGTCAACGGCAGCGGCAAGCACAACAACTGGTCGCTCTCCACCGATACCGGCGTCAACCTTTTCAATCCCGGCAAAAAGCCGTATGAAAACAAGCAGTTCCTGCTCTTCGTCGCCGCAGTCATAAAGGCGGTCGACATGCATCAGGACCTGCTCCGCGTGACCTCCGCCTCCGCGGGCAACGACCTGCGCCTCGGCGCGACGGAAGCGCCTCCGGCGATAATCTCCATCTACATCGGAGCCGAGCTGACCGCGATTTTCGACGCGATCGAAAGCGGCGTCCCCTACGAGCCGGAAAAGGCGGAACGCATGAAGACGGGCGTCAACGTCATTCCCGATTTCCGCAAGGACACGATAGACCGCAACCGCACCTCGCCCGTCGCCTTCACCGGAAACAAGTTCGAGTTCCGTATGCCCGGCTCGTCCTTCTCGATTTCCGGTCCGAACATCGTGATAAACACCATCGTCGCGGACGTGCTCTCCGGCTTCGCCGACCGGCTCGAATCGGCCGCGGATTTCGACTCCGAGGTCGAAGCGATCCTGCGCGACACCTACGCCGCGCACAAGCGCATCGTTTTCAACGGCAACAACTACTCGGACGAATGGGTCGAGGAAGCGAAAAAGCGCGGACTGCTCGATCTGCCGACGACCGCGGACGCGCTGCCGTACTTCGTTTCGCCGAAGAACGTCGAGCTTTTCACGAAGCACGGAATCTTCACGGAAAAAGAAATCCTCTCGCGCCGCGAGATACTGACCGAGAACTATTGCAGCGTCAACCTCATCGAGGCGTTCACGATGCTCGATATGGCGAAAAAGGATATACTCCCCGCCGCGCTCGAATTCGAGGGGCGGCTTTCCGAGGGTATGCTGGCGCGCAAAAACGCGCTCGGCCGCGACGTTTCCGGCGACGCGGACGCTAAGCTGACAGGCAGGATAAACGCCCTCGCGGGAGAGTTTTACTCTCAGACGGAAGCGCTCGACGCGACGGCGGAGCGGGTGCGCGCCGAGGAAGACTTCGCGAAGCGCGCGGACCTCTGCCGCGACGAGCTTATCCCCGCGATGAACGCCCTGCGCGGCACCGCGGACGAGCTCGAAATGCTCGTCGACGGCAGTTACTGGCCCTTCCCGACTTACGGCGAACTGCTTTACAGCGTGTGACGATAAATACGGTAAAAGCCCGATGCGACAAACGCATCGGGCTTTTTGTTTTCAATTATTGTTTACTTTGTATCTCGGAATCGTCAACGAATCAGATCGTACATCTTTTCCGCGAAAACCGCGTAACCCGCGGTGGGATCGTTTATCAAAACGTGCGTTACCGCGCCGACGATCTTGCCGTTCTGGATTATCGGGCTGCCGCTCATTCCCTGCACGATGCCACCGGTCAGTTCAAGCAGCTCGGGATCGGTGATTTTTATTATCATATTCCTGCCGCTGCCTTTGTCGTCGTTGACGATGCTCGTTATGCGGACGTCGTATTCGGCTTTGCCGCCGTTTATCGCCGGAGTTATCAGCTTCGCGTCGCCGACCTCGATCTCCTGCTTCAGGGCGATAGGAGCGGTCTCGCCTTCAACCGCCGCGGTCAGCTTGCCGTAAACGCCGAGGGACGTGTTGCCGTGCAGCTCGCCGATGACGGTATCCTGATCGAAGAAACCGTAAAGCTCGCCCGGCGAGCCCTTCTCGCCTTTCTTGACGCCGGTTATCGTCGTTTTGACTATCGAGCCGCCCGCGGCGGGCATAAGATCCTCGGTGTCGGAATCGTAGATGCCGTGGCCGAGCCCGACGAACAGACCGGTATCCGGCTCGTAAAAGCTGATCGTGCCTATTCCCGCGGCGCTGTCGCGCACCCACATGCCGGTTTTGTATTTGCCGTCCTCGGTCGAAAGCGCCGGAGTCAGCTTGACGGTCACGTTTTCGCCGTCGCGCTCGAGCGTAAAGGTCGCTTCCGCGCCGCCGGAAGCGTTTATCAGCGAGGCGACGTCGCTGTTCTTCGTCAAGCGGACGCCGTTGACCGTTTTCAGTAGGTCGCCCTTCTCAACGCCCGCGTCGCGCGCGGGGCAGGCGCTGCCGGAAGCCGTCGGAATGTCGCTCAATCCGACGACGATGAGGCCGTTTGTATACATTTTCAAGCCGAACGCTTCGCCGCCTATAATCGCCGTCTTTTCGGGAACGGTCGTCAGGCGCACGCTTTTCAGCGGTATGAAGCCGAAGAGCCGCGCTGTGCCGCTGAAGCTGCCGCCTGTCGCGGACGCCGCGGCGGCGTCCCCGTCAACGCGTATCGTGACGGGCGCGCCCGCTATACCGAACTCCGACTTATCTCTGACGTAGTATTCGTCCGCGACCTTGCTTCTCGCGTAAAGCCATGCTCCGACGAGCGCTCCCGCGACCAGGACCGCGACCAATGCTATCAAGAGAATCTTTTTTATCAAAGGAATCACCTCTATGGGTATTCTGCCCTGACAGACGTGATTTATTTTATCTGAACTTCTTAAACAGCGCGATTATGACCGAGCCGACGGCGTTGCCCGCGGTGACGAGCAGCACGTAGCCGACCGCCTTAAGCGACCACATGTTCGCCGCGGAAATGTAATACATATCCGCGATGCAGTGGTTGAAGCCCGCGACGATGAAGACCGCTATCGGCAGTATGACCGCTATCGTCTTCATAAATCCGCTCTCGACGGTTTTGAAGGTATCGACGGCGAGGAACATCAGCATTCCGCAGAATATCGCGAGAACGAAGGTGCTGTACCACGCGTCGCCGAGCTTCGCTTCGACGGATGCGGTGACGGCTTCCGTCATCTTGTCGAGCATGCGCGTCGCTCGTATGCCGTAGCCGGCGAGCAGCGCGCCGCAGAGGTTGCCGATCCAGATCTGCGCCAGCGACGCCCAGGTCGTTTTGTCCTCGACGACGTAGCCGATCTTGCCGGTGAAAAGGTTGAACTTCCACACGCAGACCATGAAAAGCCCGAGCGCGAACATAAAAGCGCCGAGCAGCTTGTTCGGGCATATCATATAAACCGTGCCGCCGATGCTTATCATAAGGCCCGCGGCGATCGCCTGGACGAATATCTTAGCTTGTTTCACCATAATGCCTCACCCTCCGTTCGTTATGAAATGATATTACCATATTTTTGCTCAACTTGCAACCGGTTTTGAATAAAACTCTCCGTTTTGGCAAATAATCCCGTTGAAACCCAAACGGGAGGAATGATGAAAATGACGAAAACACGCCGGGCGGTAATACTTACCGTGATACTTCTGCTTATTTCCGCTTTCGCCGCGGACGTTTCCGTTTTCGCGCGGGACTGCGAGGAGCTGCGCGGCGACGTGCTGCGCCTGCACGTTATCGCGAACTCGGATTCTGAGGAGGACCAGGCGGTGAAGCTCCGCGTCCGCGACCTGCTGCTCGACATAACGAAAGACCGCGTCGGAGACGCGGTCGATAAAGCCGATGCGGAAAGGTTTTTCGCGGAAAACGCCGCGGAGCTGACCGAAGCGGTCAACGCGTTTCTGCGTGAAAGCGGGTTCGATTACGGAGCGGCGCTTTCCCTCGCGCGTTCGGAGTTTGAGACGCGCGAATACGACGGTTTCACCCTGCCTTCGGGCGAATACGACGCGCTCAAGGTCGTGCTCGGCGCGGGCGAAGGCAAAAACTGGTGGTGCGTGCTGTTCCCGCCTCTCTGCGTTTCCGCCGCGGACGGCAGCGAACTGCCCGCGCGCGAATACAAGCTCATGCAAAGCGGCGGCACCGTGCGTTATAAGATAAAACTGAAAATAGTGGAATGGTTCCGCTATCTTAAAAGTCTTTTTGAGTAATCAGTATTTCTGCGCGTCGTTATACAGGCCGAGTATCTTTTTGGCGTACCCCGTGTCCGCCGCCCATTTTCCGCTGCCGAGGTCGTTCCAGTTAGGAGCGCAGCCGCGGTCGACGAGGTTGAAGCGCGGGTCGATCTTCGCCGTTCCGGACGGCAGCGCCGACTTGCACGCGTAGGCGTAAAGGTGCTGTATCTGCGCTTCCACGCCGAGCGCCGCGGTCGCGAAGCGGCAAATGGTGTTGTTTTCGCTTATATACCCGGTGACGCCGAGGCCGCAGAAGTTGTTGTCTTCCGGCACGACGTAGTATCCATCGGGGCGCGGTCCGTCTTTGTAGACCCAGCTTCCGTTCTCGTATACGTGATAGCCGTTGGGACGGTTATATTTGAACCAGCCGGTCTCGATTATCGCCTGCAGATACGCGACGTCGCCGCGCACGCCGTACTTCGCGCCGACGGAAAGATAGAGGTCGATGAGTTCTTCGCAGGAGCAGGTCAGGCGCATTTTCGATATGTTCGGCGCTGAAAACTTCAGAAGCTGCGTTTTAGTCAGCACCGAGCTGCCGAGGATAGGGATCACGTCGCTCCCCGTTTCCGAAGACGATGCTTCCTCCGCGCTTGACGGGCTCTCCGCCGAGGAGGAGCTGCTCTTTTCGGAAGAGACGGACGAAGATGACGCCGCGCCGCTTGAAGACGAGCTGCTCTCCGCCTCGGACGAGGATGACGTCTCGCTTTCGCTTTCGGAATCGTCGACGGCGCTTTCGGCGTCGTCAGACAATTCACTTTCTTCGCTCTTGCGCGAGAAAACGTAGAAGCCGCTGCTGCTCTTCTGCGGAACGCTTGCGTTCGCGGCGATTATGCTGCGGAACTTGCCGTATTCCGAAGTGTAGTTATTCTCGGAAAACGTGAAAAAGGAAAGGACGAACACGCCGAACAGAAGCGCCGCGATAACGCCGGTCAGTATTTTCAAAAGCCGCTTCGTCCTCGCTTCCATACGCGCGCCCCCTTTCCCTTCTTTCGACATAATATAACACAAAACCGGCAAAATGTCAAAGTTAATATATTCCGAAAAAGTATTTGGGGTTGTAATATGCGCGAAAGTATCGTATAATCAAAGCATGGTTATTTGTATTATTCTCGCGGTTCTCGGGGCGGCGTTTCTCGTAACGGCGCTGATCTCCACCTTCACGCTCCGCACGACGCGGCTGGAGATCCCGCTGAAAAACCTCCCCGACGAATTCGACGGTTTCAAGCTCGTCCACATATCCGACCTGCACAACGCCTCCTTCGGCAGAAGCAACGGGAGGCTCGCTTCGCGTATAAAGGAATGCGCGCCCGACTGCGTGCTCGTCACGGGAGACTTCGCCGGCGGCGTATCCTTCGAGCACCCGGAAAAGGGTTCGTTCCGCAAGTTCTGCCTCGCGCTGAAGCCGCTGCCCGTTTACGTTTCGCTCGGGAATCACGAAATGCGGCTCGTTTATCGGCATATGGACCTCTTTGAAAAGCAGCTCGCCGACGTTGAACAAAACGGCTGCGTGCTGCTCCACAACGCCGCCGCGCGCATAGAAAGAAACGGCGCGCACATCAATCTTTTCGGGCTTTCCGTCGAGGGCGCGCGGCACCGCGGCCTGCATCAGTTCCGCATCCCCGAAGGCGTCTTCGACGGGCCTCTGAAGCCGGAGGAAAACGCGGCGAATATACTTATGGCGCACATACCGCAGTTTTTGCCGGAGTACGCGGACGCCGGCTTCGACCTCGTGCTGAGCGGGCATATCCACGGCGGGATAGTGCGTATCCCGGGGCTCGGCGGCGTGTTTTCTCCGACGAGGCGCCTATTCCCCGAATACTGCTACGGGCTTTATGAGCGCGGGGAAACGAAAATGTTCGTGACCGCAGGACTCGGCAGGGCGCTGATACCCCTCCGTTTCCTCTGCCGTCCGGAAGTTGCCGAAATAGTCTTGAAAAAAGCGCGGGAATGATGTATAATCATTTCGATATTCATTTAGGCGGATGATAAAGTGAAAAGCAAGCTTGTTTTGATAATAATACTCGTGCTCGCACTGGTATGCGTCCCCTGCCTCGTTTCACTGGCGGAGGGCGAAACCGACAGCTCCGGCGGCGAAACGACTTCGTTGAGTTCCGACGAAGGCGAATCGAGCAGCCCCGTCGGCTCCGACAGCTCGGGCTCCGATGAAGACGACGGCTCCGACAGCACCGGCTCTGAGGACAGCGACGAGCCCGAAAGCTCCTCGAAGGAAACGGACAGCAGCTCCGAGCCCGAATCCAGCTCCTCGGGCTCCGGCTTCAAAGGCGACCCCGTGCAGGGCAAGACGCCTAAGTTCGCCGACCTCAAGCTCGGCGACGGCGACCCCGACGACGGCAAGGACTTCAACCTTAAGCCGGAGGATAACGACGGCATGGCCGAAGTCGTTATCCGCAACACCGAGGCGAAGGGCATGAAGGGCAACGACAACTTCCATATCAAGTTCGACGGCTGCGAGCTCTGGCTGCCGATAGAGATCCCCGCCTCCTGCGTCGAGGACGATCATATCAACTCAAAGCTCGTCGTTTCCTACGGCCCGGCCGACGACGGCGTGCTCAGCCGCGTGACCGATTCCGTCCAGTCCTCGCATATACTCCAGACCTTCACGCTCGCGCTGACCTCTTACGACGTTAAGGGGCAGTCCTCCGACATGAATACGTTTGACGGAAAGATAAAGTTCGTCTGCCAGGTGAACGCCGCGAGCGTTAACCAGTTCAAGCGCGACGGGAAGCTCGCGCTGATGGTCTATAACTCCGAATCGCGCTCGCTCAGCACCGTGGAATACGAGCTCGACGCAGACAAGGGCGAAATGACCGTTTACACCTCAAACTCCGGCAGCTTCTTCATGATAAACGCGAATGATATCGACCTTTCCGCGCCGATAAAGCTCAATTCAAACGCTCCGTTTTTGAAGGTCGTGCTTTACGCGGGCACATTCGTTTCCATATGCGCCTCGATCGCGCTCATCGTCATGCTTATAGTCAGAAGCAAAAAGCAGAAGCTCAAAAACGCGAAACACTGAGCACAAAAAGATTTTTGATGAAAATTGAAATTGACACTTGATTTTTTGATAACTATGTGGTATATTAACTCTTGCCGTCCGAAAAAACGGCAGAATATGGGCCTGTAGCTCAGTTGGGAGAGCGTTCGGTTCGCATCCGAGAGGTCG
>JAFZXI010000055.1 GCA_017616855.1 Clostridia bacterium | reverse complement strand
CGGCGGTTTCCGAGCGGCTCCAGCTCCGCGGGCAGCGCGGTAAAGCCGTCCAGCTCCACCCCTTCCGCGAACGCGGCGGCGTCCGCTTCTGTCGGATCACCGTCCAGCTCCGCCTCGTAGACCTTGTCGACGTGGGACGCCGGCGCGAGCAGGCGGTGCGCGGCGGCGCCGTCGTTGGTTATAATCAGCAGTCCCGTGGTGTCCTTATCGAGCCGCCCGACCGGGAAAAGCCCCTTCGCGCCGAGCCGCTCCGGCAGCAGATCAAGGACGGTGCGCTGCCGCTTATCCTCCGACGCGCTGAGCACGCCGGCGGGCTTGTTCATCGCGATATAAACAAAAGGGCTCCGCGGCAGGACTCTGCCGTCGAAGCTCACGGTTTCGGTATCAATCTTCCGCTCCGGTGAAAGCTCGACGGCGCCGTCGACCGCGACCTTGCCGCGCTTTATCGCGGCTTTCGCGTCTTTGCGCGGTATGTTGGCGCGCTGCGCCACGTAACCGTCCAAGCGTTCCATAATTCGCCTCCGGAGTTTATTTCGTTTCCCTGGCGTTCTCCACGGTCTTGATGAGGTTGAGCAGCGAGCCGGAGAAAAGCGGCCAGTTTTTGCTTATCTTTTCCGGCGAAAGCTTGAGCTCCTTCGCCTTCTCGGCGACGGGAATGCCCTCGATGCGCGCCTTGTCCAGACACGCCTTTATCTTCGTTTCGCGGACGAACATATCCGCGGCGATGAGCTCGGGGAATATCTCCTCGTTCAGCTTGAACATCGCGGCGGTGTTGCCGGAATTGGCGGAGTAGATATACCTGAACGCCTTGTAGATGACCGCCATGATATAGCCGGACATTTCGGTAACGAGCGTCTTGTTATCGCATTCCGCGAGGATATCGAAGATGATGTTGAGGGAGTTCGAGATCAGTTTTTTGTTCAGCGTGGGCAGGACGCTTCCGCGGAGGACCTTGTCCTCGCTGCCGTCGGCGTCGGGAATCTCGTCGACCTTGATGGTGGTTCCGAGGCGGTCCGCGCTTCTGCCGAGCAGGTAGTCGCAGGAAACGTCGTAGTAATCCGCGACGCGAAGCACGAAGTCGAGCCCGCATTCGCGCACGCCTTTTTCATAGTGAGAGAGCAGCGCCTGCGACACGCCGAGATCGGCCGCCGCTTGCTTCTGGCTTATTCCCTTTTCTTTTCTGATAAGGGTTATCACACGCGCAAAGTCGTTGGTCTGCAAGCGTTCTCTCTCCTTTCCTCAAAAATACGTTATTCCGCTTAAAAGCGAGAAAAAAATACAGTGTCGCCGCATTCGGTGACACGTAAATTCAAATCTCGAATAAACGTGATGTATATTATATATCAGTTTTTCCGATTTGTAAATACGAAATTGCGACAATTTATTCGGCAAGTTGCATAAAAATCCGAGACAGATTTTGTGCAAAAAGCCGAAATTATCGCCAATATATGAATTTCATTCATTTTCCGGCCTCTTTTGCCGGTTCAAACGCCTCGGTCAGCTCGGTGATGACTGAGTTTGAGAGCAGCACGCCCTCGTCGGAGAGCGTTATTTTGTCGGAAACGGAGATGAATCCGCGCTTTTCCAACTCCGAAATGACGGCGTTCGGCTTGAAGCGCAGGCCGTATCGCTCCTCCATGACGCGCAGGTCGACGCCGCCGGAGGTGCGCAGCGCGAGCATGATATATTCGTCCGCGCCGCCGCAGGGTCCGCGGTCCTTGACGTACGCCCTGCCCGCCGCGTATTCGGCGACGCCGCCCTCGACGGAGGTGCGCCTGCCGCCGAAGCAGGAATGCGCGGTCGGCCCGAAGCCGAGATAGTCGCCGAGCGACCAGTATTTCATATTGTGTCGGCACTCGAAGCCGGGCTTCGCGAAATTGCTTATCTCATAGCGCTCGTAGCCGAGTCCGCGCAGCAGCGAAGCGGCGTTCAGGTACAGCTCCGCGGTCTGCTCCTCGTCGGGCAGGCCGTCGGGGACGTTCCTGCCGAAGGGGGTATCCGGCTCGATCTTCAGCATGTACGCGCTGACGTGGTCGAGCCCGAGCGCGGCGAAGGCGCGGACGGTGCGCGCCATGCTTTCGGGCGTCTGGTCGGGGATGCCGAGCATCATATCGCCGCCCACGTCGGAAAAGCCGGCGGCTCTGCCCTCCGCGACGGTGCGGACGGCGTCGGAAAAGCTGTGTATCCTGCCGAGCTTTTTCAGCTCGCCGTCGTCCGCGGACTGTATGCCTACGGAAAGGCGGTTGAAGCCCGCTCCGCGCAGCGCTTTCAGCAGTTCGAGGTCGGCGGTGGCGGGATTCGCTTCGAGCGAGATCTCCGCGTCTTCGTCAAGCTCGAAGCCGGCGCGTATCGCGTCGAGCGCGTCGATGAGGCGCGTTCCGGCGCAGGTCGGGGTGCCGCCGCCGAAATAGACGGTGTCCACGCGGCAGTCGGCGCCGTGCTTCTCCCCCGCTTCTCTTATGTCGGCGCAGAGGCGCGTTATATATTCCGGGATAAGCGAAAAATCGGCTACCGAACAAAAGTCACAGTAACCGCATTTTTTCACGCAAAACGGAATATGAACGTAAATCCCCAGCGCCTTTTTCATATCAGAGCATTACGGACGACTGGTAGTAGTTTTCATTCAGCGAGCTGCCGGAGGAATCCCCGGCGCCCTCTTCACCGGACGCGTCCGGATCCGACGAGGAAGCGTAGCTGTCGTAAACCGAGCCGTTCGAGTCGACGTCGGCGCCGCCTTCGTTATCTCCGCCGCCGCAGGCGCAGAGCGCCGCGGTAACGAACAGCGCGGCAAGGATAAGTATGATAAGCTTTTTGATTTTCATTTTCGTTCCTCCCGTGTGGGATAGGCGAACTCTCCGCCGTTTATACGGATTTTACCATATTCCGCCGGATATTTCAACCCTTTTCTGCCTGAGCGGACGAAAGTCGCCGGGGACAAATTATTTTTTCTCCCCTTTTTGCGACCTCTTTTTCCCGTACGGCGCAGCTATAATAATCCTGCGGGCGGGGGTGAAGCCGATGAAAACGGTATATGCAGACGTGCTTTTCTGCGTCAATTTCCTGATCGACTTCGCCCTGCTCGCGGTGACGGCGCGGATACTGAAACGCCGCGTTTCCGGACTGCGCCTGACGCTTTGCGCGGCGCTCGGAGCCGCTTACGCAGTTGCTGTGTTCTTTCCCGGGCTATCGGCGTTGACGGCGCTGGGGGTAAAGCTCTTCTTTTCCGCGGTGTTGACGCTCGCGGCGTTCGGAGCGCGGACCGCGGCGGGCTACTTCAAGGCGCTCGGCGTGTTTTACGCGGTGAGCTTCGGCTTCGGCGGCGCCGTTTTGGGCGCGTACGCGCTGTTCGAGCCCTCCGGCGTGATAATCAGCAACGACGCGCTTTACATAGACGTCGACCCGTTCTTTCTTTTCCTGCTCATCGGCGGGAGCTACTGCGCGGTGTGGATATTCAGCCGCCTGCTGCCGAAACGGAGCGAACGCCACGCGCGCATCCTGCTTCGCGTCGGCGGGAGGACCGCGGCGCTGAACGCGCTTTACGACTCCGGCAACGGACTGACGGAGCCGGTTTCGGGCGCGCCGGTGCTGATCGCGGAATACGCCTCCGTCGCGCGGCTGATACCGAAGCCGGCGCGGCCCGCGTTT
>JAFZXI010000054.1 GCA_017616855.1 Clostridia bacterium | reverse complement strand
TCGACGTCGCCGACCGCAAGCGCTTCGGGAGTTTCTTCCGCGAGCTTCGCGGCGATGCGGAGCGCCTTCAGCGCGTCGGCAACGGTAATCTCTCCGTCGCCGTCCATGTCGCCGCGCTTGACCTGGGGCGTCGTGTCGACGACCGTGAAGTGCACGGTGACTTCCTTCGAGCCGTTGACGACGGTCAGCGTGTACTCGCCGACTTCTGTAATCGCCGTGCCGGCGAGGTACTCTTCGCCGTTCAGCGTACCGGTCGCGCCTTCGGGAGTCCAGGTCACCGCTATCGGGTCCGCGGCGGTGTAGAGGTCGAACTGCGCGCCGTCTTCGATGCTGAGGGTCGGAACCGGCGTGTCGTCAACAATCGTGAAGTTGATCGTTACGCTCTTGGTGCCGTTGGTGACGACGAGGACGTATTCGCCGGGTTCTTCGATATGCGTATGCGTGTACTCTTCGCCGTTCAGCGTGGCGGTGGCTTCTTCGGGCGTCCAGGTAATGACCAGCGGGCCTTCGCCGAAGTCGGAGAGCTTGAACTCCGTGCCGTCGGCGACGCTGACTTCGGGAACCATGTAGTTATCGACTATCGTGAAGTTGACGGTTACGCTCTTCGTGCCGTTGGTAACGACGAGGACGTATTCGCCGGTCTCGGTAATCACGGTGCCGGCAAGGTACTCTTCGCCGTTCAGCGTGGCGGTCGCTTCCGCGGGAGTCCAGGTCGCGCTGACCGGCTCGCCGGGAATGCCGAACTCCGCGCCGTCCGCAATGCTGACTTCGGGTTCTTCGTCGCCCTCGATGGTGAAGTAAATCGCCACGGAAGCGTACTTATTCTGGACGAACAGCTTATGCTCGCCGGGCTTCTTGACTACGGAACCGTTCTCGAAGGGTTCGTGGTCGAGTTCGGCATTGGTCGCCTCGTCCCAGGTAATCGTTACGGGCTCGGTGTAGACCTCGCCGTCAGCGACTCCGGTGACGACGGGCGCCGCAATCTCGGGAAGCTCCAGCGCAACGTTGAAGTCCGCGAGGTTCGCAACCACCTCATCGGAGCGGGAAACCGTATTGATATACGCTTCGGTGACAGCCACGGCGTTCAGCGCCGCTTCGAGTTCGAGCGCGTAGTTTTCGATAATTCTTCTCGCCGCTTCGCTTGCGTCGGGATTGAGCGCGAGCGCTTCTTTCGTGGATTCGTACTCGTCGTAGAGCGACTGGACGTATTTGTAATTCCAGCCGTTTGTGTAGTCCATTGCGCGCTGGCCGGCGGTTTCCGCGGTGTAGGGGTTGCTGCCTACGCCCGCCTGATAAATGACGCCGTCATAGAAATCTCCGTAGTTTGTGCCGCCGGTGATACGGGCGCCGACAGTATGGCCGACGTTGGTGTTGTAAACGGCGTTGCCGGTGACGGTGACTTCGTCCTCCGCGGTGCCGTCAACGTACAGAGTGAGCTTGCCGGACTGGAAGTTCACGATCGCGCTGTGGAACTCTCCGGGCGCGACGACTGTCGACGACTGGACCGTGTAGGCGTCTGAAGCCGTGTTCATCGTTAAGGCGATTCTGCCGTCCGCGGTCTGGTACAGGCCGAAACCCTTGTTATCCTTGCCGCAGCTCAGGAGATACTGCTCCGTCCCGACGCTGCCTACGGCGAACGCCGCTTCCGCGGTGAATTTCTTCGCCGTCAAGGTATACGCGGATGACGGAGCGAAGGCGGTCACCCTGCTTTCGTTCGCGCCGCTGAAGCCGTATTTCGTTTTGTATTTTACCGTTTCGCCGCGCGTTGTCAGCGATATGTTGTTCAGACCCGATACCCGCGGTTCGCCGGAGATGAAGTATATGTTTATCAGGTTCGGGCCGGGCGGCGGCGTTATCGTCGGTTCGCCTATGATCGAGTTGTATACAATCGGCTCGGACGACTTGCCTCCGGAGTCTACGGCGTAGACGCTGATTTCAAAGCCCTTATCTCCGGTAGTCAAAGTGTAAGGTATCAATCTCCGGTAGGATTTCGGCATATCCCTGACCTGCGGGTAGTTATAGAATTCGGAGAAGCTCTTGACCGTCGTCTTGCTTCCGCTGGGGATGCCGACGATTTCGAACAGGTAGCGATGGACCATGTCGTCATCGTTGGCGGCGGTGAAGTTGACTTCGAGGTTTTTGCCGTTGATCGCCGCGCTGACGGCAGCGTCCTTCGGGAAGACCGGCGCTTCGTTGGCTTCATTGAAGCGATAGTCGTCGTAATACATCAGATGCGTCTCGTTCTCAATATCCGGGGCCGGAACGTAGAACGGCTGCTTGATTATCGCGTCTCTGCCGAAGTCGATCCTCGTGACCTTCATGTTGCCGTTGGCGTCGATCTGGACCATAAGTCCGCTCGAAACGCCCCAGGAATCGGGATCGATGGTCGTCTTGCTGCCGCTCTCGAGGTAGCCGTTGTCGATAGCCATGTACTGAACGCTGCCGGTGTCAAGAGAAGTAAAGTCGCGCTGGTAAATCGTGCGTTCGTCTTCGAGCGGGAAATGGATATGACCCGCGAAGGTCACGACTTCGGGATAGTCCTTGAGGTGGTCGTAGACGCTCTTGCTGCCCCACCACGAACCGGTGTAGAGCGACGATCCGTAGGTGGTGCCGAAGACCTGGGCGTGCATATAGACGAAGATCTGCTTGCCGGGCGCGTCGGCGCGCGCGACGGCGAGCTCGCGGTCGAGCCACTCGAGATCCTGCGGATCGAAGCGAGCTTCCTGCGAGTTCCAGTAGTCCATCATGTTGACGGCGAGGAAGTGGTAGCCGTTGATAACCATGTGGCGGTTGCCGCGGTTATGCTGCGAACCGGCTTCGTCCTCGGACGTGTAACAGGCAAGCTGCTGATAGAAGGAATTGAGCGAAGCATAGTCGCTTCCCTGCGCGTCGTGGTTGCCGGTAACGAAGAAGGCCTTGATGGCGTTCTCGCCGAAAACCTGGTCGTTTATGCTCTTGAACGCCTGCGGAATGCTGTCGTTGTAGGAGCTGTTCGAGAAGTCGCCGGCGACGGTGACCGCGTCAATCCTGCCGCCCGAATACTTAAGCAGTTTCTGCGCGGCGTTGAGGTACTTGTTGGTGCTGCTCGAGCCGATCGTGCCGTCGATGTGGATATCGCTGATTGCACCGAAGGTGAGGACTATGTTGTTTTCGTCGAAATTGACTTTCGGCAGATTTTCGCGCAAAAGTTGTTTCAAAATGCTCACCTGCTCGTTGATCATTTCCTGCGTCGCGTTCGGGTCATTGAGCACGGCCTGCGCCGCGGCGATGATGTCGGGGTTGTCGAGCGCAGCCTGCGTTCCCTCAAGGGACTCGAGCGCAGCGGCAAGCGCCGAATAATCGATGTTTCTCTTCTCGCGGTAGGCGAGGAAGTCGGAGTAGTAATACTCGGTCACGCCGTTGTCGTCGAGCAGGAAGGAGATGCCCTTCGCGCCGTCGACCTCCTCCATCAGCGAAGCGGAGTTGTCAAAGTATTTGAACGGGAACTTGTAGTAGCCGTCGACATACTCAAAATGATTCGTGCTCTGGTAGAAGGTGCCCCATCCGTAAGAGCCCGGGTTGATCAGTATGCGGAGGCGGACCTGCGTGGTGGACGGTCTGTTGCCGTTCGCGTCCTTGACCGCAATCATGACGCCGTCGTAATCCGAAAGCTTGCTGACGCCGTCGGAGGGTATCCACGGCGACGGGCAGGCGATGTCATTCGTATCGTACGCCTTGTTGACGAGGCAGTTGAAACCGTTGGCCTGAGACTTGACCGCCTTGATCGACTGGGTCGCGTTGCCGGCGAGCTGCTGATCGGAGAGATAGTAAGTCGCCATGACGTTGTTGAGGTGGCCGTTGTTCGCGGAGGTCTGGGCGAGGTGCGCCTGAGTCCATTTCTGCACGCCGTCGAGCTGGAGGTATTCGTACTCGGGTCCGACCGGGGGCTCCGGGGGCTCCGCGGTGCCGCTCTTGGTGTAAGCGCAGATGTCGGAGATGTACGCCTTGTCTCCCGCCCGGATACCGCTCTTGTAGAACAGCGCTGACAGGACCGAAATCTGGTTTATCGTCGTGCCGCCGAGCTGGCCGTAATCTTCAAATGAAAGATGATAGTAGCCGTTGGCGTACACCTCGTTCATGTCGTAATAGTTAGCTTCGTAATTCCAATAACTGTTCCAGTCATCCTGACCGCGCATGAGGCGAACCTGGAACTGCGTCAGCGGAATCTCGTTGCCGTCCGCGTCCGAGAAGGCAATCGCGATGCCGTCGAAGTCGGAAAGCTGATACCCCTGAGTGGTATCGACGAAGGTGAACGGATTCTTGGCGAGGAATCCGCTGTTCGTCTTACTCGCGAGGCAGAAGCGGTTTAAGTTGTTTGTTACGGTCAGCTCAACGGACTGCGTCGCGTTCCCGATAAGGCCCTTATCGGAAAGCGCAAAGTTCGCGCCGAAGGTCGTCAGACTCGCGACGTCCGACGCCGTCCAGTTCTGGACGCCGTTCAGCTGAACGTAGGTGTAGCTGAATGCCTGCGTCGCCGTCTCGGCTGCTGAGCCGGTGAACAGCACCGCGCCACTGAACATGCCGATAAGCATAAACACGACAATCAGCATTGAAAGTGTTTTTTTCATAGTCATCTTCCTCCCGGTTTTTGAATGAGCGCCGAAGCGCCGGAGATGAATATCATCACACATTAATGTTAACATATTAATACTACCATGTCAAGCGGATTTTTGTTGAAAACGCCGGATTATTACCGTGCACTGACAGTGAGTTTTCCCGCTCGTCCGGAGGGCTTTAACGGAAGCGCCGCAACCGGCACGCGCGCGAATAATTCAAGCTTTCCGCGGCAGAATAAAACCGGGTGAGAAATATGAAAAAAGCGAGGAAATATATAGTTACTCTGCTGCTGACGCTGCTGCTGCTCGGAGCCGCGGCAGTTGCGCCGACGGTCGTGCGTTCGACGCTGCCCGAGGTCATAGCGCACCGCGTTACAGGCAGGACGATAGAAGATACGGTAGAATGCTCCGGCGTCATCGAGCCGAGGTACGCGAAGGACCTTTACGTCGCCGCTGGCATCACCGTCGGCGAGGTATACGTAAGAAACGGACAGCGCGTCAACGCCGGCGACCCGCTTTTCTCGGTTGATAAAACCGCGACGGTATCGCTCTGGGAAGCGGCGCAGCGCGAGAAAAACGACGGTGAAGGCGAGCAGGTATCCCGCCTGCTCGACGGGCTTATCGAAGACTACTTCACGAGCGCGATGGGCAATATGTTCTCCTCCTTCTCCGACGGCGGAGGCAGCGACGGACGCAGCGCGACGAGCGAGCTTCTGGTGCTCGTGCCGGACATCGTCACCGCGTCGGCGGCAGGCGTCGTCGCCAACGTCGCGGTCGAGGACGGCGCATACGCGGACGGATCCGCTCCGCTGCTGCGGATATGCGACGTTTCGGCGCTCTTCGTGCGCTGCGAGCTGCCGGAAAGCTTTGCCTCCGCCCTATCAGAAGGGTTGAACTGCACGGTCACCGGCGACGCCTTCGCGGGCGAATACACCGCTACTCTGAAGGAGATATCCCCCGTCGCGAAAACCGCGGCGGGCGGGCGTTCCTCAATCGAGTGCGTCGCGGAGATCGACTTCCCGGACGAAGCGCTCAAGGCGGGCTACACCGCCGATATGAAGATAATACTTTCCCGCAAAAACAAGGCGCTGACCGTTCCCTACTCCGCGGTCAACAAGGACGAAAACGGCGAGTTCGTCTGGATACTTTACGGCAGCCGCGCATACCGCAGGAGCGTCGTCACCGGAGTCGAGCTCGACGACTGCGTCGAGATAAGCGGCGTAGAGGCGGGCGCGCTCGTCGTCTCCGAGGCGGACGGCGCGGTAAAGGCGGGCGGTCAGGTGCGTATTAAAAAGGTGAAACAGTGATTTCGTAATGGACAAGATCAGCGCATACGTAAGAAATCTCAAACGCAAGAAGCTCCGCACCGTCCTGGCGATAGTCGGGGTTGCCATAGGCGTTTTCTCCGTCGTGACCGTCATATCGATAGGACTGACGGGCAAGGATATAATACTGAAAGAAGTCGATAACCTCGGCTTCAGCGGGCTCTCGGTCGAAAGCGAGGAGTATCCGCTGACCGAGGCACAGCTCGCGCAGGTGCGTTCCGTCACCGACGGAGCGACGCCGCTGATCGTGCGTTACGCGTATTCGCGGCTGCGGTCCGTCGACGTCAACACCGTGCTCATCGGCGCGGGCGGCAACGTTTGCCGCGTTACCAAACTGAACGTGCTTTACGGGCGCGCCTTCACCGAAAAGGAGGTGCGCGAAGGGGCACGCGTCTGCGTGCTTTCCGCCGACATCGCGCAGGAGATCTACGCGCGCGAGGACATCTGCGGCAAGGAGCTGTTGCTGCGCATCGGCGGCAAGGAGATTCCGTTCGAGATAATCGGCGTCGCCGAGGCGGGCACGGGTACGATCGCTTCGCTGACCGGCCAGGAGTTTCCCGCCTTCATGCATCTGCCGTACACGACGCTCGAGGACGTCGCCGGAATTTCCGCCTTTGACCGCATAAGCATCGACGCGGAGCCGGAGGAGTCCGAAGCCGTCGCCGCCGCTGTGCTCGCGAAACTCAACTCCGCCGCGGGCGACAAGGACGCTTACAGCGTGACAGACATCGACCGCGAGCGCGACAAATACGCCCGCATCATCGACGCCGTCACCGCCGTCGTCAGCGGGATAGGCGGCATTTCCCTGCTCGTCGCGGGACTGATGATCATGACGCTTATGCTCGTTTCCGTCAGCGAGCGCGGGCGAGAGATCGGTATCAAAAAGGCGCTCGGCGCGCGGACGACTCACGTCGTCGCCGAGTTTCTGACCGAGTCAGCGGTCATCTCCGCGCTCGGCGGCGCGGCGGGCGTCGCGCTCTCCTT
>JAFZXI010000053.1 GCA_017616855.1 Clostridia bacterium | reverse complement strand
TCTTGCTTTCGCCGGCGATACGGTAAGTAATCGGCGGCATATTATCCTTTATGAATTCGCCGCCGGCCGGGTCATCCGAATCCGGCTTTCCGCCTGTTCCGGGCTCGTCCTGCGTTTCCGAAGAACCGCTTGCGGGTTCCTGTCCGCTGCCGGACGGATTTTCGCTCTCGCCGCTGTGCTCCGACGAATCGCTATGCGTCGGGGGTTCGCTGCTGTGCTCCGACGAATCGCTATGCTGCGGCTTTTCGCCTTCACTCGAGCCAGATGCGTCTTCCGTGGTTTGCTCGGAGCCGCCTCCCTGCTCGCTGCCGTCGACGGGCGTCACGAAGCCGGAGTTGCCGCTGTCGCCGTTCGGCGCGACGTAGTTTTCGTTGCGGAAAACGCCCATCATATTCAGCGCGACCGGCGTTCCGACGCCGATGACGATTATCAGCACCGCCGCGACAGCCCATTTCATCCACGGCTTCGCGAACGCCGTAACGCGCGTTTTACGCTCCGGCGCCGCTTCCGACTCTTCGATAAGGTCGAAATCCAGCAGCCCTATCGCTTCTTGAAGCATATTAAGCTTCATCGTTATATCGTTATTCATAGTTGTCTTCCTTTTTCAAAAAATCGGCGAGGGAGTCGCGCGTCCGCTTCAGCATCATCTTGACCTTGCCCTTCGAGAAGCCGCAGCGCTCGGCTATCTCGGCGATAGATTCGTAATGCCAATAGCGGCGGATAAATACGCGCCGCTCCGCTTCGCCGAGGGTGCGGAGACGCGCCGTTATCAGCCGCGAAAGCTCGCGGGAGTCGGCGATCTTTTCAACGTCGAATGCCGCGGCGAGCTCGCCGAGCTCTTCGAGCGATTCGAGCATCTCGGGCCGGCGCTTCTGCGCTGCGGAGCGCCGGGATCTGTCCAGCGCGGCGTTGCGGGCGAGCGCGCCGAGGTACGCTTTCAGGTTCGCGGGGCGGTTCGGGGGTATGCTCTCCCAGGCGGCAAGCAGCGCGTCGTTGAGGCATTCCTCCGCGTCGTGCGAGTCGCGCAATACGTTCCCGGCAATATGGAGACAGTAGCCGCCGTATCGCTTTTCCGCTTCCGCAACGGCGCTTTCGTCCCTGTTCCAGAACATATTGACGATGGCTTCGTCTTCCACTCCTTACCCCCTGTGCTGTAAAAGGCCTTTCACTCTTATAGACGCAAAACGCGGCTCGTTGGTAACGGCCTTTTTGGTTTTTTTACAAAAAACGGCTCCGCGAACGGAGCCGTTTGGATTATCGCTGTTTATATCACCCTATGCCGGGGTAGACGTGCTTGCCGTTGCGGCGAACCTCGAAGTGGAGGTGGTAGCCGTAGGCGCGGCCGGTCTGTCCGACGGCGGCGATGACGTCGCCCTTATCGACCTTCTGGCCGACGCTGACGTAAAGCGCGCTGCAATGCGCGTAAAGCGTCTGCTCGCCGTTGGAGTGGTTGATTATGATGTGGTAGCCGTAGCCGGTGGAGCCGTAAACGACGGACGTTACGGTGCCGCCGTCAGCCGCCATTATCGGCGTGCCCTTCGGGCAGGCGATGTCGACGCCGGTGTGGAACTCCCTGCCGCGGTAGCCGTATTTACTCGAAACGTAGCCGCCGGAAACGGGGCGCATATAGTTGCCGGTGGAGACGCCGCCGCCTCCGCCGCCGACCGCCTTCGTGCCGACGAGGATCTTTTCGTCGACCGCCTTCTTGAGCGTCTTCGATTCGACGATGATTTCCTCGGAAAGCTCGCCGTCGATATAGACGAAGTCGGAGGTTATCTCCTTGAGGCCGTTTTCGCCCTTCTGCGACACCTTAGTGGTGCCTGCGGCGAGTTCCTTCGTGCGGGTCTTGGTGGTCTTGTATTTGATGGTTTTCTGATAGGTCTTTCTGATAACGGTCTTGACCGAGAGCTTCGTTTCGTTCTTCGCGACGTTAATGTCGGAGCCGGCGACAAGCTCTTCGGGCAGGTCGGGGTTGAGCTCCTTTATCGCTTCGACGGTGGTGTCGTTCATCATCGCGATGTTCTCGAGCGTGTCGTCCGCCTGGACGCGGTAGCTCTTATAGCCCTCGACGTCGCCGATTATAGACTTCAGGTCCTCCTCGCTGCAGAGCAGGCCGGCGGGATAGAGCCCGTAGACGGTTTCGGTCTTCTGAGTGAAGGCGACGGTGGCGCCGGCTTCGGTCTGCCTCTTCTGGTAAGGAGCGAGAATCGTCTCGAAGACGCCGTCTATGGTTTCTTTCTCGCGGCAGACCGCCCAGAGCTCGCCGTCGACGTAAAGGCCGTAGGCGGCGACGATGTTCGTGCCGGAGAAGCGCAGGATCTTATCGATCATTTCGTAGGTCGTGGAGATCTCGTCCGCGGACGAGGACGTGAACTCGTATTTGATGTCGAATCCGAGCTTGTATTCGCCGTTAGTTCCGAGCGAGACGCGCTCTTCCACGAGGCGCACCGACTCGTCGAACTCCTGGATGTTCGCGACGGTGCCGATGTTTTCGCCGTTGACGATGACCGCGACGCTGTTCATCGCGTAAGCGTTGGCGGCGTAAACGGCGGAGAAGATAACTATGCTGACTATCATCGCGACGGTGCCGAGGAAGCGGGTGTGCAGCTTGACGCTGTTCGCCGCCCAGGCAAGGAAGCCGCGTTCTTCGACGCGGTCGCCGACCGCCTTGAACTTGTTTTTGATCGCGCCGATCACGCGCGCGCGGGATTCTTTGGAGAAGAAGCCGCCGACGGCTCTGAAGAACTTTTTGAAGCCCGCCTTAGCGGAAGAGAAGTAATTCTTCACGCTCCGGACCGCCTTGTTATCGGCGGAGCGAAGCTTGGCGGAAAATCCCTTAACCGCGGCGACGTCGGCGCCGAAGTGCTTTTTGAACCACGCGCCTATCGCTTTGAAGCCCCTGCCGCACTTCGCGAAAAGCGAACGCAAACCGGACGCCGTGTTTTTGCACAGCGCCTTCAGGGCTTTTCCGGTCTTGGCAAACAAGCCGCTTGAGAAGTCGGAAAACTTGCTTTCGGTTGCGTGTTGGTGTTTCTGCACGATGATTCCGCCTTTGCTTTTCGTCGGTTTCGGTGGCGCGTCCGCGCCTTTTTCGTACGTTACCATTATACCCGTTTGTAACTTTTTTGCAATACTTTTGATACTTTTTCGGAAAATTGCACATATTACGCGCGAATTATTCCGCGTTTATAGTGCTGTATTAACAATAAAAGTTACAAACCGTTTCCGATTTGTAACTTTTTTGTTACAATTTTGTGAGCGTTTCCGGCGTTATTCCGCGTCTTTTTCCGCCGCCGCGTCGAGCCGCCTGTTGCGGAAGTAGAGAGCGATGTCCGCGCCGACCATCAGCAGATTGAGGACGTAAAACGCGAAAACGTAAGTGATGTTGCCGGTGATTATCTTCGCGGCGATCCCGCAGATATAGCCGAAGAAGATGAAGCAGAGGAAGAGCAGGCTTTTGCCCTTCGCGGTGCGCGCGCGGTAGGATTTGATTATCGAGGTCGGCCACGACACGCCGAAGGATATGACCATCGCGGCTTCGAGTATTTCAGCCATTTGATTCACTTCCGAACAGTATTATCTTACGCGCTCGCCGTTCACGCAGACCATGACCGGCTTCGCGGCGACGGACTCGAACGGGTCCTCCGCGAAAACGGAGAAATCGGCGTCCAGCCCGACGGCGATGCTGCCGACGCGGTCTTCGAGCCCGAGCGCCTTCGCCGGGTTGACCGTTACGGCGCGGAAGGCGTCGCGCTTCGGCAGTCCGGCGCGTATCGCGACCTGCGCCGAGGTCAGCAGGTGCTGAATCGGCACGACGTTGTGGTCGGTCGTTATCGAGACGCGGACGCCTGCGGCGTTGAGCTCCGCGGCGGTGGAATCGGACTTCGAGCGAAGCTCCGGCTTGCTCCTGTCGCTTATTATCGGGCCGACGAAAACGTCGATCCCGCGCTCCGCGAGCCGCTTCGCGATGCAGGCGGCGTCGGTGCCGTGGACTATCTTAAGGTTCAGACCGAACTCGTCGGAGATGCGTATCGCGGTGAAGATATCGTCGGCGCGGTGCGCGTGGAAATGCGCGGCGATCTCGCCCTTCAGCAGCGGAATAAGCGCCTCGCACTTCATGTCGAAATCGGGCTCGTCCTCGTCTTCGTCGGTCGCGGCGAGCTGCTGCTTTTCCATATACTTCTTCGCCTTGAAAAGCGCTTCTCTGATTATCGCGGCGGTCGCCATCCTCGTCGTCGGTGCCTGGTTCTTGCCGTTATAAACGTATTTCGGATTCTCGCCGAGCGCGAACTTTATCGCGACGGGCGCCTTTATCACCATATCGTCGACGCAGTCGCCGCAGGTCTTCATCACGAGAAGCTGCCCGCCGACGGGGTTCGCGCTGCCCATGCCGGTAACGACGGTGGTGACGCCGTAGTCAAGCGCCTCCGTGAAGCAGCGGTCCATCGGGTTCACGCCGTCGATGGCGCGGAGCTGCGGAGTCGAGGGGTCGGTCTCCTCGTTGCCGTCGGCGCCCTCGAAGCCGAGGGAATCCTCCCACATTCCGAGGTGGGTGTGCGGGTCTATGAATCCGGGCAGTAAAAAACCGCCGGCAGCGTCAAAAACCTCACCGTCAAAGTGGGCGGGCGCCTCAGTCATCTTCCCTATCCCGTCGATCTTGCCGTCGCGGGCGGAAAGCCAGGCGTCCTTCATAACGTCGCCGTCGGGCATAAAAATGTTTGCGTTTTTGATAATCATATTATCTTCTTCGCGAGTAACTTCCGTGCTTGGCGTCTCTGCTGCGCTTGAAGTCGCTCATTTTCTCCTCGCTCTGTTTCTTGAACTTCGCCATCATTCCCTCGAAATCGACGTCGTCGGTTATCTCGGGAGTCCAACCGTCCGCGTAGAACGGAGTGTTCTTCGCCGGTTCGCGGGCGGGCGCGGGCTTTTCTTCGCGCGGCTTCTGCTCGCGGACGGGCTCCGCCGCCTGCTTCATGGACAAGCTGATCTTGCCCTTTTCGTCGATGCCGATGACCTTGACTCTGACCGTCTGCTTGTCCTTGACGAACTCGTTTATGTCTTTGACGTAGACGTTGGCGACTTCCGAAATGTGCACCATTCCGGATTTCCCATCGGGAAGCGCAACGAAGACTCCGAAATTGGTTATTCCGGTCACGGTCCCTTCAAAAATATCACCGACGTTTATTGACATATATAAGCTTTCCTCCAGGCGTTACGGCAAGTCCGTATAAATGATCTCGTCCGGGTAAACGTAGTTGAGCGTTTCGCGCGCGATGCGCTCGACGTTCTCCCTCGTCGCGCCTTCCTCAAGGGTGATCTTCTTTTCTTCGATCTCCATCTCGATAGCCGCGTTCTCCTTTTCTATATCGGAAAGGCGGCTCTTCATCTGGGAGATCCCGATCTGAAGTTTGACTATCGTATAGCAAACAAAGCACAGGAAAAGAGCCACTGCTATTCTGAGCAGCGTACTTTTTCTCTTTGAGCTTTTTCGCGTTCTCGAAGCCACTTTCGTTTTCTCCTTGCGATACGACGCTTGATTTTCCCGGATTTTACCCAATATATCGCCATTTTAATACAACGCGCGAAAAATATCAAGGGTTTTGACAAAAAAATAAGGATTTTTTTCGCCGCGGCGCCCGCGGGACGCAAAACGCGCTCGCGTATCCGCTTCCGGACGCGCGCGAAAAAACGGAAGCACGCCTTGAACGCCCGCTTCGCCGCCCTGCCGGCAACGCGCCTGTACGCAAAGTATCCCGCCGCCGCGCCCGCGAACCAAATCAATCGAAGCTCGCCGTCCGCGAACTTCAGAAGCAGCATGAAAAAGCCGAGCGCGGCGCAGAGGCACCAGCCGAGGTCCGCGGCGAAGAGCGCTTTTTTGTTCGGCCTGACGGCGGCGTTCCAGCCGTTCACGACTTCGAGCGCGAGGCCCGCCGCGGCGCCGTAGAGCGCGGAGCGCAGCACGTTCATCAGGACCTCGCCGGTATCGGAGAAAAACTCCATCAGCGGAAAAGGCGCTTGAAGAAGCCCTTTTCGGCGCCGCTCTCGGTGTATTCCAGCGCCTTGACGACTCCTTCTATTTCCGCGTTTCCGCTCGCGGTATCGAGCCCGACGAGCTTCAGCCCGCTGCCGGCGACGACGAGTCCGCCGAGCGCGGTCAGCATAACTATCCTGTTATCGTCGTAGCTGCGCACGTCCTCGACGCCGGTCAGCGTCAGCTTCTTTCTGCACACGATGGTGAGGTCGTGTTTCTTTTCAACAGTTTTTTCAGCCATTTCCGGACCTCCGTTTTTTCAAAGAGGCGAAAAAATCCGCCGTCCAATAATATGAACGGCGGCGGCTCGTTATTACGTTTTGACGCGGCTCACTCGATGATACGGTACATCGAGGGAGCGTCCGCTTTCGCGGCTGTGGGCGCGACGGAAAGGATCTCCGCCTTCACCTTGCCGGTGCCGAAGGAAACCTCGATGACGTCCCCGACCTTTACCTCGTGGGAGGGCTTGACGCTTTTACCGTTCACGCTGACTCTGCCGCCGTCGCAGGCGGTGTTGGCAACTGTGCGCCGCTTGATTATGCGGCTGACCTTCAGAAACTTATCTACTCGCATTATGCCTCCGATAAAAACGGCCGGAGCGGAAGCTCCGGCCGTTTTTCGCTTGAAAATTGATTATTTGACAGCTTCCTTGAGCGCCTTGCCGGCCTTGAAAGCGGGAACCTTGCAAGCCGGAATCTTGATGGCTTCCTTGGTTCTGGGGTTGAGGCCCTTTCTGGCGGGGCGCTTTCTGGTCTCGAAAGTGCCGAATCCGACGAACTGGACCTTGTCGCCCTTCTTCAGCGCCTTGGTGATGCCCGCGAGGGTAGCGGCGAGGGCCTTTTCAGCGTCCTTCTTGGACAGGTCAGCTTCTTTGGCAATGATCGCAATGAGTTCGGTCTTGGTCATGATTGAATTTCCTCCTTCAAAATTAACCGCACGCGCGGTTTGTTAAACTGTTTTTGAGAGCTTGTCCGGGGTTTGTTCCCCCGTCAACCCTCGTATGATATGATATACCAATTTACGGCTTTTGTCAAGCATTCTTCGGGCTCAATTTCAAATTTTTTTGCCAAAATCACAAGATTTATGAGTATTTTGCCCATAATTTCCTCTTTTTTGCCGTTTTCGGACGCAACAAGCGCGTCAATTTGTTTTTCGGCGTCTTCGGCGACCTCCTCCGGACTGCCGAAGTCGGCGCCGGCTTTCTCGGCGCGTTTGACGACCTTGTAGCCGCGCATCAGAGCCGGGAGCGATTTCGGGACGTCCTCGAGGCGCTTTTTGCCCTCCGTCTGCCCCTTGGTGCGAATCTTTATATCCTCCCAGTTTTCGAGCACCTTGTCGGCGGTCTCGGCGGTAACGTCGCCGAAAATATGCGGGTGGCGGACGACGAGCTTTTTGCACACCTCGTCGATGACGTCGCCGATATCGAAGCGCCCTTCCTCCTTCTCCATCTGCGCGTGGAAAAGCACCTGCAGCAGCACGTCGCCGAGCTCCTCGCGGAGATTCGCCGTGTCGTGATTATCGATGGCCTCGCACGCCTCGTAGGTCTCCTCGATGAAGTTTTTGCGTATGCTCTCGTGCGTCTGCTCGCGGTCCCACGGGCAGCCGCCGGGACTGCGCAGCAGCGCCATTATGTCGACGAGGTCCTGAAAGGCGTATTTATCTTTTATGAGTCTTTTCGCTTCGTCAGTCATGTCGTTTTCCCTTATCTGTAAGTTTTGTCAACGAGCTTTTCCATCTCGAATATCGCTCTTTCGACGTCGAGCGTCTTATACTCGCCGTCCTTGTAAAGCACCTCGCCGTCGACCATCGTAAGCCGTACGTCCGCGGCGCGCGCGGATTGCACGACCGCGACGGCGGCGGAGTAAACGGGGTGCATGTGCGGAGCGTCGGTGCCGACAATCACGATATCGGCGCGCTTGCCGGCCTCGATAACGCCGGTGTCCGCCCTGCCCTGCGCCTTTGCGCCGTTGACGTTCGCGAGCGCAAGCGCCTGACGCGAAGGCAGCGCCTGCGGGTCGCGGGCGAAGCCCTTGGCGATGAGCGACGCGAAGTGAAGCTCGGTGAACATATCGGTATTGTTATTCGAGGAGCAGCCGTCGCTGCCGAGGCAGACGTTGACACCCGCGGCGAGCATCTTCGCCACGGGCGCGACGCCGCTGCCGAGCTTGAGGTTGCTCGACGGGTTATGCGCCGCGGAAGCGCCGTTCGCCGCCATTATGGCGATATCTTCGTCAGTCACCCAGACGCAGTGCGCGGCGAGCACGGGCGACCTGTAGCAGCCGCATTTCTCGAGGAACGCCGTCGGAGTCAGCCCGTGGCGCCCGATGCACTCGTTATGCTCGGTTTCGGTCTCGGAAACGTGGACGTGGAGCACCGCGCCCTTTTCGAGCGCGTAATCCGCCATCGCGCGGCAGACCGCTTCGTTATTCGTGTATTCGCTGTGAAGGCAGGCGTCGATCTTTATCCTGCCGTCGCCGGCGCCGTTATACTTCGCGAAAAGCTCCTCCGTCTCGCGGAAGGCGGCGAGCTTCGAGGTATCCGTCTCCGCGAAAGCCGAGACGCCGCGGGCGATATTCGCCTTTATGCCGCTTTCGAGCGCGGCTTCGATGATCTCGTCGCAGAAGTAATACATATCCGAAAATGACGTCGTGCCGCCGGAGATCATCTCGGCGATCGCGACGCGGGACGCCCATTTCACGAGCTCGGGAGTGAGCTTGTCCTCGGCGGGAAAAATCTTCTCGAAAAGCCAGGGCTGCAGAGCCATATCCTCGGCGTAACCGCGGAAAAGCACCATCGGCAGATGCGCGTGCGCGTTGACGAAGCCCGCCGTCGCGATGCCGTTTTTGCCGTCGATGACCTCGTCGTAGCCCGCGGGCTCCGCCGCTCCGACGTAGTCGATGAACTTGCCGTCGACGCCGATGCAGCCGCGAAGCTCGCCCTCCGGCGTGATGATGTTAACGTTTTTGATGAGCTTTTTCATATATTCCGCCTTCCCCGCCGCAACGGCGTACGGTTTTTCTTTCAAAGGTATTATATCAATAATCAAAGCGCTTTTCAAGTCAAATCGTCCATATTTTTCTTTTGCCGGGGTGAATATTTTTACACTTTAATTCGTAAAAAATCGCACATTACTATTGCCATTTTCTCATATTATGGTATACTATTATGATAGGTGTGGTAGTTTTGTCGTAAAGTGCATACTATGTATCGCGCGCAAAAACGCCCGCCCCGAAAGGAACTGATGCCCCATGAAAAATTACAACGTAGGAATAATCGGCGCGACCGGCATGGTCGGCCAGCGCTTCATCACGCTTCTCGACAAGCACCCGAACTTCCGCATCGCCCTGCTCGCCGCAAGCTCCCGCTCCGCGGGAAAGCCATACGGCGAAGTCATAGACGGACGCTGGAAGCTTTCGGCTCCGATGCCGGAGAGCGTGAAGGATATGGTGATACTCGACGCCGAGAAGGATATCGACCTGATCGCCTCCTCCGTCGACTTCGTGTTCTGCGCCGTCGATATGCCGAAGGCGGAGATACGCGAGCTTGAGAACAAATACGCGATGCGCGAATGCCCGGTCGTCTCCAACAACTCCGCGCACCGCCTCACCCCCGACGTGCCGATGCTGATACCCGAGATCAACCCGCAGCACGCGGAGATAATCCCCTTCCAGCGAAAGCGCCTCGGCACGAAGCGCGGCTTCGTCGCCGTCAAGCCGAACTGCTCGATACAGGGCTACGTTCCGGCGCTCTCGCCGCTGCGCGGGTTCGGGCTGAAGTCCATCGCCGTCTGCACATACCAGGCGATAAGCGGCGCGGGCAAGACCTTCGCGACCTTCCCCGAGATCGCGGACAACGTCATCCCCTACATCGGCGGCGAAGAGGAAAAGAGCGAGGTCGAACCGCTGAAGATCTGGGGCGGCATCGACGGCGGCGAAATAAAGCTCGCCTCCTCCCCCGTCATCACCGCGCAGTGTGTGCGCGTTCCGGTTTCGGACGGGCACCTCGCGGCGGTCTTCGCTTCGTTTGAGAATCCCCCGTCCTTCGACGAGATAAAGGATATCTGGAAAAACTTCAAGGGGCGTCCGCAGGAGCTGAAGCTCCCCTCCGCGCCCGAACAGTTCATCACCTACTTTGAGGAGGATAACCGCCCGCAGACGGCGCTCGACCGCGACATTTACGGCGGCATGGGTATCACCGTCGGACGCCTCCGCGAAGACAATCTCTTTGACATGAAGTTCGTTTCCCTCTCGCACAACACGCTGCGCGGCGCCGCCGGCGGAGCCGTCCTGATGGCCGAGCTCCTCTGCGCCGAGGGATACATCGACTGACGCGGGCAAACCGCCGAATAGTTTTCAGAAAGGCAGAACTCACATGAAGAAAACGGTATTCAAGGGCTCCGGAGTCGCCGTCATCACCCCCTTCATCGACGGCGTGAACGTTGACTACCCCGCTCTGGAAAGGATACTTAACTATCAGGTCGAAAACGGAACGGACGCGATAATCATCTGCGGAACGACCGGCGAATCCTCCACGCTTTCCGACGCCGAGCACCGCAACGTGATACGCTTCGCGGTGCAGACGGTCGCGGGACGCATCCCCGTCGTCGCCGGCACGGGCAGCAACGACACCGCCTACTTCCTCGAGCTTTCGCAGTACGCCGCGGAAGCCGGCGCGGACGCGCTGCTCGCCGTTACCCCCTATTACAACAAATGCTCGCAGGGCGGACTCGTAAAGCACTTCGAGACCGTCGCCGACCGCGTCGATATCCCGATGATACTCTACAACGTCCCCTCGCGCACCGGCACGAACATCCTGCCCGAGACCTGCGCCGAGCTCGCGAAGCACCCGAACATCGTCGCCATCAAGGAGGCGTGCGGCAACATCTCGCAGATAATGCGCACGGCGTACCTCTGCGGCGAGGATATGCAGATTTATTCCGGCAACGACGATCAGATCGTCCCGATACTCGCCGTCGGCGGTATCGGCGTCATCTCCGTGCTCGCGAACGTCGCTCCGCGCGAGACTCACGACATCTGTCAGCTCTGGTTCGACGGCAAAACCGAGCAGTCCCTCGCGCTGCAGATGAAGTATCATCCGCTTATCGAAGCGCTCTTCTGCGACGTCAACCCGATACCCGTCAAGGAAGCGATGCGCATCCTCGGCTGGTGCGACGGCTCGCTGCGCATGCCGCTGACGAAGATCGCCGGCAAGAACGAGGAGCGCCTGCGCTCCGAAATGCTCGGCGTCATGCCCGAAAAGATCATCGGCTGACGCCGCCGACACTGAATCAAAGGAAGTGAAACGATGAAGGTTCTCGTTTGCGGCGCCTGCGGCGCCATGGGAAGGGCGGTCTCCGCCGTCCTGCGCGAATACGGGCACGAGCCCGTTGCCGGTATCGACAAGGTCGCCGCCGACGTCGGCTTCCCCGTTTACGGCGATATTTCCGGGGTCAGAGAGCAGTTCGACTGCATAATCGACTTCTCCCACCCCTCCCTGCTGAAAAGCATAATCGACTGCGCCGTCGAAAAGAAAACTCCCGCCGTCATAGCGACGACAGGCATTTCCGACGAGCAGATCGAATACATGCGCGCGGCTTCCGCAAGCGTGCCGATATTCTTTTCGTTCAATATGTCCTTCGGCGTGAACGTGCTCGCCTCGCTCGCGAAGAAGGCGACGGCGGCGCTTTACGACGCTTTCGATATCGAACTCGTGGAAATGCACCACAACCGCAAGCTCGACGCTCCGAGCGGCACCGCGATACTGCTCGCGGACGCGATCGCCGACTCCCTGCCGGAGCCGCCGGTCTTCGTCTACGACCGCCACTCCCGCCGTCAAAAGCGCGATAAGAAGGAGATAGGAATCTCCTCCGTCCGCGGCGGCACGATAGTCGGCGAGCACGAAATAATCTTCGCCGGCAAGGACGAAATGCTGACGCTGAAGCATACCGCGCTTTCGCGCGACGTCTTCGCCGTCGGCGCGGTCAAGGCGGCGCAGTTCCTCGCCGCGAAGGAAAGCGGATTGTATTCCATGAGCGATATGATAGGCGAATAATGTGAATCAGCGAATAAATGCATACAAAAACGGAGCAGGGTTTCCCCTGCTCCGTTTCTTATGTTTTCTTATTTCTGTTCGCGTTTGAGCTGCTGGAGCTCGGCGAGGAAGCTGTCGACGTCGCGGAACTCCTTATAGACGGAGGCGAAACGGACGTAGGCGACTTCGTCGATGTCGCGGAGCTTTTCCAGCGCGAGCTCGCCGATTTGGGAGGATTTCACCTCGCGCTGCAGCGAGTTCTGCAGCGTCGCCTCGATATCGAACACGGCGCGCTCGATGGTCTCGGTCGGGACCGCGCGCTTGCCGCAGGCGATGAGCATCTGCCGCAGCAGTTTTTCCGCGCTGAACGGCTCGCGGGAGCCGTCCTTTTTGATGACGATTATCGGTATACGCTCGATCGCTTCGTAGGTCGTGAAGCGCTCGCTGCAATTCAGGCATTCTCTGCGGCGGCGTATGCGTTCGTTATCGTCCGTGGGGCGCGAGTCTATGACCTTGCTTTCCTCAAAACCGCAATAAGGACACTTCATACTTTTCCCTCCGTAGCATTATTTTGAAAATGCGCCGGACGGCTGACCGAAGTCAGCCGTCCGTTGAAAATTACTTGCTCTTCTGGAGCTTAACCCACAGCGGGCCGGAAATGAACAGCGTCGACAGCGTGCCGGCGATGATGCCGACGAGCATCGGGAACGCGAAGCTGATGATGGATTCGATCCTGAAAACGATGGACATCACGGCGACGGTGCCGATGGCGATGGAGGTCGTGATAGTCGTGTTGATCGTTCTGGTCAGCGTCTCGTTCATGCTGTCGTTGACGAGCTTGGCGTAGTCGATCCTGCCGCGGCCGAGCTTCGCTTTGTTCTCGCGGACGCGGTCGTAAATGATGATCGTGTTGTTGATCGCGTAGCCGAGGATCGTCAGCAGGACGGCGATGAAGTTTTCACTCAGCGAGCTGCCCATGATGACGAAGGTCGCGAAGACGAACGAAAGCGAGATTATCAGCGAAACTATCGCGCAGAAACCGGCTCTCCAGCCGCCTATCTTGCGGAAGCGGATCGCTATGTAAATCAGCATCAGGCCGACGGCGATAAGCACCGCGATCAAGCTCTTGATGAGGGTTTCTTTACCCATCGAAGCGGAAACGCTGTTGGAGCCCGCGTTGGTGAAGGTAACGTCGGGATACGCTTCGCGAATGGCGGTGATGAGGGCTTCCTCTTCCTCGACGTTGACGGCGTAGGCGTCCGCTTCGGCCTTTGCGCCGGTCGTTTCGGCGTCTTCGGCGCCGGTCGTGGTCACCTCGCCGTCTTCGGCGGTGGCGACGTCTTCGCCCTCTTTGGTCTCGTCATTGGTCGCGCCGACTTCGGGGGCCTCGCCGTCGAGGACTTCCTCGCCGGCGTCGGAAGCGGCGCCGAGAAGCTCTTCGTCGCTGTCCGCGACCTCGTCTTCGTCAGCGGCGGCGGGCTCGTCGGTAACGACTGTGCCGCCTCTGTTGGCGACGCTGATGGTCAGCATCTTGTTTCCGGAGGAGTCGGTGTTTTCCTGGACCGTAACGTCTCTGCCGAGGGTCTCTTCGGCAATGCTTTCGACGTTCTTGAGGTCAACGGTGCCGCCGGTGTAGCTGTATTTCAGCAGGGCGCCGCCGGTGAACTTGATATCAACGCCGATGCCGTTGATGAAGATGACGACGAGCGTCGCAACGTAAACAACGGCGAGGGCAACGCAGAACCATTTGCTGTTCTTGCAGAAATCATAATATCTCTTACGCATTTTTCGCACCTCCGTAAAGGTTGATCTTGCGGAAGATCTTGAACTTGGAAATGCCCCTGAGCATCTGTCTGGAAGCGAAAACGCCCATCACGAAGTTGAGCAGGACGCCGACGCCCAGCGTGAAGCCGAAGGACTTGATCGTGCCGCTGCCCATGATGAACAGGATGAAGGCGACGATGAAGGTCGTTACGTTGCCGTCGAGGATCGAGCTCCAGGCCTTCTTGTAACCCGCTTCGATGGCGCCGTCTATCGTTCTGCCGGCGATGACTTCTTCCTTGATACGCTCGGCGGTGATGACGTTGGCGTCAACGCCCATACCGACCGCGAGGATGATACCCGCGAGACCGGGCAGCGTCAGCGTCTGCGCCGCGAACATCGGGAGAACGAAGATGTAGCCGTTGATAGCGAGGATCGTGCAGGCGACCTGACCGATGAT
>JAFZXI010000052.1 GCA_017616855.1 Clostridia bacterium | reverse complement strand
CCTGCAACGTCGTCGCCGCGCGGAGCGGCACGATAACGCGCATAAGCGCCTTTAACGGCGACGCCGTCGTCAAGGCCGGCGACTCCGTCGCGGCGGGCGACCTTCTCGTCAGCGGGCTGACCGACGAAGCCGGCGCGGTGCACGCCATCGCCGAATGCGTCGCCGAAGTTCCGGTGAAGATCGAGGTTTTCGTCCCCTACGTCACGCAGGAGCGCGAATATACCGGCGAAAGCGTGAAAAAAACGACGCTTCACCTGTTTAATTTGAATATACCCCTTTCCTTTTTTAAGAAAATAGATTATAATGAATATGAATATACAGTAAGTATGGATTATATGCGTTTCGCCGGCGGAAGCATCCCGCTCGGAAGGACGGTCACGGAGTACCGCGAGTACGTCACCGTCGAAAAGCGCATAACGCCGCGCGAAGCCGCGGACGCCGCCAAACGCGAAGCGCGCGAACGCGCGGAACGCGAAAAGCGGGATTGCGTCCTGCTTTCCGAAACGGAGAGCGTCGCGTTCCTGCCGGACGGCGCGGTCTGCACGATCGAGCTGCTGCTCGAGACCGATATAGCAAAGGAAAAAGAAATCTACGTTGAATAGGAGGCCTTGATTTGGCTGAAAGATTCATTGCCGTTGACCGTATGGAAAGCGTGATAAGCGTTTTCGGCAGCTTCGACGAGAACATCAAGCTCGTCGAGCGGCAGTATGACGTTTCCGTCGCCAACCGCGACGGAGAGCTGAAGATCTCCGGCGCCGACGAGGAGAAGACCGACCGCGCCGCGAAGGTCATCGAGCATCTGCTGATGCTCACCGCGCGCGGCGAGAACATCACCTCGCAGGAGGTGCGCTACGTCATCTCCGTCGTTGACGACGGAGGAGCGGACAAGCTCAAGACGATGACGGGCGACTGCGTCTGCGTCACCGCGAAGGGCAAGCCGATAAAGGCGAAGACGCTCGGCCAGAAGCGTTACGTCGACGCGATAAAGAAAAACACCATCGTCCTCGGCGTCGGCCCCGCCGGCACCGGCAAGACCTACCTCGCCGTCGCGATGGCGGTGCAGGCGTTCCGCGACAAGCAGGTCAACCGCATAATCCTGACCCGTCCCGCCGTTGAGGCCGGCGAAAAACTCGGCTTCCTCCCCGGCGACCTGCAGAACAAGGTCGACCCCTACCTCCGTCCGCTTTACGACGGACTTTTCGACATGCTCGGCGTCGAAGCGTACAACACCTACCTCCAGCGCGGCAATATCGAGGTCGCGCCGCTCGCCTACATGCGCGGGCGCACGCTCGACGACGCCTTCATCATTCTCGACGAAGCGCAGAACACCACCCGCGAGCAGATGAAGATGTTCCTGACCCGCCTCGGCAACGGCTCGAAGGCGGTCATCACCGGCGACATCACGCAGATAGACCTGCCCGCCGGCAAGAAGAGCGGACTCGTCCACGCGATGCGCATACTCGGCGGCATCGAGGATCTCGAAATCGTCCGCTTCACCGAAAAGGACGTCGTCCGCCACGCGCTCGTCCAGCGCATAATCAAGGCGTACGAAAAGGCGGACGCCGCCGAACAGGCGCGCCCGCGCCGCCGCGTCAGGAGCGATAACGAATGAAGATAACCGTTTACGTTGATTTTGAAAAGCGGCTTTACCGCGTCAAGGCGCCCTGCCGCCTGATACGCGAATGCTGCCGCGCCGCCGCGAAGGCGGAAGGACTCGAAGGCGAATACGAGGTCTCTGTCCTCGTGACCGAAAGCGAGCGCGTACACGAACTCAACCGCGAATACCGCGGGAAAGACGCGACGACCGACGTGCTCTCCTTCCCGCTTTTCGACGAGGTCGGCACGCCCCGCCAGCTCGGCGACATAGTGCTCAACCGCGACCGCGTCTATTCGCAGGCGCGCGAATACGGGCATTCATGCGAGCGCGAGCTTGCGTTCCTTACCGTCCACTCGATGCTCCACCTGCTCGGCTACGACCACGAGGAGGAGGCCGACCGCAGGAAGATGCGCAGGCGCGAGGAACTCATACTCAAGGACATCGCGCCGAGAGGTTAAAGGAGAGAGAAAATGAAAAAGTTTTTCGCTTCCTTCGGATACGCCTTCCGCGGACTCGCGGAAACGCTGCTGCGCGAACGCAATATGCGCGTGCATCTGTGCTTCTGCGTTTTCGTGACATTCTTCGGCTTCGTATGCGGCATCGAGAGCTATGAATGGCTCGCCGCCGTGATACTCATGGGGCTCGTCATCTCCGCGGAGGCGCATAACACCGCCATCGAGCAGACGCTCGACCGCGTCGGCACCGAGCGCAACGAACAGACGCGCCGCGCGAAGGACGCCGCCGCCGGCGGAGTGCTCGCCGCAGCGATATTCGCCGCGATAGGCGGCGGACTGATATTCTTCCGCAAGGCGCGGGTGGACGCCGCGCTCGCCTTCTTCAAGGCGTACCCCTGGGCGATAGCGATCGTAGCCGCCGCGCTCGTCGGCGCCGTCGTCTTCGTCGCGCTCGCGGGGCGGAAAAGAGAAAGGTAAAGCCATGACACAGAGCGTTTTCGCAGCGATACTCGGCGTTCCGAACGTCGGAAAATCCACGCTGCTCAACAGGATAGTCGGCGAGAAGATCGCCATCGTTTCGCCAAAGCCGCAGACGACGCGTACGCGCGTCACCGGCGTGCTGACCGAGGGCGAGACGCAGTTCGTATTCCTCGACACGCCCGGCATTCACAAGCCGCGCACCCTGCTCGGCGAGGGCATGATAAAAACGATAGGCGAAGCCGCCTCCGGCGTCGACGCCGCGATCCTGCTCTGCGAACCGCACGACGCGGGGCTTGCGCCCGTCGGCGAGTTCCTGGAGCGGCTGAAGAAAAGCGGCGTGCCGGTGATACTCTGCGTCAACAAGATAGACACGCTGCGCGAAAAGGAAGCGCTATTGCCGATCATCGCGAAGCTGACGGAGGATTACGACTTCGACGCTGTGCTGCCGATAAGCGCCGTCACCGGCGAGGGCGTCGACGAGCTGAAGGCGGAGCTGAAAAAGTTCGCCGTGCCGTCGCCGCACTTCTTCCCCGACGACGCCGTGACCGACCAGCCCGACCGCGTCATCGCCGCCGAGCTGATACGCGAAAAACTCCTGCTCACGCTCGACCACGAGGTGCCGCACGGCATCGCCGTCGAAATCGAGCAGTTCTCGACGCGCGAGGACAGCGATATACTCGATATTTCCGCGGTCATCTACTGCGAGAAAGAGAGCCACAAAGGCATCATCATCGGTAAAAAAGGCGCGACTCTGAAAAAGACGATGACCGCCGCGCGTCTCGACTGCGAGGCGTTCTTCGGCTGCAAGGTCAACCTCCGGACGCGCGTCAAGGTAAAGGAAAACTGGCGCAACCGCGCCGGCTTCATAAACTCGATCGGAATGTTTGAACAGCAATGACGTTTAAGACAAAGGGGCTCGTTATCCGCGAACAGAAGGTGTCCGACGGCGACTGCGTAATCACGCTGCTGACCGAAGACCGCGGCGTTATCCGCGTCTGGACGAAGGGCATCTTCAGTCCGAAAAGCAGAAACTCGGGCGCGCGCCTGTTCTGCTACTCGGAGTTCGCCCTCTACAAATCGCGGGAGCGCTATTCGCTCAACTCCGCCGATTTGCTCGAGGGTTTCTTCGCCCTGCGGCGCGATATTTCCGTCGTCGCGCTCTGTTCGTACATGTCGCAGGTCGCGTATTCCCTGCTCGACGAAAACGCGGAGACCGCGGAGATACTCCCCCTCGTGCTCAACTGCTTCCATCTCGCCGCCGGAGGCAAAAAGCCGCTGCGGCTGATAAAGGCGTGTTTCGAGATGCGGCTCGCGTCGATACTCGGCTTCACGCCGCTGCTCGACGCCTGCGAAAAGTGCGGCTCCGCAGACTTCGCGCCGGAGGGCGTTTCGTGGCTCGACGTGCAGAGCGGAGTGCTCCGCTGCGACGCCTGCCGCGAAGCCGCTTCGGTCCCGCTTTCGCCCGCGGTGCTTCAGGCAGTAAGACACATCGTCTCCGCTGAGGCGGGGCGGCTCTTCTCCTTTTCGCTCGGCGAGGAAAACCTGCTTCTGCTGGAGCAGGTAACGGAAAAATACCTACTGACTCAATGCGGCAGGGGCTTCCCTGCTCTCGACTTCTACAAGGGGCTGGAATGATATGGATTACAGCGTGAAATCTTACGAATCCCTCGAGCTTCCGCAGATACGGCGCATGCTCGCGAGCGAATGTCAATGCGAGGAGAGCTCCGCGCTCGCGGAAGCGCTCGAACCCGCGGGCACGCTCGACGGCGCGCGCCGCCGCATGAAGCGCACCACCGACGCGGTCGGGCTGATAACGCATTACGGCGGGCTCGATTTCGGCGGCCTGCGCGATATCGAGCGGCTGCTGCTGCTTTCCGAGCAGGGCGGCGTGCTCTCGCCCGGCGACCTGCTGACCGTCGCGGACGTGCTGAAGGTCTCAAAGCGCGTCGCCGCCTACCGCAAAAACATAAAGACCGGCGGCGATTCTCTTTCCGAGTTTTTCAACGGCGTCGTCCCGAACAACGACCTCGAGGAGCGCATCGTCTGCGCGATACTCTCCCCCGACGAGATCGCCGACAACGCGAGTCCGGAGCTGCTTTCGATAAGGCGCAAAAGCCGCGCCGTCGCCGAGGAGCTCCGCGTTTCGCTGCAAAAAATAATAATGTCGCCCGACAAGCAGAAGTATCTGCAGGAGGCGCTTATCACCGTGCGCGACAACCGCTACGTCATTCCCGTCAAGGCGCAGTACCGCGGCGAATTCCCCGGCCTCGTGCACGACACCTCCGGCAGCGGCGGCACCTACTTCATCGAGCCGATGGCGGCGGTCGACGCCAACAACAAGCTCGCCGTCCTGCGTTCCGAAGAGCAGAAGGAGATCGCGCGCATACTCGCGGAGCTTTCCGCGCTCGTCGCGGCCGCCGCGGGCTCGGTGCGCTCGACCTACAAAAACATAATCATGCTCGATTTCGCCTTCGCCTGCGGGCGGCTTTCCTTCCGCCTGGACGGGCGCGAGCCGGAGCTGAACGCCGACGGCGTCATCGACTTCGTCAAGGCGCGGCACCCGCTTATACCGAAGGATAAGGCGGTGCCGATAGACGTCCGGCTCGGAGGCGAATACTCCGCGCTGATAATCACCGGCCCGAACACCGGCGGCAAGACCGTCGCGCTGAAAACGCTCGGACTGCTCTCGCTGATGGCGGCGTGCGGATTGCATATCCCCGTCGCCGAGGGCAGCAAGGCGGCTTTCTTCAAGAGCGTCATGGCGGACATCGGCGACGAGCAGTCGATAGAACAGTCGCTTTCCACCTTCTCGGCGCATATGAAAAACATAATCGCGATACTCGGCTGCTGCGATAAGGATTCGCTCGTGCTCTTCGACGAGATAGGCGCGGGCACCGACCCCGTCGAAGGCGCGGCGCTCGCGATAGCAATACTCGAAAAGGTCCGCTCCACCGGAGCCGCGCTCGCCGCTACGACGCACTACGCGGAGCTCAAACAGTACGCGCTGAACACCGAGGGCGTCGAAAACGCCTCCTGCGAGTTCGACGTCAAGTCGCTCAAGCCCACCTACCGCCTGCTGATAGGCGTTCCCGGCAGGTCCAACGCCTTCGCGATAGCGGAGCGGCTCGGGCTCGACGGCGGCGTAATTTCGCGCGCGGGCGAGCTTATCTCCGCCGACAACTCCCGCTTCGAGGAGGTCATCTCCAAGCTCGAAACGGCGCGCCAGGCGGCCGAAAAGGAAAAGGAACACGCCAACGACCTGCTCCGCCAGGCGAGCGCGAGAAAGGCGAAGGCCGAGCAGGAATACCTCGGCCTCGAGCGCACGCGCGACGCGCTGCTGAAGGACGCGGAAAAGGAAAAAGAGCGCCTGCTGACCGAATCGCGCAAGGAGGTCGCCGCGATAATGGACCGCCTGAACAAGCTCGCGCGCGAGCTCGACGACGAGGAGGTCCGCAAAAAGATACTCGAAGCGAAACTTGCCGCCAACACCGGCCTCAATAAGCTCGAAAGCGAAATCGCCGAGCGCAAGCCCGTCAACGACCACTACGAGCTGCCGCGTCCGCTGAAGGTCGGCGACTCCGTCTTCGTCACCGACGTCAACCGCAACGGCACGGTGCAGTCCCTGCCGGACAAAAACGGCAAGCTCACCGTTATCGTCGGCAACGTCAAGATGAAGCTCGACCAGTCCTCCCTGCGCCTGCTCGAAGGCAGCATCGGCAAGCCGAAGAACGTCGGCGGCTCCTCCGTCGTCCGCGTCGAAACGCCCGCGAAGCTGGAGATCGACGTCCGCGGCAAGACCGCGATGGAGACGGAAATCGAGCTCGACTCCTTCATCGACAACTGCGTGATGAACAAGGTCAAAAACTTTACTGTCATCCACGGCAAGGGCACCGGCGCGCTCCGCGCCGCCGTCGCGGTCTATCTCAAGAGCCACAAGGCGGTCAAAAGCTTCCGCCCCGGCGCCTACGGCGAGGGCGAGCACGGCGTGACCGTCGTCGAGCTGAAATAAATGTCGGGAAATGTTGATTCCTATTGATTTTTGCCTTTCCGATATGATAAAATCATATCAATAACTCCGAAAGGAAGATATTATGAAAAACTGGAAGCTCGTCTTTGAGGACGATTTCAACGAGCCGAAGCTCAACGAAGCCGTCTGGCACAAGGATACCGGCTTTATACGCAACCGTGAGCCGCAGTATTACACCACGGAAGACCGCAACTGCTTCATCGAGGACGGCTGCCTCGTGATACAGACGCTCCGCGAGGAGTATAAGGGCGCGCACTACACCTCCGCCGAGATAACGACGGAGTTCTCGCATGCCTGGACCTACGGGCGCTTCGAGATGCGCGCGAAGCTGCCGCGCAGCCGCGCGGTCTGGCCGGCGTTCTGGACGCTCGGCGCGAATATCCACGAGGTCAACTGGCCCCTCTGCGGTGAGATCGACATCATGGAAAAGCTCGGCGGCACCGAGCTCCGCGAAAGGCAGACCATCGCCACGCTTCACTGGCTTTCCGCCGAGACCGGCGAGCACAAGGAGAGCGGCGGCACCTCCAACGGAACCTACGCTTACGAGCGCGAGCTTTCGGAGGATTTCCACATCTACGCGGTCGAGTGGACGAAGGAGCGCTTCGTCTGGTATTTCGACGACACGGTGATATATCAGTGCGACATCACCCCCGATATGCAGGGTTCGTTCGACAAGCCGCACTTCATCCTGCTCAACACCGCGCTCGAAAACTGGGACGAAAACTCCTGCCCCAACGAAGACACCGACCTGCCGCAGAGATACGTTATAGACTACGTTCGCGTATACCAGGAGGCGTAACGCCGGAAGGGACGAAACGATGAAAAATCTCAAACTTGTATTCGAAGACCACTTTGACGGCGACAAGCTCGATCCGAACGTCTGGACGAATGAGGTCGGCATGCTCCGCAAGGGCGAGCCGCAGTATTTCACCAACAGACCCGAAAACTGCTTCGTCAAAGACAGCTGCCTCGTGATCCGCACGCTGCGCGAAAACTACGACGGCGCTGAGTACACCTCCGCGAGCATCATCAGCGGCCCGGGCCACGCCTGGCTTTACGGGCGCATCGAAATGCGCGCGAAGCTCCCGCGCAGCCGCGCGCTCTGGCCGGCGTTCTGGACGCTCGGCGCGAACTTCTTCGACGGCGTCGACTGGCCGCTCTGCGGCGAGATCGACATAATGGAGATGACCGGCGGCGCAGGCGTCCGCGATTACGAAACGCTCTCCACCGTGCACTGGGAATCCTACGAAAAGCGCGGGCACGACCAGTTCGGCGGGCGCGAAAAGTCCTACGTCCACGACCGCCCGCTCTGCGAGGATTTCCACATCTACGCGGTCGACTGGGACGCCGACAAGATGACCTTCTTCTTCGACGAGCACGAGCTCTTCACGCTGCCGATAAACCCGGATATGCAGGGCGCCTTCAACAAGCCCCACTTCATAATCCTCAACACGTCGCTCGAAAACTGGGGCCCCGAATCCTGCCCGAACGAAGAAACGGACCTTCCGCAGGACTACATCATTGACTACGTCAGGGTATATCAGGAAGCATAAAAACAGAGAATAAACAAGAATGCTGACTCCGGATACTGCAATCAGCATGAAATGCGAGGGAGTTATGAGTAACGAAACAGCGGACACAAAAGAATTGCTTCTCCTCAGCGAAGCGACCGGCGCCTTTACCCGCGAAGCTCTGAATAAAGTCTTCAACTCCTGCAGCCGCCTGCTCGACGACGACCTGCCGCAGTACGTCAAGGAAAGCATCGCCGGTATCGACGCCGATTGCTGCAAGCTGCTGCGCAACAGAATGCTTCTGGGCAAGCTCATCAGAAACCGCCTTGAAGAGCCGCGGAATGCCGTCTGCTCCTTCACGGACGTTTACGCGAACTGCTGCGAAGCCGTCAACGCGATATGTCTGCAGGAAAAGGTCGGGTTTTCATTCTCGGCTTACTACCCCGAGAGCAAGATCCCGCTTTCCGCCGACGAGTGCTGTACGCTTCTGACGCTGCCGGTCGCGCTTTCCTGCATGGCGAAAAACAGGAAGGATATGGGCGTGCGCCTCATCGCTTCCAAGAGCGGCAAAAGGATCAAGCTCGAATACACCTTCAACGGTGAAGTTCCGGACGTCTACGCGCTCGCGGAGGAATGCAAAAAGACCGACCGCAGCAGCGGCGTTTTCTTCCCCGAACCGCTCATAGCGTTCTCGCTCGTCGAAGCCGTGCGGCGCTCCGGCTCGATTATGACGGTCAAAGGCAAAAACATCGTCATTCTGCTCGACGTCTGCGACGATAAAAAAGAAATCACGTCCCGCGCATTCCCGTATATCGACAACCGCTTCTCGATACCCTACCTCATGCTCGCCGACATCGTAAAACTCGAAATATAATAACCGCCGCGGAAAGCGGCAGAACGGAGAAAAATATGGAAATCAAGATCATCGGCAAATCTCTCCCCAACATCCCGTGGCAGGACAAACCGGCAGACTGCATCTTCCCTGTCTGGCGCTACACCGGCAACCCCATCACCGAATGGAACAACGTCGGCAAGACCGGCCGCATTTTCAACAGCGCGGTCGTCCCGAAGGACGGCAAATTCGTGGGCGTCTTCCGCGCCGACGGACACAAGATCCTGCCGCAGATACACTTCGGCACCTCCGATGACGGCATACACTGGGATATCAACCCCGACTACATACACTGGAAGGACGAGAACGGCGAGGAGTTCGTCTCCGACTACGGCTACGATCCGCGCCTCGTCGAGATTGAAGGCACCTATTACATAACGTGGTGCTCCGATTTCGGCGGCGGTCCGACCATCGCGGTCGCGAAGACGCAGGACTTCAAGGAGTTCACCCGCCTCGACAACGCCTTCCTCGTGCCGAACCGCAACGGCGTCCTTTTCCCGAGGCGCATAAACGGGAAGTTCTATATGCTTTCCCGCCCGAGCGACTACGGTCACACGCCCTTCGGCGATATCTACGTCAGCGAGAGCCCCGACATGATCTACTGGGGCAGACACCGCAAGGTCATGAGCAACAAGGCGCCCGGCTGGTGGCAGTCCACCAAGATCGGCGCGGGCCCGATCCCGATCGAAACGAATATCGGCTGGCTTATCTTCTACCACGGCGTATGCAACACCTGCAACGGTTACGTATACTCCTTCGGCGTCGCTATCCTCGACAGAGACGAGCCGTGGAAGGTGCTTTACAGAGGCGCCGACTACGCGCTGACGCCGGAGATGCCCTATGAGGTCAGCGGCTTCGTGCCGAACGTCTGCTTCCCCTGCGCCGCGCTCGCGGACGCGGACACCGGCCGCATCGCCGTCTATTACGGTGCCGCCGACACCTACACCGCGCTGGCGTTCACCACCGTCGACGAGATATGCAAATTCGCGATGGAAAACAGCGTCCTCGCGCCGAAGGACGACGAAACGGTAAAATAAAATCGGAAACCCGCCGTCAGGCTTCCCCTTGAGGGAAAGCTGTCACGAGCGTTTGCGCGAGTGACTGATGAGGTGGAAAACGATCCGCGTCGATGCCTGTGCCGACCGCTTACGCTATCGACACGCGGGCGATTGATAATCGCCCCTACGATCCGCGCACGGCGCGGGGACACCTCATCCGTCTTGCCGCTTCGCGGCAATCCGCCTTCCCCTCGAGGGGAAGGCCTACCGAACGGAGGAAAAACCATGTTCCCGAAAACTCCCCCGATGGGCTTCAACACCTGGAACACCTTCGCCGACAAGATCGACGAAAAGCTGATACGCGAGACCGCCGACGCGATGGTCGAGACCGGCCTGCGCGACGCGGGCTACGAATACCTCGTCATCGACGACTGCTGGAGCGAACGGCAGCGCGACCCGGTCACGAACAAGATAATCCCCGATCACGTCAAGTTCCCGAACGGGATGAAGGCGGTCAGCGACTACGTCCACTCGCGCGGACTTAAGTTCGGCATGTACTCCTGCATCGGAACGCGCACCTGCGCGGACTACCCCGGCTCCTTCGACCACGAATACCTCGACGCCGCGACCTTCGCGGAGTACGGCGCGGACTTCCTCAAATACGACACCTGCTACAAGCCCGCGGCGGCGCCCTCCCACCTGCTCTACCGCAGGATGAGCATGGCGCTGCAGGCGACGGGGCGCGACATACTGCTCTCCGCCTGCAACTGGGGCATGGACGGCGTCCACGACTGGATACGCTCCACCGGCGCGGGAATGTTCCGCTCGACCGGCGACATCCACGACTCCTACGAATGCTATAAGCAGATATTCCTGAGCCAGCTCGGCAACTTCGCGCATAACGGCGCCGGCTGCTTCAACGATATCGACATGCTGACGGTCGGAATGTACGCGCGCGGAAACGCCGGTCTGACGGGCTGCACGGATATCGAATACCGCACCGAGTTCGCGCTCTGGTGCATGTTCGCTTCGCCGCTGATGATCGGCTGCGACGTGCGGAACATGAACGATTTCACGCGCGAGCTGCTGACGAATCCGCGGCTGATACGCATAAATCAGGATATCGAATGCCGCCCGCCCTTCATCGCCGTTCACACCGAGAAGGACGAGAACAACGTCTACGTCCGCCTGCTCTCGGATAACGAGATCGCGATAATGTTCACCAACCTCGGCGACGAGGAGGGCATCGGCACCTGGCTCGCCTTCGAGGATATCGGGCTGCCGGTCTCTTCCGGCAAGGCGCTCGCGCTGACCGACGTTTTCACGGGCGAGTACGCGGGAACGTTCAGGGAGTATAAGTCCGAGCGCGTCAAGCCGCACGACTGCGCGTTCTATATCGCGAAGATAGTCGACGCGGAATAGAAGATGATATGATAAAACCGCCTCACGATTGTGAGGCGGTTTTTTGCTGCGGTTTTGCGCGTGAATGCGCGGG
>JAFZXI010000051.1 GCA_017616855.1 Clostridia bacterium | reverse complement strand
TTTTCTCCTTTATGTGAAGTTGTTTTTGAGTGAAACTTAAGCGCGAAGGCGCGGCCCGCGTGACGGACGCGAAGCGGACGGCACAATATATTCAAATCGGCTATGCCGATTTGCTCCTTAATACCGCCGCAGGCGGTATATCATGCCGGCGTCACGCCGGTATATCATACGCGAAGCGTATATCATATCGCCAAAGGCGATATATCATTGCGGGCGCCCGCTTTCGCCCGCTCTTATCCCAGTGTGCTCTGGTCAGCGAGCTTGGCGGCGACGCGGAGTATCTTCAGCGCGTCGGAAACGGTGATCGCATCGTCGCCGTCGATATCGCCGATGAGGATCGCCTCGTAGGTCTCCTCCGCGAGCTTCGCGGCGATGCGGAGCGCCTTGAGCGCGTCCGCGACGGTGATCTCTCCGTCCTTGTCCATATCGCCCTTCATAAAGGTGCTCCCGTCGTAGTGCGCGTAGAGCACGAGGTCCTCGGTCACGACGCCGCAGTCTTCGACGCGCTCGCCGCCGACGGGGGCGGTGAACCAGCCGAGGAACTCGCCCTTTCCGGTCGCGGTCGGGAAGGTCCTGTCGGCGTCGTCGTTGAAGATCATCACCTTATCCGCCTTGCCGCCGTTGGCGTCGAAGCGGATCGCGTAGTTGCGCGTATCGTTTTCGGGCACGATATACGCGCCGGCCGCCTGCATTCCGTTGCCTATCCTGCCGAAGTATAAGGCCCTGCCGTCGACGGGATTTATCGCGTAAAGGCCGTTGTTATCCGCGTCGAAGTACTGCAGCCAGTAGAGTGCCTTGCTTTCACGATCGTAGACGAGACCTTGACGGTCGCCGCAGGCGATGCCGGTGGAGAAGGAGTAGGTGAACTCGCCGGTCTCGGTGTCGATCAGAAAAACGTCGCCGTAAAAATCGACGCCGTAGCAGACTCCGCGTTCGCCGAAGGCGATCGCCTGTACCATAAACCCGGGCTCGAACAGCTTGATAAGCTCCGCCGCGCCGGTCGCGCGGTCGATCTTCACGAAGCCGCGGTCGCCCATCATTTCAACGCAGGAGACGACGGCGTAAAGCGAGCCGGTATAGTCGTCGAACGCTGTCGAGAGAATCGAATAGGGCGTCGGGTCGTGCGTCTTTACCCAGCCGTTTTCGGAGCCGCCGTAGATCGGCAGCGTGTAGTAGTCGGTATACGTGCCGTCGAAGCTGTAAGCGTAGTAGTAGCCCTCGCCGTAGGCGCCGGCGGTCATAAAGGCGCCTTCGGGCAGCGGGTAGCCCTTCGCGACCATAACGGGCGCGGGCGGGAACACGCCGACGAGTCTGCCTTCCGTGCCGTTATCGCCGGTATCGTTCACGCACATCGCGCCGATCTCGGGGTAGGACGGCGCGAAGCGGACGCGCGTCGCGGGCGCGCCGTTTTCGTCGTAGACGTTAAAGCCCGCGATATAGCCGTTCTCCGGCTCGGCAAGGCGTTCCGCCGAGAGGAGGACGCGGTCGTAGAAGCCGTAAACGGCGGAGACGCACGCCTCCGCGGTGACGTCGGCGAGCATTATGTTGAGCGTGGAGATGCTGTTCGTCGCGTATATCGCGTAGTCGCCGTCCGCGCTGCGCGCGACGACGCTCGCGTCGGAGATCGTGAGCGTCGCGCCCCATTCGACTCGTATCGCGGGTTTGTCGGTGGAACATTCGACGGTGAGCGTGCCGACGCCGGTCATCTGCGTATCTTCACTGATCAGGATCGCCGGATATTCGCCGTCGGTCGCGACGGTGCAGTCGAGTCCGGCGAGTATCGTCAGGCCTTCGACGTAGGATTCGATCGCGACGCTGTTGTCGCTTCTGATCTCTCCGAAGACCGTGAGGGTATTGGTCTCGGGGTCGTAGGTATAGCTGTCGCCGGAGAGGGTGTCCGCGGTGACCTGCCTGCCGCAGATCCAAAGATCGTATTTGTCGGCGTTTTCGTCCTTGCTGTTGACGACGCTGAAATCGTCAAGGTAGAGGCGGAACTTGCCCGACGTATCGTAATGCTCGATGCAGAAGCGGACGGTCTGGCCCTTCAGCTCGTCCTTCACGTAGGCGGAGAATTCGACCCAGCTGTTCCGGGCGGTGAGCTCCGCGGTCATCGGGGTCATACCGATATCGCCGGGGAGAGCGTAGCCGAGGCGGAAGTTCTCGGCGTAGTCGGTGGGGTCGGCGCCGCGCACCCACAGGTTAACTAACGTTTTTCCGTCGGCGGGGACGTCGATCGAGGGTGTCCAGAGGAGGTTATCCGGCTGAAGCGACTGGAAGATTGTGTTTGAGAAGGATTCGGAGTAGACAGCGCCCTCGGGGCTGTGGTAGAGCGCCTCGGGGTCGTCCAGAAACGAGCCGGCGTCGTCGGTGTACGTCCAGCCGTAGCCGTCGCCGTCGAGGTCTTCGGAAGTCCAGCCGTTCGAGAACGGGTCCGACTCGAAGTCGAAGCTGTAGATCACGGTCGGTTCCTCAGCGCGGGCGGTGATGAACGCCGTCGGGACGAGTGAAAGGATTAGCGCGACGGTGAGGAGTGCGGGAAGAACGCGTTTTCTCATGGTGTGTTGCTCCTTTGTATGGTGATTATATATTTTGCATTTGGTGCAGGATGAATTTCATGCTGTCGCATGCGGCATTGTTATTCAAATCGCAAAGCGATTTGTTCCTTCATGCAGCGCAGCTGCAAATCATGCGCCAAAGGCGCAAATCATTTGAAGATAAAACCGTTTTTTCTCTTACAGCTCCACGCCGTCGATTACCAGCACGCCGTTCGCGTCTACGGTGCCGACGTAGCTGACGGGCGCGCCGTCGACGAAGAACCAGACGCTGTATTCGTTGCCCGCGAGCTTCTCGCCGACGTAGGAGCGTATCGTCACCGTGCCGGTATACGCCTCGTCGGTCGGCTCGCCGTTGATCGTGAAGGCGACCGTCTTAAGCAGCACGAGCTTGCCGAG
>JAFZXI010000050.1 GCA_017616855.1 Clostridia bacterium | reverse complement strand
CTCCGCGGGAGGAGCGCTCTGCGCCTGCTGCTGTCCGGCGAGCTGCGCCTTCAGCTCGAGCATTTCGCGCATCATCTTTTCCGTCTCCGCCTTCTGCGCGGCAATCTCGGCCTTTTCGGCGTCCATCTCGGCGTGCTGTTCCTTCTTATAAGCGCGGAACAAGCGGATGCTCTTGATTCCCTGAAGGATTATCAGGATAACGAACGGGACGAAAATGCAGACAATGTAACCGACAGTGGACTTCTGGAACTCGAGGAACTTGCCGAGCTTCGCGATCTTGCCGGAATATTTGCCGAGAACGAAATCGGAATCGACTATGGTTTCATCGTTCGTGTTCGTATTGATACCGTAAGTAACGAAGCCGAGCTTGCCTTCGGCGGTCCTCGTCACCTCTCTGATCTTATGGGTTACGACCTCGCCGAAGTTATCGCCGCCCTGCGACTGGAACGTGATGACGTCTCCGGCCTGAAGCTGCGCGAGCCCTTCGTTATCGAGCTCCTTGGAGAAGATCAGATCGCCGGCGTTGAAATGCACGCCTTCTCTGTCTTCGGCAGTGGTGTCCTGCTCGCTGATGCTCATGGAGTCTGACAGAACGATGAACATCTTATACCCGAAGAGACTTCTGTCGTTACGGTTGAGCGTCGTCGTCGAAATGATGGTGAAGATCATCATGCCGACGGCAAAGACCACTACGATCCATGTGAATACCGTCTTGACGATATTGAACACCTTTTTGGCCGTGGATACGTTTTCAACCTGAACCGGCTGTTCGGTTTCGGTATTGACTTTTCTGTTTCGCCCAAACATGCGAACCCTCCGAAATCACGACTTTTTTACTAAATGCGTTACGCGCCGCTACACGTACATTTCCTTCAAAATGTACGTGCCGCAACGTAAAACCCTGATTTTGCAGACCTCGCGACATCGTAAAATGCCACTAAATCATATTGAGTATACTACATTCAAGCCGTGTTGTCAATAGAAAAGGCGATATTTTTTTCATCTTTCCATAAATAATTAAGCACGCATCAAAATTGCTGACTGAAATTTTTTTTGCAAATATTTTTTTGCGGATATCACTCTCTCACGATTTCGATACGTACCTCGTCGGGGGAACCGACTTTTTTATAACGGCAGCGCGCGTCCGGCTCCGACCCGTGCTCCTTCACGCGCGAAAGCATACACGCCTTGACGCGCGCGCAAAGCTCCGCCCTCGCTTCCCTCTCGCCGAGCGCGGGATCGGGATAAAACGGGCCGTCGTAATAAACGACTCCCTTCGTGCGTCCGCCGCGCTTGCGCTTATACACCGTCGTTTTGGCGAAGCAGGGCGCGTTCAGCCGCACGGGGTACGCGAAGGAAATATCCGAAAAGTCGCGGATCGCGCTATACTTCGGCCAGATATGCGCCTCGGGATATATCACCACCGGGCAGCCGCGCGAATAAAGCGTATCAATCGCCCTGTTGAACTCCGCGAACTGCTTCCGCGAAGACGGGGTCGGCAGCGCGCCGACGAAGCGCACGAGCGTGCGTATGCCCTTTATCGAAAGCGCGTCCGGATTCGAGATGACGTAGCATTGCTTGCGGAAGAACGCCACCGCGCCGGTGACGGCGTCGGAAAAGGCGGAGGTGTGGTTGCCGTAGACGAAGCAGCCCTTCGCGGGGTCGCGGTCCTTCAGCACCTTTTTGTTTTTGCCTCGCATCGCGACGCCGAGCTTCTCGCAGATAACGCAGATGAAGCGCACGAACCGGTACACTATCGGGCGGAAAAAGCGGAAAGCGCGGCTTTCCGGCAGATATTCGTAATCCGCCGGAAGCTGCTTCGTTTTTATGTTATTGCCGGCGAAGTCGTCGTTGCGCTCGTCGAAATAGCAGTAATAACGCACCTTGCGTCTCATTCGATCAATCCTTCGGAGTGATTATTTGCCGCGGCTGCCGTCGGCTTGCTTGAGCAGATGCGGGACGCTCGGCATAATGCTGTCGCCACCTGATATTCTATATTAGATATTATAGCATGCTCCGCGAGAAAAGGCAATAGGCAAAAGCAAAACGCCGCCTGAAAAGGCGGCGTATGATGATGGAGACGGCTTCCCCTCGAGGGGAAGCTGTCACGAGCGTTACGCGAGTGACTGATGAGGTGGAAAAACCGGATTACAGCGCCGTTCCCGCGCACGGCGCGAGGACACCTCATCCGTCTTGCCGTCGCTTTGCTCCGGCAATCCACCTTCCCCTCAAGGGGAAGGCTTTGCGGACGAGCGATGCCCGCCCCTACCATTCTCGATTTGCAATTTGCAATTATCAGTGGTTGAGCTGTCTGCCGCAGCCGACGCAGAACTTCGCGTCGTCGGCGTTCTGCTTGCCGCAGTTCGGGCAGTAGAAGCCCGCGCCGATGGCGAGCTCCGGCAGCTTCGCGCCGCAGTTGGTGCAAAACTTCATGCTCGCGTCGCAGTTCGTGCCGCAGCTTTGGCATACCTTCATATTCTTCGCCGCTTCGAGCGCCGCCTGCACTTCGGGGTTATTCTTCGCGGCGTTTTCGAACGCCTCCTGCGCCGCTCTGTTCGCGGCGGCTTCCATCGACGGCTGCGCCGCCTTCCACGCGGCGTGGGAGACTGCTTCTTCGACGGTGTCTTTGATTATCCATTTCATTATGCTCATGTGAAAACCTCCTGCGCGTTTGTTTTTCGTTATGATGATATTTTAGCACGGTTCGCGCACGAGGTCAAGAGGGAGTTGGATGGGGCCTTGGCTCCCTCTGAGGAGGGAGGCAAGCGGGCGAATGATATTCGCCCCTACGTTTTCCCGTTCCTAATTTGCAATTTGCCATTTGCAATTTGCAATTTGCAATTCACCTCACGCCGCCGGAATAGCTGACGAAGCCGCACTTTTTCGCGTCCGTGCCGTCGACGGTGTAGACGACGAGGTAGACGCCGTCGAATACGCCGCAGCAGTCGCACGCCTCGCGCGGCGCGAGGTAGCCGATCGGATTCCTGCGCGCCTTGCAGTCGGCGGTCGTCGAGTAAACGCGCTCGCGGGTGCTCCCGTTTTGCCAGCGCTTGAAGGTGAAGCCGCCGTAGTCGCCGAAGTCGATACAGTCGCCCGGCTTCACGCGGTGCTCTTTGAACCTGTTATACCAGCTCGCGCCGTCGTATTCGACGCCGCGCATATCGGAGACCTCGATATGCAGGTGCCGCCCCGTGACGTTCCCCGTCGCGCCGGCGACGCCGACAAGCTCGCCCGCGGACACGCGGCTCCCCGCCTTGACGAACGGCAGCTCCGCGAGGTGCGCGCAGAGCACCCAGAAGCCGTCGTCGCAGATATAGACGATATAGTTGCCGTAAGCGCCGTAGCCGCCCGGGTAGTCGCCCTTTTGCTTTTTGGAAATATAGACGCGCGCGTCGGAAACGGCGTAGACGTCCCAGTTCGATTCCGGCGTTTTATCGACGGGAACGCGGTCCTCCCCGCCGTGGCTTTCCGAGTAACCCGACGTCACGCGCGAAGCGCAGCCGAACGGACTGCGTAGTTTTTTCATATGAGTCGCCTCCGTTCGCATTCTATGCGGGAGGAGACGGAAACGCCTCCCCTGTGCAAGGGGAGGTGGCAAATGCGACGCAAGGAGCATTTGACGGAGGGGTTGTGCATTCACACGCTTACCTGAAAGGAAACCAACAACCCCTCAGTCTTTCGCCTACGGCGAAATCCAGCTCCCCTTGCACAGGGGAGCCCGGGCGATTGATAATCGCCCCTACGGGCCGCGCTCGGCGCGGGGCGTCTCTCCCTCCGTCACTCGCGTACTTTGTCCGCTCGTGCCACCTCCCTCCTCAGAGGGAGGCAAGAAAGCGGCGGAAACGACATAAATAAATATCCCCCCGTAAAACGGGGGGTATTTCATTTTCGGGCATAGCCCTATCCGATAATGGCAGCGCACAAGTGCGCTTTTTATTGGCCTGCCAGCCACGCAACTGTTACTTACCACCCATAAATGGGTCCCGTG
>JAFZXI010000049.1 GCA_017616855.1 Clostridia bacterium | reverse complement strand
GTGACGTCGACGGAATCGACGTTTTTGATGATCTTGATCATCGCGTCGTGGACCGCGTCTTCCGCGCCGTGGCTGTCCCTGCCGAGTACACGTCCCGCGGCATAGCGCATAAGCGCGACGGCGGCAGAGCCGTGCGCCTCGCGGACGGTTCACTCGCCGGAGGCGGCGGCTTCCTGCTCGATAACGTCCGCTGCGCAGTCGAAGCGGGCATACCGCTTGCGGACGCCGTCCGCTCGGCAACGCTCACTCCGGCAAGAATCATCGGCGCCGCTGACCGCATCGGCAGCGTCTCGGCCGGCAAACGCGCCGACCTCATCCTCGTCAACGACGCCCTCGAATTGAAGGCGGTCGTGCTGCGGGGCAGACTTCTCTCATAAAGGAGAATAACAAATGGGATTTCTCGATAACATGATGGCAAACCGGTTCAACCGCAAGGAGATCAAGCGCGCGCAGGAGTATACCGACAAGGCGCTCGCGCTGGCGGACCGCTACTCCGCGCTCAGCGAGGCGGAGCTGAAGGGCATGACCGCGCAGTTCAAGCAGCGCATCGCAAACGGCGAATCGCTCGACAGCATACTGCCGGAAGCGTTCGCGACCGTCGCGGAAGCGTCCTGGCGCGTGCTGAATATGCGCCACTACCCCGTGCAGATGATCGGCGGCGTCATCCTCCACAAAGGAAACATCGCGGAGATGAAGACCGGCGAAGGCAAGACCCTCGTCGCGACGCTTCCCGCGTACCTGAACGCCCTGACGGGCAACGGCGTCCACATCGTAACGGTCAACGACTACCTCGCCAAGCGCGACAGCGAATGGATGGGCAAGGTTTACCGCTATCTCGGTCTCTCCGTCGGCCTCGTGATTCACGATGTCGAGCCGTCGTCCCGCCGCCCGATGTACGAAGCCGACATAACCTACGGCACGAATAACGAAATGGGCTTCGATTACCTGCGCGACAACATGGTTACTTACAAAGAGCGCATGGTCCAGCGCGGCCACAACTACGCGATAGTCGACGAGGTCGACTCGATCCTCGTTGACGAGGCGAGAACGCCGCTTATCATTTCCGGCCCCGGCGACAAGTCGACGGAGCTTTATCAGCTCGCCGACCGCGTCGCGCAGACGCTGCACGCCGAGCGCTTCGTCGAGCTCAACGACAAGGAGAACCACGACGACATCGACGCCGACTACATCATCGACGAAAAAGCGCGCACCGCGACCCTGACGCCGCGCGGAGTCGAGAAGGTCGAGCGCGCCTTCAATATCGACAACTTGAACGACCCGGAGAACATGACGCTCTCCCACCATATCAACCAGGCGATCCGCGCCCGCGGCATAATGAAGCGCGACGTAGACTACGTCGTCAAAGACGGCGAAGTCATCATCGTCGACGAGTTCACCGGCCGCCTTATGTACGGCCGCCGCTACAACGAAGGGCTCCACCAGGCGATCGAGGCGAAGGAGAACGTCACCGTCGCCAAGGAGAGCAAGACGCTCGCGACGATAACCTTCCAGAACTACTTCCGCCTTTACGACAAACTCGCCGGCATGACCGGTACCGCGATGACCGAGGCGCAGGAGTTCCGCGAGATTTACAATCTCGACGTCGTCGAGATCCCGACCAACAAGCCGATGATCCGCGACGACAAGCCGGACGTCATCTACAAGACCGAGTCCGCGAAGTACAACGCCGTCATCGACCAGATCGCCGAGTGCCACGAAAAAGGGCAGCCCGTCCTCGTCGGCACTATCACGATAGAAAAATCCGAGCTGCTTTCCAAGCTGCTCAAGCGCCGCGGCATCGAGCATCAGGTGCTGAACGCGAAGCATCACGAGAAGGAAGCCGAGATCGTCGCGCAGGCGGGCAAGCTCGGAGCCGTCACCATTGCCACGAACATGGCGGGCCGCGGAACCGACATCATGCTCGGCGGTAACGCCGAATACCTCGCCAAAGCGCGCATGCGCAAGGAGCAGGTGCCGGAGGAACTTATAGTCGAAGCCACCGGCTACGCCGAAACGGAGGATCCCGATATCCTCGCCGCGCGCGCGAAGTTCCGCGAATACTACGACGAATACCGCAAGGAAACCGCCGTCGAAGCGGAGCAGGTCGTCAAAGCGGGCGGACTTTTCATCGTCGGCACCGAGCGGCATGAGAGCCGCCGTATAGATAACCAGCTCCGCGGCCGAAGCGGACGCCAGGGCGACCCCGGCGCCAGCCGCTTCTACCTTTCCACCGAGGACGAACTCGTCCGCCTCTTCGGCGGCGACAGGATAAAGGCGACGCTCGAGATGCTCCGCGTCGACGAGAACATGCCCATCGAGTCCAAGATGCTCTCCAACGTCATCGAGAATTCGCAAAAGCGCGTCGAGAGCCGCAACTTCTCCATCAGAAAGAGCGTCCTGCAATACGACGACGTCATGAACCGCCAGCGCGAAATCATCTACGATCAGCGCGGCAAGGTGCTCGCCGGCGAGGATATCCACCCGTTCATCGAGAAGATGAAGGAGGATACCATCAACGCCGTCTGCGCCATGTACCTCGGCGGAAACATTCCGGACGACTGGAACCTCATGGGCCTGCGCGACCACTACCTCGGCGTGCTGACCGACGAAAACACTTTCAATTACACCCGCGAGCAGCTCCAGGAGCTCGACCGCAGGGACGTCATAGACGAGCTGATGCGCCGCGCCGACGCGCGAATGGAATCGCAGCGTGAGGCGTTCGGCGACAAGTTCCCCGAGCTCGAGCGCATCGCGCTTCTCCGCGCCGTCGACTCGCGCTGGATGGACCACATCGACGCGATGGAGGACCTCAAGCGCGGCATCTACCTGCGCTCCTACGGCCAGCAGGACCCCGTCAACGCGTATAAGCAGGAGGGCTTCGATATGTTCGACGAGATGATCGAAGCCATCAAGGAGGATACGATAAAGATGGTGCTCGCCGCCCGCATCGTCCGCGAGGAAAAGATGGTGCGCGAGCAGCTCGCCAACCCGATCCACTCCTCCCACGGCGGCGACGGCTCGGTCAAGAAGCAGCCGGTTATCAAGAAAAAGAAGATCGGTCCGAACGATCCCTGCCCCTGCGGCAGCGGAAAAAAGTATAAGAACTGCTGCGGATAAAGCTCGCTTCGCGAGCAGCTAAATCCTCGCTTTGCTCGGGCTAAATCGGCGCACCGCGCCGGCTGAATTGCGGCTGCGCCGCAGCTAAATTGACGCTTCGCGTCAGCTGTGATCGGTAGAAATGACTGCCGCCTTCGGCGGCAAGACGGAGGGAGAGATAACGGACCTCTCTGTTTTCAGCCGGCTTAATATGTAATCATCTTCGGAGGAACCCCCATGTACGACTGCCGCATAACCGTAATGCGAAAGACCTTTTACAAGGACCTCGCCGCGAAGTACGAAAACCCAATCGAGCACGCCTGCGACATGGAGATAGGCAAAGTCTTCGTCAGCAAAAACGGCGCGCGCCCGGAGGGCTTCTGCGAGAGCGCGTGGTATTCGCTGCGCCCCTTCGTCGAGGAGCTCGCCAAAGGCGGCGGCAACTTTTACGACGGCTGGATGAAGGATCCGAAGTCCGCGATGATTTCCTGCAACGACGGCTTCCGTCCCGTCAGCTTCTACGTCGAAGCGATAACCGAATAAGCTTAAGTTAAAACTTTCGGGGCGCCTGCGATAAAGCAGGCGCCCCGATTTGCGTTACTGTAGTATGTTAATGTATAATTCGGCGGTTACCGCTGAGAGACGGTGAACAGCGAATAGAAGTAGCCCTTTTGCTCCATCAGCTCGTCGAAGGTCCCGCGCTCCGAGACCGTTCCGTTTTTCAGCGCGAAAAGCCCTGTACAGCGGCGGAGGATGTTCTCGTCGAGGTCGTGCGTGACGATAACGCGGGTGTAGCCGTCAAGCTTCAGTATCGCGTCGAGCACCTCAAACGAAGTTTCCGCATCGAGGGACGCCGTCGCCTCGTCCACGAGCAGCACGGACGTCTTGCGAAGCAGCGCCCGCGCGATCGAGATGCGCTGACGCTCGCCGCCGGAAAGTCCGGATCCGTTTTCGCCGCAGAGATAATCCGCGCCCTTTTCTTCGATCAGCTTTGAAAGACCGGAAAGGCGTATCGCACGGTCGATCTCCTCTTCCGGAAACTCGGAAAACATCGTGATATTGTCGCGTATCGTGCTGTTGAAAACGAACACGTTCTGCTGGATAATCGAGACGAGGTCGTAAAGCGAGCTCGCGGAGATACCTTTCAGTTCCTTCCCGTCGTAGAGGATCTCGCCCCGATAGTCGCGGTAGGATGCCATAAGCAGATTCAGGATCGTCGACTTGCCGCTGCCGGAGCCGCCGACCAGCGCGTAGCAGCCGCCGGAGCGAAGGTCCATATCCACGCCCTTCAGCACGGGGTTGCCTTCTTCATAGGCAAACTCCAGGTTTTTGAGCGAAATGCCTTCGGCGAGCTTCGGCTCAATCTGCTCGCCCTCGTCAGGGACATTGTTGCTCAGCGCCTCCGCGAGCTTGTCGATGAGGCCGTAGGCGGACTTTCTGCCCGCGTAATACATCGGCAGGACCTGAATCGGCGCGAGCACGTAGTTCAGAAGCTGCACGAAGACGATCGCGGTGCCGGCCGTGATACCGCCCTTGCCGGAGAGCGCGAGTGCGGCAGCCACGAAGAACACTCCGAACTGCAGGATGCCGCCGGCCATCCCGGAGGCATAACTGACGTGCAGCTTGACCTTCTCCCGCTTTTTTGCGGCGTCGGCGACGCCGCCGTTGCTCTCGTCATGGATGCCGGAGATGCTCTTTTCCGCCTTGAAGCTCTTGACCACCGAAAAACCCGAGAGCACGTCCTTGAGCATGCCGGTGTAGCTTTCTTTCTTATCCGATACCGCTTTTTCCGCGACGGCAGCCCTGTTGCCGAGCGCCACGGAAACGATTATCGGCAGCAGCGAGAAGCCAATGGCGATCAGCGTCAACAGCGGGCTGTACCATATCATCAGCGCGAGCGCGCCGACAAACGTGATGCTGACTTCAATCACGTTTTGCAACAGCTTGAGATAGTCCTGCTCGATCGTGTTCGCGTCATTGGACAGAGCGGAGAGGTAGAGCGCGCTGTTCTCGCCGCTGAATGCCTGAATGCCCTTTTCCATCAACCGGTCAAATGCGTATTTACGGTACTGTCGCATCGCTTTCGCGCGGAACTCGGACAAAAATATTTTATCCAGCACCCACGCGAGCAGCAGCAGCGCGATGCCGACGCCCGCGACGATCAGCACCGTGCCGAAGCTGACGGTTCCGTCACCGGAGATCAGATCCGAGATCCCCTTGATCGTCCATGAAATCATGAGGTTTGACGCGGCCGCGCAAAAGGCCGCGATCACGGTCATAATGAGGTTGAATTTGTTCTTGCGAAACAGCTCTTTTACAAACGGGCGGCGCAGCGCGAGAATCTGTTTTTTATTTGCCTTTGCGTCTTTTTTATTCATTGCTCTTTATCCTCCTGTCAGGCGGACGCCTGCATTGCGGCAGGCGTCAGTCACGGGTGCGTTTTTTATATCGCTTTATTCAGCGTAAGAAGTCAGCGTCTTTATCAATTCGTAATCGCCGCTTTTCAGCACTTCGACGAGGTCCTGTACGGTGCGGAGGGGACGGTCTGTTTTTATCCCGCCGCGGCCGAGCATTCCGGGGTGGTGGAAGTCGCTGCCGGAGGTCTGTATCAGCCCGTGCTCCTCGGCGAAAGCGAGGGCGAGGTCGTTATGCTCGGCGTGCCAGGGGTGCCCGTTATAGACCTCGACGCCGTCGAGGAACCACGGCTCGTCCGGTCTGCAGGTCCCGCGGAAGGGGTGCGCCTGCACGATCAGCACTCCGTTTTTGTCGGCGAATTCGCGCAGCCGCGGGCGGTCGTATTTATCGATCTCCGGCGCGGAAGCGAGCAGCTCCGGCGTCATGCCGAAGAGGAGATAATCGTTAGGCGAATCGTGGAAGCGGAACTCCAGCCCGGAAAGCACGCTGAAATCCTCGCGCGCGACCTCCTTCATCCTGCGCCAGCCGGTCATGAAACCGTAGGAACGCTCCGCCCAGTCGTGACTGTAGCGGTCGTCGAGCGCCTGCGTGTAGAAGTGGTCGGTCACGACGAGTCCGTCGTAGCCGGCGGCGGAATGCAGCCGGTAGCTTTCCGCGGCGGAGACCTCCGCGCAGCCGCTGACCTCCGAGGTGTGTGAATGGAGCTCGTATTTGTATTTTCTGCCCATATTTTCGCCGCCGTTCGTTTGTTTCTGTAAAAATGATAGCACATTCCCGCGCCGATTACAATAGGCGAAAGGGTTTTATTCGGATAAAAAGAGATATTGACAACCGCCGCCCGCGGATATATAATAGCATAGTACGAAAAACCGAATACGCCTCCTTAGTTAAATGGATATAACAAGCCCCTCCTAAGGGCTAGTTGTGAGTTCGATTCTCGCAGGGGGTGCCAGCAAAAAGACGCCGTAAGGCGTCTTTTTGCAACTAAGTGTTCCGCTGACGCGGAACGTTAAGTGCGCTGACGCGCGTGAAGTACGCTTCGCGTGTGAAGTGTGCCTCCGGCACGATAAGCGGAACACTTAACTTCACTTTGCGGCAGAGCCGCAATACTTCACTATGCCGTTAGGC
>JAFZXI010000048.1 GCA_017616855.1 Clostridia bacterium | reverse complement strand
GCCTCGCGCGCGGCGTCGTCCGGCAGGCAGAGCATCGCGACGTCGGCTTCGGCTATCGCCTCCGCGCGCGCGGAGGCGTCCTTGCGCAGCTCCTCGGGGAGCGTCAGCGTTTCAACGCCGTCGAGCCCCGCGAGGCGCTCGTATATCCGCAGTCCCGTCGTGCCCGCGCTGCCGTCTATGAAAACTTTTATGACCGGTTTATCGTTCAGCATAAAGGGTTTCGCTTTCTTATTTCTGATTCTTCGCCTTGACCTTCGCGTTGACCTTGACCGGCAGTCCGAAAAGACTGATGAAGCCGGCGCTGTCCGCCTGGTTATAGACGTTATCCTCGTCGAAGGTGGCGATCTCCGGATCGTAGAGGGAGAAGGGGGAGGTGACGCCCGCGTTGATGATATTGCCCTTGTAGAGCTTGAGCTTGACGTCGCCGGTGACGGTCTCCTGCGTCTTGTCGACGAAGGCGGAGAGCGCTTCGCGCAGCGGGGTGAACCACTGGCCGAAGTAGACGACCTCCGCGAACTTCGCCGCGACGAGCTCCTTGTAATGCTGGGTGTCGCGGTCGAGGGTGATGGTTTCGAGCACCTTGTGCGCGCGGAAGAGGATCGTGCCGCCGGGGGTTTCGTAAAGGCCGCGGCTCTTCATGCCGACGAGGCGGTTTTCGACGAGGTCGGCGAGGCCGATGCCGTTTTTGCCGCCGAGCTCGTTGAGCTTTTCAATCAGCTCGACGGGGCCGTATTCGACGCCGTCTATCGCGGTGGGAACGCCCTTCTCGAACCGGAGCGTGATATAGGTCGGGACGTCCGGCGCCTGCTCGGGCGAAACGCACATTTCGAGGAAGCCGGGCTTGTTGTACTGCGGCTCGTTGGAGGGATCCTCGAGGTCGAGTCCCTCGTGCGAGAGGTGCCAGAGGTTCTTATCCTTGGAGTAGTTCGTTTCGCGGTTGATCTTCAGCGGGATGTTGTGCGCTTCCGCGTAGTCGATCTCCTCCTCGCGGCTCTTTATGCTCCATTCGCGCCACGGGGCGATGACGGGCATATCCGGCGCGAACGCCTTAATCGTCAGCTCGAAGCGGACCTGGTCGTTGCCCTTGCCGGTGCAGCCGTGGCAGATGGCGTCGGCGCCCTCCGCCTTCGCGATCTCGACGATGCGCTTGGCGATGGAGGGACGGGCGAAGGAGGTGCCGAGCAGGTAGTCGCCTTCGTAGACGGCGCCCGCCTTGAGCGTCGGGAAGATATAGTCCTCGACGAACTCCTTGCGCAGATCCTCGATGTAAAGCTTGGAAGCGCCGGTCTTGATCGCCTTTTCCTCGAGGCCGTCGAGCTCGGTGCCCTGGCCGACGTTGCCGGAAACGGCGATGACTTCGCAGTTGTTGTAGTTTTCCTTAAGCCACGGAATGATTATCGACGTGTCGAGTCCGCCGGAATACGCGAGAACTACCTTTTTGATGTTTTCTTTTTTCATGGTTTGCCTCCGAAAATGTAGAAATTATTCAAATTATGTGAATAATTATACTCGCATATCCGGATTTGTCAAGGGGTAAAATGAAAAAAGTTACACTAATTTGTGTTATATTTTCGCGTTTTTGTGTCATTTACGCCCAAAAACGCATAAAAGCCGTATAAAATGAATAAAAACACGGCTCCCCGTGTCTTTATTCCGTTTCGCTATATATTATTCGGAAAACTCAGACCATTTTTTCCTGCTTGACCTTCCTGTCGATGACGTGACGGGAGGCGAGCTCGCGCATGACGTCGTTGTTGGAGATGCCCATTTCCGCCATAAGCACCATGACGTGATAATAAAGGTCGGCGATCTCGTATACCGTCTCGGCCTTGTCGCCGCCCTTGCCGGCGACGATGACCTCGGTGGATTCCTCGCCTATCTTTTTAAGTATCTTGTCTATGCCCTTTTCAAACAGGTAGGAGGTGTAGCTGCCCTCTTTCTTCTCGGTCTTGCGCCCCTTTATAAGTTCCATCAGCGCGTCGGGGGAGAAGGCGGAGTTTTCTTCGGAGGCGTATATGACCTCATTGAAGCAGCTTTCGCTGCCGGTGTGGCAGGCGGGGCCGTCCTTTTTGACGCGCACGAGGAGCGCGTCGCGGTCGCAGTCCGCGGTTACGTCGACGACGTGCTGGACGTTGCCGGAGGTCTCGCCCTTGCGCCAGAGCTCGCCGCGCGAACGCGACCAGAAGCAGGTGCGCCCTTCCTTCATCGTTATCGCGAGGGCTTCCGCGTTCATGTAGGCGACGGTCAGCACCTTGCCGGTCTCCGCGTCGGTGACGACGGCGGGGATCAGACCGTTATTGTCGTATTTCAGTTCGTTGATATTCATTTTCTTACCCTCCTGACGTTTACGCCCGCCTCCGCGAGCTTATCCTTCAGCGCCGGTATCTCGACTTCGCGGAAGTGGAAGATCGAAGCGGCGAGTCCCGCGTCGACGAACGGGGCTTCCCTGAACAGTTCGATGAAATCCTCCGCGCAGCCCGCGCCGCCGGAAGCGATCACGGGGACGCCCGCGTTTCCGCAGACGTCGCGCAGCATCTCGATATCGAAGCCGCCCTTGACTCCGTCGGTGTCGATGGAGTTGAGCACGATCTCGCCCGCGCCGGAAGCGACTCCGCGCCTGACCCATTCGACCGCGTCGATGCCGGTGTCGTCCCTGCCGCCGCGCGCGAAGACGCGGTAGCCGCCGCCGACGCGCTTGCAGTCGACCGAGAGGACGACGCACTGGTCGCCGTAGCGCTTCGCCGCCTTTTCGATAAGCGACGGGTCGCGTATCGCGCCGGAGTTGACGCTGACCTTGTCCGCGCCGCATTTGAGCACGCGGTCGAAGTCCTCGAGCGTGTTGATGCCGCCGCCGACGGTCAGCGGAATGAAGACTTTACTTGCCGTCTCGCGCAGCGCGCCGGTGAAGAGCGCGCGCCCTTCGGCGGAAGCCGTGATGTCGTAAAAGACCAGCTCGTCCGCGCCGTTTTTGTCGTAAAACTCCGCGAGCTCCACAGGCGAGGAAACGTCGCGCAGCCCCTCGAAGTTGACTCCCTTGACCACGCGCCCGTCGCGGACGTCGAGGCAGGGGATAATGCGTTTGGTTATCATCTGACCGCCTCCAGTGCCTGAGCGACCGTCAGCCGCCCCTCGTAGAGCGCGCGCCCGAGTATCGCGCCGTAAACGCCCGTTTCCGCGAGCTTTTTCAGGTCTTCGGCGGAGGAAACTCCGCCGGAAGCTATGAACTCCATATCGAACTCGGCGGTCAGCCGTCTGTAAAGCTCCGGGTTGGAGCCGCCGAGCATGCCGTCCTTCGAAACGTCGGTGCATATGACGCGGCGGACGCCCTCGCTCTGCAGCTCGGCG
>JAFZXI010000047.1 GCA_017616855.1 Clostridia bacterium | reverse complement strand
GCGGCAGGCGGACCGAGATACGTTCCGCGAAGCTGCTCAACGATGCCGGAATCATCGGCGCCGCCGCGCTCGGCGACATCTATAAGTAATCATTCGGAGGAAGACATTGGAGCTTATCAAACGTCTGCCTGAAGGTATCAAGTATCTTGAAAACGAGCCGATGAGCCGGCACACGACCTTCCGTACCGGAGGGCCCGCCGACCTTGTTTTGCTGCCTTCTTCTCCCGATGAGCTGAAGGAAACGCTTCGCGTACTGCGCGAAGAAGGCGTCAAGCCGGAGATCGTCGGCAACGGCTCGAACCTGCTCGTTTCGGATAAGGGTATACGCGGAGTCGTCGTTATGCTCGGCGGACTTGACGAAATGCGCGTTGAAGGCGAGAGGATAACCTGCGGCGCGGGCGCGTCGCTGATACGTTTCTGCACCTTTGCGGCGGAAAACTCGCTTTCCGGCGCGGAATCGCTTTACGGCATTCCCGGCACAGTCGGCGGAGCGGTCTATATGAACGCCGGCGCCTACGGCTCGGAGATAAAGGATATTCTCGAAAGCGTTGATTATATCGACGCCGACGGCAGCGAGGGCACGCTTCGCGGAGTCGAAGGTTACGGCTACAGGCACAGTCCGTTTTCCGACGGCGACAGAGTCATCACCTCCGCGACGTTTGCTTTGACGGCAGGCGACAGGGAAGAGATTGAAGCCAAAATGGCGGAAATCAAGGCCCGCAGGGTCGAGAAGCAGCCGCTGAACCTTCCGAGCGCCGGCAGCGTTTTCAAACGCCCCGAAGGGTACTTCGCCGCGGCGCTCATCGATCAGTCCGGACTCAAGGGGACCGCGGTCGGCGGCGCTCGGGTAAGCGAAAAACACGCCGGTTTCATTGTCAACACCGGAGGGGCCACAACGACCGATATACTGCAGCTTATTGAAATTGTAAGAGATAAAGTATTTAAGGATTCCGGCGTGATGCTGGAAACGGAAGTCAGATTCACGGGGGAGAGATAAATGGGCAACACGGTATTCATAACGGGCATGTCCGGCGCGGGAAAATCGCGCGCGATAAACGCCCTTGAAGACATGGGCTACTACTGCGTGGACAACCTTCCCGCAAGTCTGGCGACCACGTTCGCGGATCTCGTCGCGCAGTCGCGGGACAAGCTCTCGAACGTCGCGATAGTCATCGACTCGCGCGACGGCGAAAACGTCGGCGTCGAGCTTTCAACGGCGCTTCGCGAGCTTTCCGAGCGCAACGTGGAGTATAAAGTGCTCTTCCTCGAAGCGTCCACCGCGGCCGTCGTCCGCCGCTACCGCGAAACGCGCCGCAGACACCCGCTGGCGCGTTCCACCGGCGGCGACGTCGTAAGAGCGACCGAAAACGAGCGCAGATTGCTTATGCCGCTTCGTTCGATGGCGGATTATATCATCGACACGAGCAACCTTTCTCCCGTTCAGCTCCGCGAACGCATCGTTTCGCTGTTTTCCGGCTCGAAGGACGCGGGGATCATGATTTCCTGCGTGTCCTTCGGTTTCAAGTTCGGCATCCCGACCGACGCCGACCTCGTTTTCGACGTCCGCTGCCTGCCTAATCCCTTCTATGTCGACGAACTTAAGCACCAGACAGGTCTTGACGAGCCGGTCAAGAAGTTCATATTCTCTCATCAATCGGCGAATGACTTTTTGGAGCATTTGTTCGATTTTCTGGATTACACCCTGCCGCTCTATACCGAGGAGGGAAAGAGCCAGCTCGTCATAGCCATCGGCTGCACGGGCGGACGGCACCGTTCCGTCGCGTTCGCCGAGGCGGTCGCTGAGCACATCGGCGCCGAGGTAGTCCACAGAGACATCACGAAATAGCGGGTAATTATGTCTTTTTCATCTGAAACCAAAACCGAATTATGCGAACTTCAGCTCGGCGAGACCTGCTGCGTTACCGCGGAATGCTACGGCATGCTGCTTTTCGCCAGGGAGTTCAGCGAGCGCGAGATCCGCATCGTGACCGAAAGCGACGCCGTCGCGAAGCGCTTTCGCGCGCTTTGCCGCACGCTGTTTTCCGTTTCGCCCAAAACGGCGCAGAAGAGCAGCCGCGGAAAGCTTGAAATACTCGTTTCCGGCGAGGACGCGGAGCGCATTTTCAGCTTTTTCGGCCATGACGAAACGCAGGTTTCCACCCGTATCAACTACGATATAGTTCTCCCGCAGTGCTGCCGCAGATCCTTCCTGCGCGGAGCGTATCTGACGGGCGGCAGCGTTACCGATCCGAACAGCGGATACCATCTCGAGCTCGCGTCGCCGCTTTTCAATCTTTCTCACGACGCGGCGGAGCTGATGAAAACGCTTGGGCTTTCGCCGAAGCTGACCAAGCGCGGCGGCAAGAACATAATCTACTTCAAATCGAGCGAGGAGATCGAGGATTTCCTGAATAACGTCGGCGCGACCTCGAGCGCGTTTCGCTTCATGGACGTCAAGGTCATGAAGGACGTCCGCAACCGCGCAAACCGCCTCAGCAACTGCGACAGCTTCAACATCTCGCGCAGCATAAACGCCGGCGTCGAGCAGGCGGAGAAGATACGCAAAACGCTTGCCGAAAAGGGGAAAGGGCATTTCCCGCAGGAGCTTCGCGAGCTTGCGCTCATTCGCGCGGAAAACCCCGAAGTTTCGCTCCGCGAGCTCGGGGAAATGCTCGAAAAGCCGCTTTCCAAATCCGGCGTCAGCCATAAACTCAGAAGAATAATGGAGTATACCGAATGACCGACTTCGTCCACCTCCACGTTCACAGCGAATACAGTCTCCTTGACGGCGCGTGCCGCATCAAGGAGCTTGTTTCGCGTGCGAAAGAGATGGGGCAGACGGCGGTCGCGATAACCGACCACGGCGTTATGTACGGCGTGGTCGATTTCTATAAAGAGTGCCGCGCGCAGGGCGTAAAGCCGATTATCGGCTGCGAAGTCTACGTCGCTCCGCGCACGCGCTTCGACAAGGAACACGCGCTCGACGCGAACTATAACCACCTGATACTCCTCTGCGAAAACGACGAGGGGTACCATAATCTCATGAAGCTCGTTTCCGTCGGTTTCACCGAAGGATTTTATATCAAGCCGCGCGTGGACGAAGAAACCCTGCGCAAATACAGTCGCGGGCTTATATGCCTTTCCGGCTGCATCGCCGGCGAAGTGCCGCAGAAGCTGCTTTACGGCGACTACGACGGCGCGAAGGCGGCGGCGCTGAAGCACCTTGAAATATTCGGCGAAGGCAACTACTTCCTCGAGGTCCAGGATCACGACATGGAGGAGGAGCGTCGCGTCCTGCCGCTTATGAAGCGGCTTTCGGAGGAGACCGGCATACCGATGGCTGCGACCAACGACGCGCATTATATAACGAAGGACGACGCGCTCCTGCAACGCGTGCTCATGTGCGTGCAGATGAACCGCACGCTCGACGATCCGGAGAAATACGGATTTCCGACCGAGGAGTTTTATCTTAAGAGCGGCGACGAGATGGCGGAGCGTTTCTCTGCGTTTGAAGGCGCGATAGAAAACACGGTCAGGATCGCCGAACGCTGCGGCGTCGAGATCGAGTTCGGCGTCACGAAGCTCCCGTATTTCATTCCCGAAAACGGCGAGGACCCTTACGACTGCCTTTGCCGGCTCTGCATGGAGGGAATGAAAAAGCGCTACGGCGATAACCCGTCCAAAGAGATAACCGACCGCCTTGACTACGAAATAAAAACCATCAGCAAAATGGGGTACGTCGAATACTACCTCATCGTTCACGACTTCATTCACTACGCGAAGACTCACGACATCCCCGTAGGACCCGGCCGCGGAAGCGGCGCCGGAAGTCTCGTCGCGTACTGCATCGGCATAACCGGCATAGATCCCATCAAATACGGGCTGATATTCGAACGCTTTCTCAATCCGGAGCGCATATCAATGCCGGATTTCGACGTCGACTTCTGCGTCGAGAAGCGCGGACAGGTGATAAACTACATCTCGTCAAAATACGGCGAAAGCCACGTCGCGCAGATAATCACCTTCGGCACCATGGCGGCGCGGGCGGCTATCCGCGACGTCGGGCGCGTGCTCGGGATACCTTACGCAGACGTCGACCGCCTCTCGAAGATGATACCCTTCGGCGCGGACCTTACGACCTCGCTGAAACGCGACAAAGACCTCCGCGCGAAATACGAGGAGGGCGGCAAAACGAAGCAACTCATCGACCTCGCGCTTCGTGCCGAAGGCATGCCGCGCCACGCCTCGACTCACGCCGCGGGCGTCGTAATCACGCGCGGCGAGGTCACGGAATACGTCCCGCTGATGAAAAACTCCGATTCGCTCGTCACGCAGTACCCGATGGGGACCCTCGAGCAGCTCGGCCTGCTTAAAATCGACTGCCTCGGCCTGCGCAACCTCACCGTCATCGACAACGCCGTAAAGGATATCCGCAGGCGCGAGCCGGATTTCGACATCAACGAGATACCGCACGATGAAAAGCGCGTTTACGACATGCTTTCCAAGGGGCATACCGAGGGCGTGTTCCAGCTCGAATCCGCGGGAATGCGCAACCTCCTTTCGTCGCTCAAACCGGAGCATCTCGAAGATATAATCGCCGCGATATCGCTTTACCGCCCGGGCCCGATGGATTCGATTCCGAAATACCTCGAATACCGCGCCCACCCCGAAAAGATAAAATACGACCACCCGCTGCTCGAAAACATACTCAAAGTTACCTGCGGCTGCGTCATCTATCAGGAGCAGGTCATGCAGATTGTCCGCGACCTCGCGGGTTACTCGCTCGGCAGAGCGGACCTTGTCCGCCGCGCGATGAGCAAGAAGAAAGCGGACGTTATGAAAAAAGAGCGCCGCAACTTCATCTACGGCAAGCCGGAGGACGATGACGGTCCCGCCATAGACGGCTGCGTCAAGCGCGGAGTCGACGAAAAGACCGCCGGCGGTATCTTCGACGATATGATGTCTTTCGCGTCCTACGCGTTCAATAAGTCGCACGCCGCGGCCTACGCCATCGTCGCGTATCAGACGGCGTATCTGAAAGCGCTTTACCCGCGCGAATACATGGCGGCGCTGCTTTCCAGCGTTACCGGAAGCGCCGATAAAGTCGCGGAGTATATCAACGAATGCCGCCGCCTGAATATTAAGATTCTGCCGCCGAGCATAAACGAGAGCCGCGAGAGCTTCGTCGCCGGCGACGGCGGAATCAGAGTCGGTCTGCTGACTATTAAGGGCGTCGGGTTGAAATACCTCAACGACTGCGTGCGCGAAAGGGAAGCGAACGGAAAGTATAAATCCGTTTTCGACTTCATAAAGCGCACTTCGAAATACGAATCCAATAAGCGCGCCGTCGAAAGCTTAATAAAGTGCGGAGCGTTCGACGGGCTCGGCGCGACGCGCAAGCAGATGCTGATGGGCTACGAAGCGTACATGTCGCAGGTATCCTCCTCTAAGACGCGTAACCTTGAAGGGCAGACCTCGCTTTTCGGTTACATCGAGCAGGAGGACGACTTTGCGGAGCCGCGGCTCGAAAACGTCGGCGAATACTCCGTCGGCGACCTGCTCCGCATGGAGAAGGAGACGCTCGGGCTTTACGTTTCCGGCCACCCGATGAGCGACTACGAGCAGCAGGCGAAAAAGCGCGGCTGCGTTGACATTGCACGCGTTCTCTCCGAAACCGCCGAGGAATACGGCGGCATAAACGACGGCGACAACGTTTCCGTCGCCGGAATGATTGCCGAAATAAAGAAAAAAACGACCAAGAGCGGACAGCTCATGGCGTTCGTAACGCTTGAGGATATGAGCGGACAGATCGAGTGCCTGCTTTTCCCGAACGTGTATGAAAAGCTTGCCGCGCGCCTGTCCGCGGAAACGCCGCTCTACGTTTACGGCAGAGTCAGCGTTCACGAGGAGGAGGCGGCGAAGCTCGTCGCGAACGAAGCCGCGCTTCTGACTGACCCGGTAGAACCGCGCCGCGCCGCAGTCCGGCAGCCCGTCGAAAGGGAAGAGGAGCCGCGTTCAAACGTCCGCAGGGGACTGTATCTGAAGGTGCCGTCGAAATCGTCCCGCGAGTTTGACAGAGCGATGAAGCTCCTCGCGGTGTTCGAGGGCGAAACGCCGGTCTACTTCTATTTCGAGGACGAAAAATCGCTGAAATGCGCTCCTCGCGCAAGCTTCGTGCAGTTCAACGAAGTGCTCTTCGGCGAACTTCAAAAGCAGCTCGGCGAAGACGCGGTGAAGCTGGTCAACTGATACTCGCGTCCTCCAGCAGCTCGCGCAGCTTGACGAGCGCGCGCTTTTCGATTCGCGAAACGTATGAGCGCGAGATGTTCAGCAGGGAAGCGACCTCGCGCTGCGTCCGCGGGCGCCTGTTGCCGAGTCCGTAGCGCATGACGATGATGCTGCGTTCCCGTGCGTTCAGCTCGCGCGCGATGCAGCGGCGCAGTTTTTCGCTTTCTATCAGCCGCGAGATGTTCTCGAAAGTGTCCTCCTCGCTGCATATGACATCGAGCAGGCGTATCGAGTTTCCGTCCTTGTCCGTGTCTATCGGGTCGTCTATGTAGACCTCTGCGCCGGTCTTTTTCTGACTGCGGAAATACATCAGTATCTCGTTTTCGATGCAGCGGGCGGCGTAGGTCGACAGGTTGATGCCTTTTTCCGGCTTGAAGGTGCCTATCGCCTTTATCAATCCTATCGTGCCTATGGATATCAAATCGTCTTGGTCGCGGGCTTCGGAGTGGTATTTCTTGACGATGTGCGCCACGAGCCGCAGGTTGTGTTCGATAAGGCGGTCGCGCGCGGCATTGTCGCCGCTTTTCATCTGCTCGAGCGCTTCCTTTTCCTCCTTTTGCGAAAGCGGGCGGGGGAAGAAGCCGGTCACGCCGACCTCGAGCGCGAAAAACGCCGCGTTTATCAACAAAAGCAGTATGCCGAATCCCATGAAACCATCACTCCCGCAACCAATATATGCGTTCTGAGTGCGGTTCGTGCAAGTCCGTCTAAGACGAATAGTCTTCGATGCGACGGTTCAGTTCGTCCTCGTCCGCGGCGAATATCCCGTTTGCGAGCGCCGCGCGGTCAGCTTCGGGCAATGTGCGGACGTCAACATCGATAACGGAGACCGGAACGCTGCTTCCGGAGGCGAAAACGCCTATCGCTCCCTCGTATTCGCGCAGTACGTATCCGCCGACGGGCGCTTCTGTAGATGCTGTTTCCGGTTCGGGCGCCGTCGGCGTCAAAAACGGCGAAACTGCGGCAAAAACAGCGGAAACCGCGATAAAAGCGGCAATAACGGCTTTCTTTTTCATATCCTCATCTCCGGTAAACAATCAAGAAATTATTGGTAAACAAAGCTTATTATAATCAGATAGTCAACAAATTACCGTGCGCGTATATATTTTGCGCGTTTCGTCAAAAATTACCCGCGAAGAAAAAAACTGTTTCATTATGCGTATTACCGTGATATAATATAAGGGTAGGAGGTCTTGTCCAACTGATGAAAACCGTATGGAATAAGATCAAAGCCTTTTTCAGAACAATCGGAAAACCGTTCTCAAAGATCCGCGCCTGGTGGCGCAGATTCCGCGAAACCAAACCCGGCAAAGTCGTTAAGTGGGTTTTAAGAAGCGTGGGAACGTTTCTTTTGGTATGCTTTTTTGTCGGTGTATTCACTGCGTTGACCGTATTGATTTATATAACGCAGTTCATTAATCCCGAAATCGGCATCGATTTGAACAACCTGAGTCTCGCGTATACTTCCACGATTTACTATACCGATAACGCCACCGGCGAGCCGGTCGTCGAAGAAAAGCTGTACCTCAACGAAAACTGCATCTGGGTCGACCTCGAAAACATTCCCGATAACCTTGTCAACGCCTTCATCGCCATCGAAGACCAGCGTTTCTGGGAGCATAACGGCGTTGACTGGAAGCGCACCTTCGGCGCTATCATCAACACCTTCACCGGCACCGACAGTCGATACGGCGGTTCCACGATAGATCAACAGCTTATCAAAAATCTTACGGGCGACAACGAGGTTTCGATAAAGCGAAAAATCATGGAGATAGTCCGCGCGCTTCACCTTGAAAAGAAGTATTCCAAGGAGACGATACTCGAAGTTTATCTCAACCGCATAAACCTCGGCAGCACGTATACCGGCGTTCAGGTCGCGGCGAACTCTTATTTCAACAAGGACGTTTCCGAGCTGACGCTTGCCGAATGCGCGAGCATAGCCGCGATCACGCAGGCCCCGACGAAGTATAATCCGCAGCTCAATCCGGAAAACAACCGTATCAGAGCGATTGTCGTGCTCGATCAGATGCTCGCGCAGGGCTATATCAGCCCGCAGCAGCACGCGGACGCGAAGGAGGAGCTCGACAACCTCGTCATTCAGCCGCGCCGCAATATCGATCAGCCCGAGTTTATCCAGAGTTACTTTACCGATCAGGTCATCGAGGAAGTCGTCAAGGACCTGATGGAGCAGTACGGCTACGAAAAGAACCACGCGATGAACATCGTTTACACCGGCGGTCTCAACATCTACTGCACGATGGACAAGGATATCCAAAACATCATGGAGCAGAAGTACGCCGAGACGGAGTTCAACAACGCGACGAATAAATACGGCGAAAACATCGAGTCCGCGATGGTAGTCATGGATTATTCAGGCGCCGTCAGAGGCATAATCGGCGGCAGGGAAAAGACCGGCAACCGCGTCCTCAACCGCGCGACGCAATCGCTGCGTCCGCCTGGCTCATCGATAAAGCCGCTCAGCGTTTACGGACCCGCTTTCGAATACTCAAAAGACATCGTCTGGAATCTTGAGATCGAGGATTCTCCGGTCGACGGCAAGTGGCCGAAGAACCAGAGCGGCACGCCTTCCGGCGAAATGGTAACTGTCCAGCGCGGCCTTGCGCTTTCGCTGAACACCATCGCCGTCAGGGTGATGAAGGAATTCGTTACGACTTCCGTTTCCTACGAGTTCCTGAAGACGAAGCTTCATATTTCCAGTCTCGTCGAGTCGGAGAAGGTGAACGGGAAGACGCTTTCCGATATTTCGCTCGCTCCGCTTGCGCTCGGCCAGCTGACGAACGGCATATCCGTGCTCGAGCTGTGCGCGGGTTATACGATTTTCGGCAGCGGAGGAATGCACGCCGATCCGTATTTCTATGAGAAGGTTACCGATTCGACAGGCAATCTGATACTCGAAAAGAAGCCCAACGTAACCGAGGCGCTCAGCGAAAGCACCGCGTTCATTATGAATAAGCTGCTGCAGACCGTCGTCAACTCCGGTACCGGTACGCCCGCCAAGTTCAAGGGCTTCGAGATAGGCGGCAAGACCGGCACGTCGAACGACGACTGCGACCGCTGGTTCGTCGGTTATACGCCGTATTACGTCGCCGCCGCCTGGACCGGATTCGATTCGCCGACGACAGTCAAGGGCTTCAGGACCAACCCGTCTGTTACGATCTGGAAAAAGGTAATGCAGGCGATTCACGAAGGCCTGCCTGCCAAGAGTTTCCCGAAGGCGCCTTCCGGCGTTTACGCTTCCGGAGGCGGCTGGTACAAGAAGGGCACGAAGCCCTACGAGCCGCCGGAGCCGGAGCCCGATCCCGAGGAGAGCTCACCGGGAGAACCCGGCGAGGATTCGTCGTCGAGCGAGGAGGAATCCATGTCCGGCGAAGTTGTCGTCGAGAGCAGTTCTTCCGGAGGCGAAGCGGAATCGAGTTCGCCGTCTTCAACTGAACACAGCAGCTCGGGCGGCGGATAAAGCCGCGCGCATAAGCGAATAACAATCAACGGTTTGTCGGGCGCAATTTGTCGTCTTCCGGCGGCAAAAAGTGCTTGACAAACCGTCTGTCTGTTGCTATACTATCGTATTGTGAGTTTTGACCCATTAGCTCAGTTGGCAGAGCACTTGACTTTTAATCAAGGTGTCCGGAGTTCGAATCTCCGATGGGTCACCACAAAAAAGCCCGCAAAGCCTTAAAAATAAAGGCTTTGCGGGATTTTTTGCGTTCGTTCGTTATATTCTCATCAAGCGCCATATATCAAAAAAAGAAAGGACAAGAGGCGAAGCTCTTGTCCTTTTTAATACTTAAACGCGACATCGGTCACTTTTTTCCGTGCGCCATTGCCGCGCCGATGAAGCCGATGAAAAGCGGGTGCGGCTTGTTCGGCCGGGACTTGAATTCCGGGTGATACTGCACGCCGACGAAGAACGGACGCTCGGTCAGCTCGACGGTTTCGACGAGCAGTCCGTCCGGAGAAATGCCGCTGAGCGTGAGGCCGGCGTTTCGCATCGCTTCGCGGTAGTCGTTATTGAACTCATAGCGGTGGCGGTGGCGCTCGCTTATCTCGCGCTTGCCGTAGCAGCGCTCCATAGTCGTGCCTTCCTTTATAACGCACGGATACGCGCCGAGGCGCAGCGTGCCGCCCTTGTCGATTTCATCGCTCTGACCGGGCATGAAATCGATGACCTTATGCTCACAGGTTTCATCAAACTCGCCGGAGTTCGCGTCTTTAATCCCGAGGACGTCGCGTGCGTATTCGATGACCGCGATCTGCATTCCGAGGCAGATGCCGAAGTAGGGGATGTTCTTTTCGCGTGCGTATTTCGCGGCGGTTATCATGCCTTCGATGCCGCGGCTGCCGAAGCCGCCCGGCACAATGATGCCGTCAAGCCCGCCGAGCGTTTCCTCGACGTTTTCTTCGGTGACGGTTTCGGAATCGATCCAATGGATCTTAATGTGCGTATTGTGCAGGTATCCCGCGTGGCGCATCGCCTCTGCGACGGAAAGATAGGCGTCGTGGAGAGCGACGTATTTGCCGACGAGCCCGATATGCACGGTGTAGGGGCGCGACTTGATGCGCGCGACCATCGCTGACCAGTCGGAAAGGTCGGGTTCCGGCGTTTCCAGACCGAGCTCGCGGCAGACGACGCCGGAGAAGCCGGACTTTTCAAGCATGAGCGGCGCTTCGTAAAGGTTCGGCAGGGTGATGTTCTCGATAACGCAGTCGGTCTTGACGTTGCAGAATAGCGAGATCTTTTTGAATATCTCCTCCTCAAGCGGCTCGTCGCAGCGCAGGACGATGATGTTCGGGTTTACGCCCATGCCCTGAAGCTCCTTGACCGAGTGCTGAGTCGGCTTCGTTTTGTGCTCCTCGGAGCCGTGCAGGTAGGGGACGAGCGTAACGTGGATGAAAAGACTGTTTTCGCGCCCGACTTCAAGCGAAATCTGGCGGACCGCCTCGATAAACGGCTGTGATTCGATGTCGCCGATTGTGCCGCCTATCTCGGTTATGACGACGTCGGCGTCGGAGTGCTTGCCGACGTTGTAAACGAACTCCTTTATTTCATTCGTGATGTGCGGAATGACCTGCACCGTCGAGCCGAGGTATTCTCCGCGGCGCTCCTTGTTAAGCACGTTCCAGTAGACCTTGCCGGTGGTAAGGTTGGAGTATTTGTTCAGGTCCTCGTCGATGAAGCGCTCGTAGTGCCCGAGGTCGAGGTCGGTTTCGGCTCCGTCCTCGGTGACGTAGACCTCGCCGTGCTGATACGGGCTCATCGTGCCGGGGTCGACGTTGATGTAAGGGTCGAGCTTCTGCGCCGCGACTTTAAGCCCACGCGCTTTCAGCAGCCGTCCGAGGGAAGCCGCCGTGATGCCTTTTCCGAGTCCGGAAACGACGCCGCCCGTAACAAAAATATACTTCGTCATGATTTTTACCCTCCTACTCCCATTCCACCGTTGCCGGCGGTTTTGACGTAATATCGTAAACGACTCTCGTTATACCCTTGATCTCATTCGTTATCCTGCCGCTCGCCGCTTCGAGAATCTCGTAAGGGAGTCTCGTCCACGTTGCGGTCATGAAATCGTCCGTAGTGACGGCGCGGAGCGCGAGCGTGTAGCCGTAGGTCCTCGCGTCGCCCATAACGCCGACGCTGCGCGTGTCGGTGAGCACCGCGAAATACTGGTTCGGAGCCGCGCCCGCCTTGTCGGTCTCCTCGCGGAATATCGCGTCGGCTTCGCGGAGCATATCGAGTTTTTCCTTCGTTACCTCACCGATAACGCGGACGCCGAGTCCCGGCCCCGGGAACGGCTGCCGCCAGACGAGTTCGCGCGGGAGGCCGAGTTTTTCTCCGACCTCGCGCACCTCGTCCTTGAACAGCTCGCGCAGCGGCTCGACGATGCCCTCGAACTTCATGACGTCCGGCAGACCGCCGACGTTGTGATGGCTTTTGATTACCGCGGAATCGCCTTTGCCGCTTTCTATGACGTCGGGGTATATCGTGCCCTGCGCCAAGTAATCCATTTTGCCGAGCGCCTCGGATTCGTCTTCGAATACACGAATAAACTCCTCGCCTATGATGTGACGCTTGCGTTCCGGGTCGGAAACGCCTTTGAGTCGGGCGAGGAATCTTTCCTCGGCGTTTATACGTATGACGTTGACGCCGAGTTTTTTGCCTATTACGTTTTCGATAATATCGCCCTCGTCCTTGCGCATGAGACCGTGGTCGACGAAGACGCAGGTGAGGGAAGAGCCGATGGCCCTGTGGAGTAGCGCCGCGGCGACGGAGGAGTCGACGCCGCCGGAAAGCGCAAGTAATACGCGCTTTCCCGCGAGTTCTTTCCTGTATTTTTCAACGGACGTTTCGATGAAATCGTCCATTTTCCAGTCCGGCTTGCAGCCGCACACGCCGAAAACGAAATTGCGGAGTATCTGCCTGCCGTATTCGGTGTGTGTGACTTCGGGGTGGAACTGCACGCCGTAAACGCGGCGTTTTTCGTCTGCCATCGCGGCGCAGGGGCAGTTATCCGTCCGGGCGATGACCGAGAAGCCGTCGGGAAGCTCTTTAACGCAGTCCGTGTGGCTCATCCAGCATACGCTTTTCTGCGGTACGTCGCGGAAGAGGACGCTTTCGCCGGCGGTAAGCTCCGCCTTTCCGTATTCGCTCCCGTTTTCAGCGGGAGCGATAACGCCGCCCGCCATGTACGCTGCGAGCTGATGTCCGTAGCATATCCCGAGCACGGGGATGCCGAGGCCCAGTACCGCGGGGTCGAAATGCGGGGAAGCGGTGTCGTAGACGCTGTTCGGGCCGCCGGTGAAGATGATGCCTTTGTATCCTGCGGCGAGGATCTTTTCGCAGTCGGTCTTTCCGTAAGGAACGATCTCCGCGAAAACGTTCTCCGCGCGGACGCGCCTTGCGATAAGCTGATTGTACTGTCCTCCGAAATCAAGCACGAGGATCTTCTCCATTGTCTCACACTCCGTATATGTTTTAACGTCTGTTATTTGCCGCTGTCGCCGTAGTTTGAAAGCACGCGCGCGGATGGATCGTTGACGTCGCAGCCCTCCCACGACTTGTTGGGCATCCAGAAGCCGACGACCATTTCGGATTGCCCGGGGTAGTATTTCTCAAAGATTTCGCGATAGAGAAGCGATTCCTTTGTGAACGGCTGCGCGTGCTCGTACTTTACGCGCTTTTCCTCGAACTCCGCGTCAGTGTACCGCGTTTCCGCATACTCCTTCAGATAGTCTACCATAGAATGCCCGACCGCATCGGAAAACGCCGCTTTTTCGCGCCACAGTATCTCGTCGGGAAGGTAACCGAGCCCGTCGAACGCGTGGCGGAGCAGGTATTTGCCCTTGCCGTATTTATTCATCTTTATCTCGGGATCGAGCGCCATCACGTATTCGACGAAGTCGAGGTCGCCGAAGGGGACGCGCGCCTCGAGCGAGTTGACCGAAATGCAGCGGTCGGCGCGGAGCACGTCGTACATATGCAGCTCGCGCAGTCGTTTTTCCGCTTCCTTCTGGAACTCAGCGGCGCTCGGCGCGAAATCGGTGTATTTATAGCCGAAAAGCTCGTCGGAGATCTCGCCGGTCAGTATCACGCGTATATCTGTCTGCTCGTGTATCGCCTTGCATACGAGATACATGCCCATGCTCGCGCGGATTGTCGTTATGTCATAGGTGCCGAGCAGGTGAATGACCTCCTCGAGCGAGGAGATAACGTCGTCCGGCGTCATGAAGACCTCGGTATGCTCGGCGCCGATGTATTCGGCCGCCGTGCGCGCGTATTTGAGGTCTATCGCGTCCGCGCTCATGCCGATGGCGAAGGTGCGTATCGATTTTTCGCTCTTTTTCGCGGCTATCGCGCAGACGAGGGAGGAGTCGAGTCCGCCGGAAAGCAGGAAGCCGACCTTCGCGTCGGCGACGAGGCGTTTCTCGACGCCGGCGATTAGCTTCTCGCGGATATTGCGGCAGGCGTCTTCCGCGCCGTCTGAGCTGACCTTGGCTACCTTCGCGATATCGCGGTAGCAGCAGAGCTTTCCGCCCTTGTAATAGTATCCGGGCGGGAAGGGCATTACCTTTTCGGTCAGCCCGATAAGGTTTTTCGCTTCGCTCGCGAAAACGACCGTGCCGTTTTTGTCATAGCCGAAATACAGCGGTCGGATACCTATCGGATCGCGCGCGGCGATGAATTCGCCGCTCCTGCCGTCGTAGATGACGCAGGCGAACTCCGCGTCGAGCATCGCGAACATTTCGACGCCGTACTCGAAATACATAGGCAGGAGGATCTCGCAGTCGCTGTCGCTCTCGAAGGCGTAGCCCTTCGCTTTCAGTTTTTCGCGTTCCTTCTCGAAGCCGTAAAGTTCCCCGTTGCAAACGGCATAGCAGCCGTTTTTTTCAAACGGCTGCATACCGGATGGCGTAAGGCCCATTATAGACAGTCTGTGAAAGCCGAGAACGCCCTTGCCCGTATCGACGACGCGGGTGTCGTCCGGGCCGCGCGACTTTGTCCGCGCAAAGCATTTCTCGAAGGCGGTTTTGTCTGTTATTTCGCCGCAGTAACCGATTATCGAACACATATCAGCTCACCCTATTCAACGTCCTGGAGCGCGTCGTAGCCCTCTTCGCCGGTGCGTACCTTGACGACGTTCTCAATGTCATAGACGAAGATCTTGCCGTCGCCTATGTGGCCGGTATAAAGCACCTTTTTGGCGGTTTCGATAACGGTGCGTACGGGCACCTTGCTGACGACGATATCGACCTGTACTTTGGGCAGGAGCGTCGCTTCGATCTGAACGCCGCGGTAGTATTCCGGCTTGCCCTTCTGAGCGCCGCATCCGAGGACGTGGGAAACCGTCATGCCGGTGATCCCGATGCCCATCATTGCGGATTTAAGCGCTTCAAAGCGGGACTCCTTGCAGATTATTTCGACCTTCGTGAACTTCGGAACGCCCTCTTCAAAGGACGGAACTTTTTTCACGGGGATAGCTTCGGCTGCGGGGACTTCGCCGGTCACGGCGACGGCTTCCTCATACTCATAAGAAAGTCCCTGAACAGCCGGGGAGAAGTCCGCGTACGCGCTCGGAAGTCCGTGCTCGGTGGAGTCGAGGCCCTTAAGTTCTTCTTCGGGCGAAACGCGCAGGCCGACGGTCTTTTTGATGATGAAGAACGTCAGCGTCATCATCGCTGCGGTCCAGGCGAGGATAGCGGTTATGCCGAGCAGCTGCGTGCCGAAAAGCTTGAAACTGCCGGTGTAAAAAAGCCCTCTCAATCCTGCCGGAGCCGCGGGGTTCGCGAGCAGTCCGACGGCGACCGTGCCCCAAACGCCGTTCGCGAAGTGCACGGCGACGGCGCCGACCGGGTCGTCGATGTGCAGCTTCAAATCGAGGAACTCGACGACAACGACGACGAGTATGCCGGATACGATACCAACGACCGAAGCGCCGACCGCGTCAAGCGCGTCGCATCCGGCGGTTATTCCGACGAGCCCCGCGAGTGAGGCGTTCAGGCACATGGAAACGTCCGGTTTGCCGTTTTTGATCCACGTGAAGATCAATGTCGTGCAGGTCGCGACGGCGGGGGCTATCGTCGTTGTTACGAATATGGAGGCGAGCGACGTTCCGTCCCAGGCGGCGGCGCCGTTGAAGCCGTACCAGCCGAACCAGAGGATGAAGCAGCCGAGCGCGCCGAGCGTTATCGCGTGGCCGGGTATCGCGTTGACCTTTTGGATCTTGCGCGCTTTGTTTTTGATGTATTTGCCGAGGCGCGGGCCGACCATTATCGCTCCGATGAGCGCGGTTATGCCGCCGACGGAGTGTATCGCGGCGGAGCCGGCGAAATCGTGAAATCCGAGCTGAGCGAGCCAGCCGTTTGAGTTCCAGACCCATCCCGCCTCGATAGGATAGACGAACAGGGAGATGACTCCGGAATAGATGCAGTAGGAGATAAACTTCGTGCGCTCAGCCATCGAGCCGGAAACTATAGTCGCGGCAGTCGCGCAGAAGACGAGATTGAAGACGAACGACGGAGCGTTGCCGCCCTTCAGGAATTCGCCGAAGTTTGTCAGTATCTTGAGGTTCGGAACTCCTATGATGCCGAGGACGTAATCCTCCGACATCATAAGCGAGAAGCCGAGCAGTACGAACACGACGGTTCCGATGCAGAAGTCCATCAGATTCTTCATGATGATGTTGCCGGCGTTCTTCGCTCTTGTGAAGCCGGTCTCGACCATCGCGAAGCCCGCCTGCATAAGAAAGACGAGCGCGGCTCCGATTAGGAACCATATACCGAATACTTCGCTTGTTATTAATTTGCTTATTTCATCTATGACCATGGGTTTGCTCCTTATCTGACACTGAACAGAATATCTCCGTAGGTCGGGAAGGGCCAATAGCTCTTCGCGGTGATCGTTTCCGCTTCATCGCAGGCGACGCGGAGTTCGCACATCTTGGGCAGCACGACGTCGCGAATCTGCGCGGATTCCGCGATGACGTCATCTGCGTCGTGCAGGGATATCATCGCGCCTTCGAGCGCTTCGACCTTTTCGGCGATGCTTTCCGCGAGCGCGGAAAGGCGGGCGACGAGCTTCTTTTCGTATCCGCAGGGCAGGGAAGCGTCAAGCGCGAGCTTAGCGGAAACGTCCTTCGCGGTGTCGGCGGCGAAACGGCGCACCGCCGGAGCGATCTGCGTTTTCGCCATGTCTATCATCGTGTGCGCTTCGATTGTGACCGTCTTGCAGTAGTTTTCAAGCATTATCTCGCAGCGCGAACGCAGCTCTTCGACGGTGAATACTTTGTGAGAAGTCAGCATCTCGACGTTTTTATTGTCAAGCAGGTGGGGCATACAATCCGCGGTAGTACGGTAATTGAGAAGCCCTCTGACTTCCGTCGCCTCTTTGATCCAGGAATCGTCGTAGCCGTTGCCGTTGAATATGATACGGCGGTGATCCTTGATCGTTTTCTTGATCATTTCGTGGAGCGTTGATTCGAAATCGTCCGCTTTTTCAAGCCGGTCTGCGTAGATTTTCAAGCTTTCCGCGACAGCGCTGTTGAGCATGATGTTCGCGCAGGCGATGCTGTTGGACGAGCCGAGCATACGGAACTCGAACTTGTTGCCGGTGAAGGCGAACGGGGAGGTGCGGTTGCGGTCCGTCGTGTCGCGGTTGAACTTCGGCAGCACGTCGACGCCGAGCTTCATCTGCGTCTTTTCGGCGCCGTGGTATGGCGTGTCGTTTTCGATCGCCTCAAGCACCGCGTTCAGCTCGTCGCCGAGGAACATCGAAACGACGGCCGGAGGCGCTTCGTTCGCGCCGAGACGGTGGTCGTTGCCGGCGGTCGCGACGGAAATGCGGAGCAGATCCTGATAATCGTCGACCGCCTTGATGACGGCGCAGAGGAAGAGCAGGAACTGGGCGTTCTCATACGGCGTATCGCCGGGAGAGAGCAGGTTTTGCCCGTTGTCTGTCGAAATCGACCAGTTGTTATGCTTGCCGCTGCCGTTGACTCCCGCAAAGGGTTTTTCGTGCAGCAGGCAAACGAGCCCGTGCTTCGCGGCTACCTTCTGCATGATCTCCATCGTGAGCTGGTTGTGGTCGGTCGCGACGTTGGTAGTCGTGTAAATCGGCGCGAGCTCATGCTGCGCGGGGGCGACCTCGTTGTGTTCGGTCTTTGCCATGATGCCGAGCTTCCAGAGTTCCTCGTTTAGCTCCTCCATATAGGCGGCGACGCGCGGCTTTATGACGCCGAAGTAGTGGTCGTCCATTTCCTGTCCCTTGGACGGCTTCGCGCCGAAAAGCGTTCTGCCGGTGTAGCGCAGGTCGGGACGCGCGTCGTACATCTCTTTTGTGATAAGGAAGTATTCCTGCTCAGGACCGACCGAGGAGCGCACGCACTTCGCGGTGTCGTTGCCGAACAGGCGCAGGATGCGGAGCGCCTGTTTGTTCAGCGCCTCCATGGAGCGAAGCAGCGGAGTCTTCTTGTCAAGCGCGTGTCCGCCGTAGGAGCAGAACGCCGTCGGGATGCAGAGCGTTTTACCTTTAATAAACGCGTATGAGGTCGGGTCCCACGCGGTATAGCCGCGTGCTTCGAACGTGGCGCGAAGGCCTCCGGAGGGGAAGGAGGAGGCGTCCGGCTCACCCTTTATCAGTTCCTTGCCGGAGAACTCCATTATGACGCCGCCGTCGGGCGAGGGCGAAATGAAGCTGTCATGCTTTTCGGCGGTGATACCGGTAAGCGGCTGGAACCAGTGGGTAAAATGCGTGGCACCCTTTGAAAGCGCCCAATCCTTCATCGCGTCCGCCACGGCGTTAGCGACTCCGATATCGAGCTGCGCGCCTTCGTCGATCGTCTTTTTGAGCGACGCGTAGACTTTTGCCGAGAGATTGGCCTTCATGACTCTGTCGTCAAATACCATGCTTCCGAAATAGTCCGTTACCGTTTTCATAATCCATTCTCCTTTGCTTTTAATAAAGACGAAGCGCCCTCCATGTGAAAAACACGGAAGACGCCATTGCCTTCAAATATGGAATTGTGCCGTGAAAAGAGAAAAACGCCTTCGAGATGTATCTCAAAGACGCCTTTGCCTTTTCACGAGAGGGATTATACATCCCGCGATTCGATTTGTCAAGTCCTTTTTTTCATTTTTTTGCGATTTTTGCCGTCCGCGCAAAAAGTTGCAATTCCTCTTGACAAATCCGAAAGACGTGTCTATAATATAGGAAAATGAGCAAAGGCGTTCATTTCGAGCGGGATATTTCCGCCTGAAATGGGCGTTTTTTTATTTTATCGGATTCTGAAAGGAAGGATGCGGAATGATGAAAACACGGGAAGGCGAGGTCAGGATACCGTCCGGGTGCGCGATCGCGGCCGTCATATCTAAAGAAGGAAACAAAATGACGGCTGAGAAGATCATCGACGCGATGAAACCGATGCACGACCGCTCAAACGGCCTTGGCGGCGGCTTTGCGGGTTACGGCATTTATCCGGAATACAAGGACCTTTACGCGTTTCATATGTTTTTTGACTGCCGCGACACCAGAAAGGCGTGCGAGGCGTTCCTCAAGGAGCATTTTGAAGTCGTGAAGGGCGAGATAATACCGACAAGGAAGATACCCGAGATTACCGACGAGCCGATTATCTGGCGTTACTTCGCGACTCCGCTCCGCTCAACGCTTGCGGACCTTCAGCTCGACGAAAAGGAGTTCGTCGCCCGCACGGTGATGAAGATCAACACAGAAATGAAGGGCGCTTACGTTTTTTCCAGCGGCAAAAACATGGGCACCTTCAAAGCGGTCGGCTTCCCGGAGGACGTCGGCGTTTTCTACCGCCTCGACGAATACGAGGGCTACTCCTGGACCGCGCACGGCAGGTATCCGACGAACACGCCCGGCTGGTGGGGCGGCGCGCATCCGTTCACGCTGCTCGATTACTCGGTCGTCCACAACGGCGAGATATCATCGTATGACGCGAACCGCCGTTTTATCGAGATGTTCGGTTACAAATGCACGCTGCAGACGGATACCGAGGTCATCACGTACATCCTCGATTACCTTATTCGCGTGCAGGGACTGACGCTTTCGGAAGCCGCCAACGTCATCGCCGCTCCGTTCTGGAGTACGATTGAAGGGAAGACCGACGAGTATGAAAAAGAAAAGCTTAAATATCTTCGTACCGTTTTCCCGAGTCTGCTCGTTACCGGACCGTTTTCCATCGTGCTCGGCTTCGACGGAGGGATCATGGCGCTGAACGACCGGCTTAAGCTTCGCTCGATGGTCGTCGGAGAGAAGGACGACAAGGTCTTTGTCGCGAGCGAGGAAGCGGCGATACGGGTCATGGAGCCGGACGCGGAGCGCGTTTACGCGCCTTCCGGAGGCGAGCCCGTCATCGTTAAGGTAAGAGAGGGGGCGTACTGATATGGGAGTCGAGTTCATCTATCCCGAGTTTGAAGTAATAAGAAACGAAAACCGCTGCATCGCGTGCCGCGTCTGCGAAAGGCAGTGCGCCAACGAGGTGCACTCTTTCGACGCGGAGCGCGGAGTGATGCTTTCCGACGAAACTAAGTGCGTCAACTGCCAGCGCTGCGTATCGCTCTGCCCGACGAGAGCGTTGAAAATCGTCAAGAGCGACTGCGCGCTGCGCGAGAACGCGAACTGGCAGAACGATACGATTAAAGAGATCTACAAGCAGGCGAACAGCGGTGGCGTACTGCTTTCGTCTATGGGCAACCCGAAGCCGCTTCCGGTTTTTTGGGATAAAATACTCATCAACGCCTCGCAGGTCACGAACCCGCCTATCGATCCGCTCCGCGAGCCGATGGAAACGAAGGTATCCCTCGGAAAGAAGCCGTCGAAGATAACGCGCGGCGAAGACGGGAAGCTGAAATGCGAGCTTTCTCCGCAGATCTCGCTTTCGATGCCGGTTATGTTTTCCGCTATGAGCTACGGCTCAATCAGCTACAACGCCCACGCTTCGCTCGCGCGAGCCGCGTCGGAGCTCGGAATACTCTACAACACCGGCGAAGGCGGACTGCATGAGGATTTCTATAAATACGGCGCCAACACGATAGTACAGGTAGCGTCCGGACGCTTCGGCGTCCACGAGGTCTACCTCGAAGCGGGCGCCGCGATAGAAATCAAAATGGGGCAGGGCGCGAAGCCCGGCATCGGCGGACACCTTCCCGGCGCAAAAATCGTCGGCGACGTTTCGCGCACGCGCATGATTCCGGAGGGTACGGACGCTATTTCTCCGGCGCCTCATCACGATATCTATTCGATAGAAGACCTGCGCCAGCTCGTTTTCTCGCTGAAGGAAGCGACGGAATACACCAAGCCGGTTATCGTCAAGGTCGCGGCGGTGCATAACATAGCAGCGATTGCGAGCGGCATCGCGCGGAGCGGCGCGGACATCATCGCGATAGACGGCTTCCGCGGAGGCACCGGCGCCGCGCCGACGAGGATACGCGATAACGTCGGCATCCCGATTGAGCTCGCGCTTGCCGCGGTGGATCAGCGTCTGCGCGACGAGGGCATAAGAAACAACGTCTCGCTCGTCGTCGGCGGCTCGATCAGAAGCGCAGCGGACGTCGTCAAGGCGGTCGCGCTCGGCGCGGACGCGTGCTACGTTGCGACTGCCGCGCTGCTTGCGCTCGGCTGCCACCTCTGCCGCACCTGCCAGAGCGGCAAGTGCAATTGGGGCATCGCCACGCAGCGCCCCGACCTTGTGAAACGCCTTAATCCCGATATAGGAAGCGCGCGGCTCGTCAATCTCATGACTGCCTGGCGCCACGAGATCATGGAGATAATGGGCGGCATGGGCATCAACTCCATCGAGGCGCTTCGCGGCAACCGCCTTATGCTCCGCGGCGTCGGCATGACGGTTTAGGAACTCGAGATACTCGGTATCTCGCACGCGGGGGAGTGATGATATGAAAAGAGTTTACGTCAACGAGGAATGGTGCCTCGGCTGCCATCTCTGCAAATACAACTGCGCTTTCGCAAACTCCGGAGCGCGCTATATGACAGCGCT
>JAFZXI010000046.1 GCA_017616855.1 Clostridia bacterium | reverse complement strand
TTTCTTCGCTGTCGGTTCTCTTGCGAACGATGAGGTTCGTGATGATGCCGAGGATCAGCGCGCAGGCGATGGCGGTCAGGGTGACCTTGCCGAAGGTGAACGACAGGCCGCCGATGCCGCAGATCAGGATGACCGCGACGGTGAAGAGGTTGCCATTCTTGTTCAGGTCGGTCTTCTGAATCATCTTAAGACCGCTGACCGCGATGAAGCCGTAGAGCGTGATGCAGACGCCGCCCATTACGCAGTTCGGAATGGAGGCGAGGAAGGTCACGAACGGTCCGAAGAAGGAGATGATCAGGCACATAATCGCCGTGGTGAAGATCGTGACGATGGAGGCGTTGCCGCTGATCGCGACGCAGCCGACGGATTCGCCGTAAGTGGTGTTCGGGCAGCCGCCGAAGAAAGCGCCCGCGACAGAGCCGACGCCGTCGCCGAGGAGCGTTCTGTGGAGGCCCGGATCTTCAAGCAGGTCGCTGCCGATAACGGAGGACAGGTTCTTATGGTCGGCGATGTGCTCGGCGAAGACGACGAACGCGACCGGGATGTACGCGACCGCGACGGTGGCGATGAAGCTGCCGTCGATATCTTTCAGGCCCTTGGCGGCTTCGAGGAAGGTGAATTCCGGAACCGCGAAGATGGTCATATCCTTGAAGGCGTCGAAGTTGATGATCTTAAGCGCGTCGCTGCCGGCGGCGTTGCCGATCAGCGTGAAGATCGTGGCGCAGATATAGCCGGCGACGATGCCGATGATGAAGGGGATCAGTTTGCCCATCTTCTTGCCGTAGACGGAGCAGATGATGACGGTGAACAGGGTCACGAGTCCGCAGATGAGGCAGACGTAGGGGCTGGCGATGGAGACGCCCTCAGCGTCCAGCACCTTGCCGACGGTCAGGTCGCCGACGGCGTTGCCGGCGAGCGAAAGTCCGATTATCGCGACGGTGGGACCGATGACGACCGCGGGCATGAGCTTGTTGATCCACTTAACGCCCGCGAACTTGACTACCAAAGCGATAACGACGTAGACCAGACCGGCGAAAGCCGCGCCGACGATCAGTCCGACATAACCCGCGGACGCGGAAGCCGCTCCGCCGAACGCCGCGAACATCGAGCCGATGAACGCGAAGGAACTGCCCAGGAAGACCGGGCTGCGGAACTTGGTGAAGCAGAGATAAACGAGGGTGCCGACGCCGGCGCCGAAGAGCGCCGCCGACTGCGACATGCCGTTGCCGATGATCGCCGGCACGGCGATGGTGGCGGCGAGGATCGCCAGCACCTGCTGCAGCGCGAAGATCAGCGTTTTGCCGAATCCCGGCTTGTCTTTGACTTGGTAGGTGAGATTCATTTTTTCGTCCTCCGTTTTTGTTTTTTATATTTATATCACGCGGCAGCGCCGCTTAATATAACTCGCTAACGCTCGTATGATTTGCCGATTTCATCGGCATGATTTGGCTTCGCCGTGATTTGATCGCTTCGCGATCATGATTTGTCGCGCTTTGCGCGACATGATTGTTCAAATTGCCTTCGGCAATTTGTTCCTTCATGCAAGCGAAGCTTGCAAATCATTTCTCTAAAAGCTTCACGCAGGTCTCGCCGTCGGTCTCGTCCAGGCGGACGGTGATGACCTCGGCGTGCGACGTCGGGACGTTCTTGCCGACGAAGTCGGGTCTTATCGGCAGTTCGCGGTGCCCGCGGTCGATAAGCTCGAAGAGCTGTATCCGCGCCGGACGTCCGGCGTCCATTATCGCGTCCATCGCCGCGCGTATCGTGCGGCCGGTATATATCACGTCGTCGCACAAAACGACGGTTTTGTCTTCAACCGAAAAAGGTATCTGCGGCTCGCGGACTATCGGCGCGTCGGCGACCTTCGTCAGATCGTCGCGGTAGAGGGAGATATCGAGCGTGCCGACCTGCGGCGTGACGCCGGTTATATCCGCGATGTTCTTCGCGATGCGGGCGGCGAGCGGAACTCCGCGCGTCTTTATCCCGATAAGGCAGAGGCCGCCGACGTCGGAGTTCTTCTCCGCTATCTGGTGCGCGACGCGCATCAGCGCGCGTTCGACGGACATCGCGTCAAGCAATATCGCCTTTTCACGCATACAAAAAACCTCCCCGCACGCCGACAGGGAGGTTACATAGCATACCCGTAACCGCTGCGTCTTGCCGGCGTCTCTGCACCCGCTTAAAGAAGCATCGTTTGTGTTCATTTTTCGCGCCTTGCGCTCATTTACACTATATGTAGTATATCACCGCGTTTCAAGCTTGTCAAGCACTTTTTTGGCGGTTTTTGTATTATTTTACAATGAACAAAAAACAGCCCCCTCGTCTGAGGGGACTGTAGGCAGGTTGATATTCATTTTGGAGTCAATGCGCGGGCGATTGATAATCGCCCCTACGGATTCACAATCCGTTAATTGCTCGATCCCTCGCTGCCGCCTTCGGCGTCGCTTTCGGGCTCGCTCTCGGTGGAGACGTCGGTGACCTCATCTTCGTATTCGCCGTTGCCGTTGCCCGAGCCGCTCTCGAAGAAGCTGCTGTAGTTGATTTCCTCCTCTTCGTCCGAGGACTGCGCGAGGCGGTCGCTGGAGGGATCCCAGCCGGCGTTTATCGCCGCGAGGCGTATGACCTTCAGGAAATCGCCGACGGAAATCGACACCGACACGTTGAGGTCCGGCTCGTTCGGCACCGTGGCGCGCTCGTCGTCAATATAGACGGTCTGCATGTTCAGCAGCTCGCTGACGGTCTTGCCGACCGCCCACTTCTCGAAGTTCGCGACCTGCTCGAACCATTCGAGCGAGAGCTTGGAGGACGCCTTCATGCCGTAGTCGTAGGCAAGCTCCTTCGCGCTCTTTACGCCGTCGGTCGAGATCTCGCCGATGAGGTATCCGTTTTCGTCGACCGCGACGGTGAGGTCGTATTTATCGAGCTTGAGGGATTTGATTATATTGTCGTTATCGATGGCGATGGACGCCGTGACGACGTTGACGTTGACGCTGCCGCCTTCGAACGCGGGCTTCGCGGGAGCGGAGCTTTCGCTCTCTTCCTCGCCGGATTCGGTTTCGGATTCGCCGCTGCTTTCCTCTTCCGAGGACTCTTCCGACGACTCGATTGACGACTCGCTTTCTTCGGAGGACTCCGGCGCGGGCTTGAAGGTCGTATCGGTGGTGATTATCGACGCCTGGCCGAGATGCAGCCCTTCGGGCGAGCAGCCGGTCGCGCTGAGCGCGAACGCCACTATTATCGCTGCCGCGAGGATCGCGGTCAGTATTCGCTTCATAAATTGCCTCTTTTCACCGGCGAAAAACGCCGCTTCTAAAGTTCTTGATTATTATACCACAAAAAGTTACAAAGTCAAGATTTTTGTAACTTTTTTGTAACTATTTTGTAACTTATTCATGTAGCAAGGTAAAAACAATATTGATATTTCGCGTTTTACATATACAAAAATTACAACGCTTTTCGGCGGAGCGGGCAAAAAGGGCCGGAAAAAGCCGTTTTCGCGCCTTTTTCCGGCTGTTTTAAGCATAAAAAACGGCAGCTCCCTTGTTTGAGGGAGCTGCCGGAAAGTTCATGTGCGCTTGGGGGATCCTTCGGGCTTCGCCCTCAGGATGACGGAAACACAACGTTTCCGCTTGCCTGCGCGGGCGAATGATATTCGCCCCTACGGTTAAATTATGCAAACAGAGCGTAGAGGAAGCCGGCCGCGACAGCGGAGCCGATGACGCCCGAAACGTTGGGTCCCATAGCGTGCATCAGCAGGAAGTTCGACGGATTCGCCTTCTGCCCTTCCACCTGCGAGACGCGCGCCGCCATAGGAACGGCGGAGACGCCCGCGGAGCCGATCAGCGGATTGATCTTGCCGCCGCTGATGAGATACATCAGCTTGCCGAGCAACAGGCCGCCGACGGTCGAGAAGCAGAACGCGAACAGTCCGAGACCGATAATCTTAAGCGTATCGAGCTTCAGGAAGTTGCTCGCGACGGCGGTCGCTCCGACGGAGACGCCGAGGAATATCGTTACGATGTTCATCAGCGCGTTCTGCGCGGTGTCGGAAAGGCGCTCGGTGACGCCGCATTCCTTGAGCAGATTGCCGAGCATCAGGCAGCCGAGCAGCGGCGCGACGGACGGCAGAACAAGGCAGGTAACTATCGTTACGATTATCGGGAAAAGTATCTTCTGAGTCTTGGAGACGGGGCGGAGCTGCTCCATCTTGACCTCGCGCTCCTTCTTGGTCGTCAGCGCGCGCATGAGCGGCGGCTGAATCAGCGGAATCAGCGCCATATACGAATACGCGGCGACCGCGATGGGAGCAAGCAACTCGGGTTTCAGCGATTTCGTCAGCCATATCGCGGTAGGACCGTCGGCTCCGCCGATGATGCCTATCGAAGCCGCGCCCTGCGCGTCGAAGCCGAGGATTATCGCGAACGCGAAGGCGACGTAGATGCCGAACTGCGCGGCCGCGCCGAGCAGCATCGACTTCGGATTCGCCATCATCGGGCCGAAGTCCGTCATCGCGCCGACGCCGAGGAATATCAGCGACGGGTAGACGCCGGTCTTGACGCCGATATAGAGAATGTCGAGCACGCCGCCGTGGCGGAGCACTTCGCCGTAGTCGATCGTCGTCTGGTTCCACCAGTCGGCGTGGAAGACGCCGCCGAGCGGCAGGTTCGTCAGCAGCATGCCGAAGGCGATGCCGACGAGAAGCAGCGGCTCGAACTTTTTGACTATTCCGAGGTAAAGCAGCACGCACGCGATGGCTATCATTACCACGGAGCCCCAGTCGATATTGGCGATTATGCTGTAAATACCGGAGCTCTTCGCCAACTCGACGAAAGTGTCGAGAATGTTCATGCGTCAGCCCCCTTAACCCAAGCTCACGAGCGGGTCGCCGCTGTTGACGGAAGCGCCCTTCGCGGCGATGACCTGCGCGACGGTGCCGTCGCGGGGAGCCATGACTTCGTTTTCCATCTTCATCGCCTCGATGACGACGAGGACCTGGCCCTTCTTCACGGCGTCGCCCGCGGCGACCTTGACCGCGACGACGGTGCCGGGCAGCGGAGCGGGTATCTTTTCACCTGCAGCAACATTGACAGCAGCAGGTGCAGGAGCCGCAGCAGGAGCTGCAGCAGCCGGAGCAGCTGCAGGAGCAGCGGGAGCAGGCGCGGCAGGCTTTGCAGCCTCATA
>JAFZXI010000045.1 GCA_017616855.1 Clostridia bacterium | reverse complement strand
TGCCCTCCCCTTTCGGTCGGTCTTTTTTGATTTTATCAAATCCGCGCGGCGAAGTCAATAAAAAGCTCACATAAACCGCCCTTCCGCGTGGCATAATATGCCCGAAAGGAATGGTGAAATATGCATTTATCTCAAAAAGAATCCTCCCTGCTGGAGGAAATGAAGGAGCAGGAAAAGCTCTGCATCGAAAAATACTCCAAGCACGCGCGATGCGCGCATGACGGACAGCTCAAAAACCTCTTCACTCAGCTCGCCTCCGCCGAAGGTCAGCACCTAAGTTACTTCGATCAGATCGGAGAAGGCACTATCCCGCAAGTCGCAACCGCGGGCGGCAGCATCCCCTCCTCCTTCACCGCCTGCTACACCTCGGAAACGCCCGAAAAGCACGACGACTGCTACCTTTGCACCGACCTGCTGAGCAGTGAAAAACACGCATCGGCGCTTTACGACACCTGCGTTTTCGAGTTCCGCGACGAAGGCATAAGGAATGTCATCAACGCGATACAGAAGCAGGAGCAGAACCACGGGAAAACGCTCTATGACTATATGAGCGTAAACGGAATGTATCCGGTGAAATAAAAGGCGGAAACACAAAAGCGGCTTCCCGAGGGAAGCCGCTTTTATTTGTCATGTCGTTATTCCTCGTCGTAAAGTCCGGTGATGAGCTCCTTCGCGTAGGGCAGGGATTCAATCCAGTCGCAGAATACGTGCCATTCGTCGAGCTTGTGACTGCGGCGGGCGTGGTAGATGTTTATCAACGTCTCGTAATTCAGCGTGCAGGTGCGCATCTGGTTATAACTCGACGGGAGAAGCTGTATCATGCTGTACCAGAGGGACTTATCCTTCGTCTCGTTATACTCCAGGCGCAGCGCCTCGAGACGGTCGACGACCTGCTGCATGACGGCTTTGCTCGCGTCGTCCATGCGGTCGGTGCTCATATCGTCGAGCGAGAAGGGCTTGCTGTGTATCTTATGCATCGTGCTGCAGGAATTCGCGACGGTGCCGACCTTGTAGGTATCGTATTCCTTCCACCAGTAAAGCGGCGCGTTGATATCGACGGAAACGAATATCATGCGGACAAACTTGCGATGGTCGCTGCCGCTCTTGCAGAGGCGGACGGCGAGCGAAAGGTCGTTTTCGCCGAGTATGTAGTTTCCGTTCTCGTCATAGCGGCTGTCGCTTTTCGCCCAGCTGTTGAGCGGGTTGCGCGCTCCGCGTATCGCGTTCTCGAAGTTCATCACCGATGTACGCATCAGTTCTATCATTTCTTTCGCCTCGCTTTCCTATATTAACGCGCCGTCAGAGCGCGACGTGGACTTCGCCGAAACGGAACTCTTTGAACTCGCCTTCTGAGGAAACGATGAGCGAGCCGGTATCGGAAACGTCGATCGCGGTGCCGCGGAACTTATCCTTCGCGGTGACGACCTCGACCTCCATGCCGAGTATCGCGGAAAGCTCGCGCGCTTCGTCGATTATGTAACCGCGCTGCCAGTCGGTCTCGTCAGCCATGCCGAACTTTACCGGCGCGCTGCCGAAGTATGCCGCGTAGAAATGCTCGATGAGCGAGGCGGCGAGCATGTTCGGCTCCGGCGCTCTGCCGGAAAGCTCTTCGATGGAACCGGCGATGGCGCGGATATCCGAATCGTAGCCGCCGGGAGGCGTTACGGTGTTTATCCCGACGCCGACGACGCAGTAGTCGGGGCGTCCGGTCTCCATGTTCATCGTCAGCTCGGTCAGTATGCCGCCGATCTTTTTGCCGCCGGAAACGAGGTCGTTGGTCCACTTGATGCCGGGGGTAAGGGCGCTCGCCGCGGCTACGCCTTTGCAGAAGGCGACGCCGGCAAGCGTGGTAACAAAGGGCACGTCATCCGCCGAAACAGAGGGGCGGATAAGCAAGCTCATGTAAATCCCGCAATCGCGCGCGCTGGCGAAGCTCTTGCCCTGTCTGCCTCTGCCGGCGGTCTGCTCGCGGGCGATGACTACCGTTCCGGAGGGCGCTCCGGCGTCCGCAAGGGCGCGGAGCACGCTGTTCGTCGATTCCGCCTTGTCAATGACGCGGACGTCGACTCCGGCGAACTCGCGGGGCAGGTTCGCTTTTATGGTTTCCGCCTCGATGAGCTCGGGCGAAAAGCTGAGAGAATAGCCCTTATTCGTGACGGAATAAATCATATTCCCTTCTTTTTTAAGCTGCAGGACCGCTTTCCAGACGCTGCATCTGGTGACGCCGAGCTTCTGAGCGATCTTCTCGCCGGAGATATAATCTCCGCCGGCGTCCTTGAGCATTTTCAGCACTTTTTGTGACGTTGACGACATACGCCGCACCCCCGAATTATACTTTTTCGCTCTCAAAGGAGCAAATTGTCAACTTGATAGTTATATTATACCATACAATCGGTAAAATTCAAGCGTCTTCGACGATTTTTCCGTCGGAAAGAGTAATAATTCTTCCGGCGCCGGCGGCGACCTTCATATCGTGGGTTATGACGATGAGCGTATGCCCGTTTCCGTTAAGTTCGCGGAGCAGAGAAAGCACCTCGGAGCCGGTCCGGCTGTCGAGGTTTCCGGTCGGCTCGTCGGCCAGGATTATCGGCGGCGAAGGCGCGATTGCGCGCGCTATCGCGACGCGCTGCTGCTGCCCTCCGGAAAGCTCCGCGGGCTTGTGCTCCCTGCGCGACGAAAGCCCCGTCGCGTCCAGCGCCGCGAGCGCGAGTTCACGTCTCCTGCCGCGAGGAACGCCGCGGTAAAGCAGCGGGAGCTCGACGTTCTCCAGCGCCGTCAGCGTCGGGATAAGGTTGAAGCCCTGGAAGATAAACCCGACCCGCGCGCGCCGTATCTCCGAAAGCTTCTTTTCCGAAAGGCGCGTGACGCGCTTTCCGCAAAGCGTGTAGCTGCCCCGCGTCGGAACGTCGAGGCAGCCGATTATGTTCATGAGCGTGGATTTTCCGCTGCCGCTGCTGCCGATGACCGCGACCGATTCGCCCTCCGAAACCGAGAGCGAAACGCCGCGCAGCGCTTCGACTCCGCCGTTCTCGCCGGCGTAGGTCTTCCACGCGTTTTCAAGCCGAATTACCTCCATATATGCGCCTCCCGTTATTCTATTCTGCCCTTAAAAACGCGAATATCACGGCTCCGAATGCGATTTTTCTTGACATAATCGGGAATTGCGGTTATTCTTATTATGAATATTTGTATATGTGGGAAAGGCGGCTTTTTGAGGTTGCTATGAGAAAGGTAAAAATATTCGACACGACGCTGCGCGACGGGGAGCAGGCTCCCGGCTGCTCGATGCACGTCGAGGAAAAATGCGAAATGGCGCACCGGCTCGAACGTCTCGGAGTTGACGTTATCGAGGCGGGCTTTGCCGCGGCTTCCCCCGGCGACGCGGAGGCGATTGCCGCCGTCGCCACGAGGGTGAAGGAGACCGCAGTCGCCTCCCTCGCGCGAGCGAACAAACACGACATCGACGCTTCCTACGCCGCGCTGAAAGGCGCCGCTTCGCCGCTGCTTCACGTCGTCATCTCCACCTCCGACCTTCACATAGAGCACAAGCTCCGCATGACGCGGCAGCAGGTACTTGAAGCGATCGCGGAGAGCGCCGCTTACGCGCACTCTCTCTGCCCCGACGTCGAATACTCCTTCGAGGACGCGACGCGCAGCGACCGCGCCTTCCTCGCCGAATGCGTACGTATCGCGCTGAAGGTGGGCGCTTCCACCGTCAATATCCCCGACACCGTCGGCTACGCCGTACCCGCCGAGATGGCGGACCTCATAAGCTACCTGCGCCGCGAGGTGCCCGAGCTTGAGGGCAAAGGGCTCAGCACGCATTGCCACAACGACATGGGGCTCGCCGTCGCGAACTCCGTCGCCGCGGTCAGCGCGGGCGCGACCCAGGTCGAATGCACCGTCAACGGCATCGGCGAACGCGCCGGAAACGCCGCGCTCGAGGAGATAGTCATGGCGCTGCGCACACGCGCCGACGTCTTCGGCGTCGAGACCGGCGTAAATACGAAGCAGATATACCGCGCGAGCCGCACCCTTTCGCGCATCACGGGCATACCCGTTCCGCCGAACAAGGCGATTGTCGGCTCCAACGCTTTCGCCCACGAATCGGGCATACATCAGCACGGAATACTCGCCGACAGGCGCACCTACGAGATAATCGCTCCCGCCGACGTCGGCGCCGGAGACGAAAAGATCGTGCTCGGCAAGCACTCCGGCAGACACGCCTTCGAGGAGTATCTCCAGTCGCTCGGCTACGCCTTCGACCAGGCGCGCATCGACGATTTCTTCGCCGACTTCAAGGCGCTCTGCGACCGCAAGAAGGAGATATCCTCCGACGACGTCGAAGCGATAATCATGCACAAGGCCGCGGCGATCCCGGAGGTCTACACCCTCTCCGCCTTCGTCGTAAACAGCGGCAACGTCATCTCCTCCACCGCCACCGTCACGCTGGACAGGCAGGGCGAAAAGCGCGAGGGCGTCGCGATGGGCGACGGACCTGTCGACGCGGCGTTCAAAGCCGTCGAAAGCGTTACCGGCCTGAAGATGAAGCTCGACGACTATTCCATACGCAGCGTTTCCGAGGGCGGCGACGCGCTCGGCGAAGTCAGCATCCGCGTCACCTGCGGCGACAGACAGTACATAGGCAAGGGGCTCAGCACCGACATCATCGAATCCTCTCTGCTCGCCTACGTCAACGCCGTCAACCGCATCCTCGCTTCAGACAGGAGAGATGAAAATGCTTGAGATATACGATTGCACACTGCGTGAGGGCATGCAGGCGGAGGGTATTTCCTTTACCCTTTCCGACAAGCTCGCCGTCATAAAGGCGCTCGACTCGCTCGGCATCGCCTACATTGAAGCCGGCACTCCCGGCTCCAACCCGAAGGACGAGGAGCTTTTCCACAAGCTGCGCGACGTTGAAACAGCGGCGCAGATAGTCGCCTTCGGCGCCACGCGGCGCAAGGAGCTGACCTGCGAAGAGGACGAGAACCTCGCCGCGCTCGCTTCCGCGGGCACGGACGTCGTCGCCGTCTACGGCAAGGCGTGGGATAAGCAGGTCACCGAGGTGCTCCGCACGGAGCTCGACGAGAATATCGCGATGGTGCGCGAAAGCGTCGCCTTCCTGCGCGAAGCGGGCAAGCGCGTTTTCTTCGACGCCGAGCACTACTTCGACGGCGCGGAGAGCGACCCCGAATACGCCTTCGCAGTGATAGAAGCGGCTCACGCCGCGGGCGCGGAACGCGTCATCCTCTGCGACACAAACGGCGGCACGCTGCCGCACGTCGTTGGCGAACGCGTCGCCGCCGCGAAGATGCGCCTGCCCGACGCGGTCTTCGGCATCCACTGCCACAACGATGCCGGACTCGCCGCCGCTTCCACGATAACCGCCGCAATCGCCGGCGCCGCGCAGATACACGGCACCCTCGCGGGAGTCGGCGAGCGCTGCGGCAACGCCGACCTGACCTGCGTTATTCCCGACCTGCAGCTCAAATGCGGTATGCCCTGCCTGCCCGACGGACGCCTCGAGCGCATCACCCCCGTCGCCCGCAAGGTCGCGGAATATCTGAACATAAAGATCCCGAACCGCGCCCCGTTCATCGGCAAGAGCGCGTTCGCGCACAAGGGCGGCGCGCATATCGACGGCGTGCTGAAAAACTCCGCCGCATTCGAGCATATTTCGCCGGAGGCGGTCGGCAACAAGCGCCGCCTGCTCGTAAGCGAGCTTTCCGGACGCGCCGCGGTGCGCAGACTGCTCGAGCGCATACTGCCCGATACGCCGGTTTCCGACGACCAGGTCGGCGCCGTGCTCGCGGAGCTGAAACGGCTCGAAGCGCAGGGCTACCAGTTCGAGGGCGCCGAGGAAAGCCTCGAGCTGCGCGTGCTCGCGCTGCTCGGACTTCGCAAAAAGCCTTTCGAGGTAGACTACTTCAAGATCATCGGCGAGACCGACCGCGGCGAGAACTACACCGCGACCGCGATGGTGTCGCTCCACGTCGGCGACGAACGCAAGATAACCGCCGCCGAGGGCATGGGCCCCGTCAACGCGCTCGACAACGCGCTTCGCCGCGCGCTGACCGCGTTCTACCCCTGCATTTCGCAGGTCATACTGCGCGACTTCAAGGTCCGCGTCATCGATAACAAGGACTCCACCGCCGCGAAGGTCCGCGTGCTCATCGAGAGCAGCGACGGCGTTTCGACCTGGACGACCGTGGGCGTTTCCGCCGACGTCATCGAGGCGAGCTTCATCGCGCTGTCGGATTCGCTGGAGTATAAGCTGAGATAAAGGAGAATTCAACAGTGAACAAAACCGATTTAGTTGAAAAGCTGATACCTGAAATAGAGTCTCAAACAAGCATCAGAATACTGTCCAAAGAAGAATCGCCGACGTCCTTAGCCCTTCACTTTAGTAATGACGCTCCGTTTTACGCAGACGTTTCCGCCTCTTGTATCGAAATAATATACGGTAACGATTCTGATAGTTTCTTCGCTTCAACTTATAGAAGTGAGCACGCGTACATATCAAGTGTTGTTTCATTCTTAAAAAGATTGAGCGAGAATGAACTGCTGTACGAATATATATACTATAAAGAAACGCTTTTACGTTACAAAATTTGGAGTGTCGGCAAAATGAATGACAAGCATTTAATAAAACGAGTGAGCGTTTCTCGAAAGTGGTTTTTTAAGAGAAAAGCGCTCCGCAAAGTAAGCAAGTGCGTGACGTTGATACAGCGCGATTAGATAACTCCAAAAAACCGCAAAATACCACTTGATTTTCGCGCAAGTTGTGTTATAATGTTTATCCCACGGGGGCGCACCGGTTTCGACAGGGATTCGGAACCCGTATAAGCGAGCAGTGCTGCGGACGCACTTTAATACCCGCAAAACACAATAAACGCGAATAACGAATTTGCGATCGCTGCCTAACTAAAGGCAGCCGTCCGCCGGGAGAGTACCGCGGCTTCCGAACGGGCGTCATCGAGCGGTGCACGTGAACGCGCAAAGCTTTGAGCGCGTCATGAAAAATGAAGCTACCCGACTCCGCGGCCTGCCGGACCGGCGGCGGACGAAGGGAATCTTTTAAATAGCCGGCTACGCTCGTAGAAAGTGCGGCGGATGGGTTTTTGGACAGGAGTTCGACTCTCCTCGCCTCCACCAGAAAAAAGCAGCCGAAGGGCTGCTTTTTTCAACTAAATCCGTCCTTACGGACGGGTTAAATCCACTGCGTGGATGAAATCGCTGCGCGATGAAATCCGGCTTCGCCGGGTTTGGGGACGGATTTGATTTCATCCGAGTCTTGCTCGGATTTCATCGCGGCTCTGCTGCGATTTCATTCGTTGATTGTAATTACAGCGCCCTGTCAGGCGCTTTTTTTATTTGCCGATAAACAGCGAAGAGACCCAACCGTTTCCATACACGCGGTGAACGGGCGAATGGTATTGATTTAGTTTATTCTTTATGCTATAATCACGTTTGTACTCGTCCTGCTCGTCAGGACAGAAAAAGGAGATACACCCATGATCTGCTAATCAGTTTTTACCGCTTAACCGAATTACCGCGCAAGCGCCGGGAGGGATCATCGCCCTCCTGTTCGGCGCGCGTTCGACCATACAAAAAAGGAGAAACGCAATGCAATTAGTCGATATAACAAAAGATAACTGGTGGGACGTTCTCTGTCTGACGACGAACGAGACCATCACCGTCAAAGGCAGCGGCGAGCCCTACGAAGCGAAGGGCATGCCGTCGCTCTGCGAGGAATACGTGGCGTCCAACGCGCTCTCGATCGTGCAGTCCGTTTACGAGAATGGCTGGGTCATCAAGGCGATCGAGCACGAGGACAAACTCGTCGGCTTCACGATGTTCGGCTGGAATGAAGAGGAAGAATTCTACGAACTCTGCCGGATTATGATCGACCGAAAATATCAGAACAGGGGTTACGGCACGCAGGCGATACGCATGATCCTCGACGAGATGAAAACGCGGTTCGGCTGCGAGGAGGTCTATCTCTCCACAGACCCCGAAAACGCCGTCGGCAGACACGTTTATGAAAAGGTCGGCTTCCGCGACGAGCACGAGATGCTGGACGACGAGGAGCTTTTCAAGTATATCTTCGGGGAGGACTGACAAATGAATATAAGACTGGTACCGATCAATGATGATAACAGAGGAGCCGTTCTGGCGCTTTCCGTGCGGGAAGATCAACCCTTCGTTGCGCCGAATGACGTTTCCCTGCGACAGTATGCGGAGACCGAAGAAGAAGCCCCCGGTGTGGCTCGGCCCTTTGCGATCTATGCGGATGAGAAACCGGTGGGCTTCTGCATGCTCATCTTCGATCCCGAAGAAGACGACGAGGACGACCGTTACTTTATCTGGCGCTTCATGATCGACAAAAACGAGCAGGGCAAGGGCTACGGACAGGCGGCGCTGCAGGAGATCATCAAATACTTCAGAGAAAACGGCGCCGACCGGCTCTTCCTGTCCACCGAGCCGGAGAACGAGCTCGGTCTTCACGTCTACCACAAGGCCGGCTTCCGGGAAACAGGCATCATCGACAGCGGCGAGGCCCTTCTGATGCGGATGCTGAAGGGCCCGAACAAGATGGTGAAAAACGTTTACGGCGTTGACGTGGATAAGGCCATGCGAATCAAGGGAAAGAGGGGCTACGGCGTCAGCGTCGCCGTCCATGACGGAGACGGCGATCTCATCACATACTGCTCCGGCAGCGGACGCTACGGCGAGGACTTTCCGGTCAACCCGGAGACGCTCTTTCAGGCGGGGTCCGTATCAAAGCCCATGTTCGCGCTGACGCTTCTGCGGTATGTTGATAAGGGGCTCATCGACCTTGACGCGGACATCTCCGGCGTCGTGCCGGAATTCGTCAAGAAGGGGCCCGTGACCTTCCCCGCTCTGCTCAGCCACACGGCGGGCTATAACGTCCACGGCTTCCCGGGCTACCCGGCAAAGCATGAACCGCTCTCGCTGGAGGACGTGCTGAATGGGAAAGGCAATACGCCGAAGCTGCGCAGGATAAGGCCCTACGGGAAGCAGCACATATATTCCGGCGGCGGCATCACACTGGCGCAGCTCGCTTTTGAACGTATCACCGGAACGACGCTCCGCGAAGCGTTCCAAAAGGAGGTCGCCGAGCCGCTGGGGCTCAAGCGCACCGGCTTTTTCCAGCCCCTGGACGAGGAGCTGGTCGCCAACGCCGCCTTCGGCTGGCGGCTGGCGCAGAAGGAGGACCCGGCCCACGGCTATCACTACTATCCCGAGCACGCGGCGGCGGGTCTGTGGAGCACGCCTACGGAACTCGTAAAGATCGGACTTGAACTGTCGAAGAGCTACCGCAAGGGCGGCTTACTCAAAAAGAAGACGGCGCGGCGCATGATGACGCCTATCATGGAGGATTACGGGCTCTGCCTCGACGTCTGGGAGTCGAAAGCCCGAAAAGACAGCGTTGCCGGTCACGGCGGAGAGAACTGGGGCTTTTTGACAAGCTGGGTATTCTCCCGCAAAAAAGATATCTGCGTTGCCGTGATGTACAATAACGTCACGGAAGCCGCCGATGAAGCGATGAACAATATCGCCTGCGAGATCTTCAAAAACGCGAAGTGATAAAAAAGAATACGTAAAGGCAACACGGCAGGGCTTGCAAAAAAGCCCTGCCGTGATTCTGTCTGTTATTCTTTTGCCGCTTACTTTATCGCTTCGGTCCAGTGCTCGGAGGCGAAGCGGTCGGTGAGCATATACGCCGCGATCGGAGTTCCGTCCGCGGGGTTCAGCGTGACGTCGGAGACCTTTAAGCTCCCCGCGCCGCCGTAGGTGAACGAATCGCCGAGCATATAGGTATCGTCATACGTCCCGTCGTAGTTGTAGCGGTCGCAGATGGGCTGGATAACGTCGCCGTTCTCAAGCTCCGCCGCCTTGGCTACTGTATCGGTCTCGCCGTCCGCGTAGATATAGCGCGCGCCGGAGACCTCCGGGCTGCCGCCCCGGAAGGTTATAAGCAGCTCCGCGCGGTCGCCGTTGAGCAGTACGGGCACGCGGCCGTGGATAACGTCGACGCCGTTCTCGACCACGCTGTCAACGTAGTAGTACGCGACGGGCTGGTTGTTTATGGCGATCCACATATCGTCGTATTCGCCGATAAGGTCGCCGTCTTCGTCAAACTCAAATATCGTGTCAAGCCCGAGGTCGATATAGCCCGCGCCGTCGTCAAGGAAAACGTTGAGCTGCAGGTCAGCGACCTTCGCCCATTCCGATTCGGGCATCGAGAGGACGTAGCGGCCGTCCTTTTCGGTCCATATAAGCGGCGAGGAAATCTTCGCCTCCTCGACGACTTCGATAAGCGTATCCTCGGGGATGTCGCGGTCGAATATCGAGGAGCTGCCGAGCAGCGAACTCAGCGTCGAGCTGCCGCCGCCTCCGAGCAGCGAGCCGATAAGGTCCGCCACGCCGCCGGACGAGCCGGAGCCGAGCCCGCCGAGAAGCGAGCCGAAGGGCGAGGTGCTGCCGCCGCCAGCCGCCTGGCCGGTGACTTCAAGTGATGCGAACTTTTTGACGCAGTCGGTGTATTCATCGTCAAAGCCCATCTCGTCGAGCTGCGTTACGGCGGTGTTGACGCGGCTCGCGGAGCGGTACGGGAAGTACGCCGCGAGGCCGTAGGCGTCGGTCACGCCTCCGCCGACCTTGTTATACTTGACCGCGCCGAGCAGCGCGTTCGCGAGGGCGCGGCTCTCCGCCGTGTCGAGAAGCAGAGAGAGGTGGACGAGGTCGATCTGGTCGAGCTTGCTCGAGGTGCCGAACTCGCGCGTGTCGCCTCTGGCTTTGGAAACGGTCTCGTAGCCGCCGCCGGTGATGGCATCCGCCGTGCTCTTGGCAAACGCCGTCAGCTCGTCGGGAACGTTCGCGGAAAGCTCCGCGAGGTCAGTCACCGAGAGGGTGGTCTTCTGTCCCCTGCACTGCTGCGCGCAGGTCTGCACGAAATCGTCGGCGATTATCTTGCCGAGCGAGGGGGTGCCTATCGCGGGGTTGCTGCCGAGCTCCGTCAGCCAGCGGGTGTGATACCAGCCGATGCCGGGTTCGGTCTCTTCGCTGCCGATGAGGTAATCCGCGTAAGGCGCCATCGTCAGCGCCGTTTCGACCGTTGCCATGAGGCAGGCGTCGAAGCCGATGAAATCAAAGGTCACGCCGCCGTCCTTAAGCGCCTTCGCCATAGAGGAGAGCGTCATGGAGCCGGCATTCGTTTTCGTTTCGTCGTATCCGAAGCCGGAGACCGAGCCGCCGCCGTGATCCCACATAATCAGTATGTTGCGGTTCGCCGGGTAGTTTTTGGCTGTCCAGCGGATGAAACCCGAAAGCGCGGAGGGGTCCGTCATCGCCTTGTTGGTCGCCGCGCTCTTGTTGAGCAGGCGCAGTCCGCCGTCTTCAATGGCGTAGATCTGATGCGCGGTGTTGGAAATGCCTTTGGTTTTCCACGCGTTGCAGCCGCCGGTGTATACGATAACGTCCACGTTAGAACCGAGTTGCGCCTGCGCCATCTCGCGCAGGTCGGCGCTCGCCATTCCCTTCTTGGACTCGAGGTCGGTGCCGCAGAGATAGACCATCACCGTGACTTTGTCACTGCCGTCGCCGTAAAGGACGGTGCGCTTCGCCGCAGACGACGCGGCGCTCAGCTTGCCGGTGTTGTCGGTGCCCGTCCAGGTGCCGTCGCTGTATGAGCTGTTGCCCAGGAAGCTGCCGAAAAGAGACGTCAGTCCGCCACCCTGATCCTGCGTGCCGGTATCGCTTCCGCCTCCGCCGAGGAGCGCGGAAAGTCCGGTGCCGCCGCCGGCTACCAGCACGATTATGGCGATGATTATACCAATCAAACCGCCTTTTCCGCCTGAGGCGCGTTCGCCGCCTCCGCGGTAACCGCCGCCTCCTCCGCCTCCGCCGCTTCTGCGCGCGGCGTAGGCGTCCTGCTTGCCTACCGGGCCCGTGCCGAGTCCGGGGCCGTGGGTGTGTACGCTGTTGCCGGTACCGCCGCCGACGCGTTGCCTTCCGACAGGTCTGTTACCGGGTACGTTCGCCATAAATAAAACCCCCTTGACGTGATTTTACGTATTTTATGATAGCAGATTATCAGCAAAAATGCAATAATCAGCCGTCAAAAAGTCGCGGCGCTCTTTGCAACGACGCAGTTGAAAAACACGCAGTTTTATGCTATAATTAAAAAAGAAACGGAAAAACCGGGATTTGGTGATAATTATGTTGGATCAGTTTTCGAGAACTCGGCTCCTGCTCGGTCGGGAAGCGATGGAAAAATTGCATTCGAGCCGCGTGGCGGTCTTCGGCATCGGCGGCGTCGGCGGCTACGTCTGCGAGGCGCTGATACGCAGCGGCGTCGGCAGATTCGACCTCGTCGACGACGACAAGATCTGCCTGACGAACCTCAACCGCCAGATAATCGCCACGCGCAAAACGATAGGCAAGTACAAAGTCGACGTTATGAAAGAGCGTATGCTCGATATAAATCCCGACGCGGAGGTCACCGTCCGCAAGTGCTTTTTCCTGCCGGAAAACGCCGATGAGTTCCCCTTTGACGATTACGACTACGTCGTGGACGCCGTGGATACGGTTTCGGCGAAGCTCGAGCTCGTCATGCAGGCGCAGAAGCACGGCGTTCCGGTCATCAGCTGCATGGGCGCGGGCAACAAGCTCGACGGCAGTCAGTTCCGCGTCGCGGATATTTACAAAACCAAGATGTGTCCGCTCGCCAAGGTCATGCGTTACGAGCTCCGCAAGCGCGGGGTGAAAAAGCTGAAGGTCGTCTATTCGGAAGAGGAGCCGACGAGGCCTATCGAAGACGCTTCGATCAGCTGCCGGACGCACTGCGTCTGCCCTCCGGGAACAGAGCGCAAATGCACCGAGCGCCGCGATATACCCGGCAGCGTCGCGTTCGTCCCGTCCGTGGCGGGACTGCTGATCGCGGGAGAGGTCGTAAAGGACCTGACGAAAGAAAAAGCAACCGAACCGGTCGGGTAATAAGACGGATCGCAGGTGAAACATGAATTATCTTGAAGAATACTACAACGCTTACGACGAGGACGGGCGCCTTCTCTCCCGTCACGGACAGGTTGAATATCTGACCACGATGAAGTATATCCGCGAGTGCCTCGCGGGCGTCGCAGACCCGAAGATACTCGAAGTCGGCGCGGGAACGGGGCGTTACAGCGTTACGCTCGCGAAGCAGGGGTTTCAGGTCACGGCGGTGGAGCTTATCGCTCACAATCTGGAAGTGTTAAACTCCAAACTTGACGGCACGGAACCCATTACGGCGATTCAGGGAAACGCTCTCGACCTTTCCGCTTTCGCGGACGACTCGTTCGATCTGACGATGCTGCTCGGGCCGATGTATCACCTCTATACGAAAGAGGATAAATTGCAGGCGCTCTCCGAGGCGGTGCGCGTTACGAAGAAAAGCGGCCGAATCCTCGTCGCCTACTGCATGAACGAGCCGACGGTAATACAGTACGTATTCGGACTGAACAATCTGCGCGAAGTTATGGAGCTCGAGATGCTGACGCCCGACTGGCATTGCGTCAGCGCGCCGAGGGATCTCTTCGAACTTGCGCGCACCGAGGACATCGCCGCTTTGGACGCGGAAGTGCCGGTCAAAAGGATAAAGCTTATCGCCACCGACGGCGCGACGAAATACAAGCAGGATCTCATCGACGAGATGGACGACGAGACCTTCGGCAAGTGGCTGGATTATCACTTTGCCATATGCGAACGGCAGGATCTTATCGGCGCTTCTCATCACACGCTGGATATACTTGAAAAGGTGTGATTTCGCGGTTATCGTGATAATCCCCGAAAGGAGCAGGTTATGATAATAGACTACCTCGGGCACAGCGGATTCCTCGTCGAGACCGAAAAGGTGCTGATGCTTTTCGACTACTACGTCGGCGACCTTTCCGTACTCGAAAGCAAGCCGCAGGAGAAACCGCTATTCGTCTTCGCGAGTCACGCGCACCCGGACCACTTCAATCCGCAAGTGTTCTCGCTCGCGGGCGGCGGGCGCAGGGTCAAATACCTGCTCTCGCACGATATACGCCGCAAGGCCGCGCCGCCTGAGGCGGACGCCGATTTCCTCGCCGCTGACGACGAATATATCGTCGAAGGGCTCGGCACGGTGAAGACGCTGCGCTCGACCGATCAGGGCGTCGCGTTCCTCGTTGACGCCGGAGACAAGACCGTTTTCCACGCCGGCGACCTGCACTGGTGGGCGTGGGACGGCGAGCCGGACGCCATGCTCGCGATGATGGAGTACGGGTTCCGCCGCGAGATCGAAAAGCTCGAGGGGACGCATATCGACGCCGCATTCGTCGTGCTCGACGACCGCCTCGGCGAAAACTACGCGCTCGGCGCCTCGCTTTTCCTCAAGCTCTGCAAGCCCGATATCATGCTGCCGATGCACTTCTGGCAGGACCGAAGCGTCGTCGCGCGCTTCGCGGAGCTGCCGGAAACGCGCGAATCCGGCGCGCGCATACTCGACACCGCGAACGAAACGCACTGGGAGGTATAAATCATGAAGTTCAAAATGATCCACGAGAATTACAACGTCGCCGACCTCGACGTTTCGCTTAAGTTCTACTCCGAGGCGCTCGGACTGACCGAAAAGCGCCGCAAGACCGCTTCCGACGGCTCCTTCATCATCGTCTATATCGGCAACGAAAGCAGCGAATTCGAGCTGGAGCTGACCTGGCTGCGCGACCATCCGCAGAAGTACGACATCGGCGAGGAGGAGTTTCACCTCGCGTTCCGCGCCGACGACTTCGACGACGCGCACGCTCTGCACGAAAAGATGGGCTGCATCTGCTTCGAGAATCCGTCGATGGGCATCTACTTCATTCAGGACCCGGACGGCTACTGGCTCGAGATAATCCCGACAAGATAATCCGCGCATATATAAAAACCGGAGGACAATGTCCTCCGGCTTTTTAGCGCTGTTGTCTGCCCCGCCACAGACAGAAACGCCGCCCGTTTGGACGGCGTATTTGCGTGTGAAAGAAAAATCTCAACTAAAACTATCTATCTCCGTATTTATATGCGGAACCTAAAAGCTCTTTCATATCTTGTATTGATTTTTTATATCTTTTTACTGTTAAAACGTCGTTATCGCCGAACAGCGGCGGAACTATCAGACTGTCTCGGACGACTGCAAAACTAATAACCCCTTCCGTCCGCCTCAGCGAGTTACCGGCGTTACGCGAAACGTATTCGTATAATTCCCCGTTGACGTCATTTGTTACAATAAGGTTAATACGCATCATCTTCGCCAATTCATACCGCGGCGCCCATTGAGAAACGCTGTATTCCTTATTGATAGCTTTATTTATACTCTTCTTTATCGAGTCGAAATCCGAAATAACGAAGTAATCGGTGTTTACCGCAAGAAAGCGGTTTTTAAACGTCATATCCAAGAAGCAGAAATACGCCGATTTGTTCGGAAAATCTCTGCACTCATCAGCATTGGCAATTGCCGACAAAGTGTGTTTCAGCTCTTTGAATGAAACCTCGTACGAAAGCTTGACTTCATATGGATAGTGGCTTGATTCTTTCTCTTCCTTTTTATAATATCTTGCAATCAGAACCATCATTACGACAAGAAGAATAAAAAGAGGTGCGCAAACAAAGAATATCGCATACGCTTTCCCTATCAAAGAAGCAATCGAAAGCACAAGTGCAACTATGACAAAAATCAATAGGAATAAAAAAGCATACGCCAAACGTTGATGAGTCTTTATCTGTTTTGCCAGTTCGTCTTCAGTTCTAAACGTCATAATGCCACCTGCTTTCTATGAAATGATTATATCACAGCGGCACAGAATTAACAAGACACTATTTTGTTGACGGGGCAGAAGGACTTGAAGTCGCTTCGCGACCCCTCTTGCGGTGCCCGGAATCCGCTTCGGGCGATGAATCGCCCTCACGCATTCCGACCGCGGCGCTTCGCCTCGCTCCCTCCCTCCGCCCCCGGCGGCGGTCGCTCGGCTCACCCGGCACGCTCCGCGTGCCTCGGGTAATGCACTGTTGTCTGCCCCTGCCACAGACAGAAACGCCGCCCGTTTGGGCGGCGTTTCTGTCTGTGGCAGGGGCAGAAGGACTTGAACCCTCGGCACGCGGTTTTGGAGACCGCTGCTCTACCAACTGAGCTATACCCCTATATGGTGGGCCTTCAGGGACTCGAACCCCGGACCGACCGGTTATGAGCCGGTGGCTCTAACCAACTGAGCTAAAGGCCCTTATCGGCGTTCGCCGACGTTCATATATAATAACACCGCCGCCCACCTTTGTCAAGAACTTTTTTAACTTTTCCGCGCGAGTTTACATATAATAATCCGAAGAACATTCGGGAGGGATAAACATGCGAAGACCATACGGCTGTTCGACCGCGCCCGCAGACAACGGCCCGGAACCGACGGTTATCGACATAGCGCGGCGGACCGCGCAAAACCAATGCTTCCGCAAAGCGATATGGACCGGCGCGCACCTGCAGGTGACGCTGATGGCGATACCCGTCGGCGGCGATATCGGAACGGAACTACACGCGGATACCGACCAGTTCCTGCGCATCGAACAGGGCTGCGGGCTCGTCCGCTTCGGCAGGACGCGCGAGGAAATGCGCGACTTTCGCCGCGCGTTCCCCGGCGACGCGGTGCTCGTGCCCGCGGGGACATGGCACAACGTCGTCAACTGCGGCAGGACGCCGCTGCGGCTCTACTCAATCTACGCGCCGCCGCACCATCCGCGCGGAACGGTGCATCCGACGAAAGCGGACGCCGAGCATTGAATTAAAAACGCCTCCCGGATCCGGGAGGCGTTTCAACTTTGTATTCTCAGTTTTCAACGGGCTGCAGCGTCAGCGTTTCGTCCGCGTATTCCGCGACGGGCGCGGTATCGTGGGTTATGACGATGACGGTTTTCCCCTTCATTCTGCCGAATATCAGCGCGGCGGCGCGCGCTTTCATCCCGTCGTCGAGCCCGTTGAACGGCTCGTCGAGCAACAGGACGTCAGGCTCCGCGCAGAGCGCCCGCGCTATCGCGACGCGGCGGCTCATGCCGCCGGAAAGCGACTTCGGAAGCGAGCCCTCTTCGCCCTCAAGCCCGAGCGCCGAAAGCAGCTCGCGCACGTGCGCTTCGTCGCCGTTTTCGAGCCGCACGTTTTCAAGCACCGTTTTCCACGGGAGCAGGCGGTCCTCCTGGAACACCGCGCGGACGCGCGTTCCTTCCGGCACCTCCACGCTGCCGGAATCGGGACGGATCAGCCCGCAAATCAGCCGCAGCAGCGTCGTCTTGCCGACGCCGGATGGTCCGGTCACGGCGTAGCGCTTCCCTTCCTCAAAGGTAAAGGAAAACCCCGCCAGCACCGCCTTTTCGCCGAACGCTTTGGATACGTTCTCCAGTCTTATCATACCGCAACGCTCCTTTCGGCGGAACGGCGCTTCAGCAGGTACGAAAGCAGCCATTCGAGCAGCATGCTTATCATGATGACGCAGAGCGTCCAGGCGAGCATTTCCGGCGTTTCGAGATAGACCTTCGCGCGATAGAGCATTCCGCCTATCGAGTGTTTAGGCGAAGCGAGCACTTCCGCGGCGATCCCCGCCTTCCAGGCGAAGCCGAGCGAGGTCAGCGCCGCCGGCACGAAATACGGCTTCACCGACGGCATATAGACGTCGCGCAGCAGGCATTTGCGCGAAAAGCCGAACACTTCCGCCATTTCGAGCAGCTTTTCGTCCGTTTCGTCGATGCCCTTGAAGGTGTTCGCCCAGATCATCGGGAAGACCATCAGGAACGACGTTACGGTCGGGATATAGCTGTTCGGCGAGAAGAAAAGCAGCATTATGATGAAGGAAGCGACTGGAGTCGCCTTTATCACGCTCATCATCGGGCGCAGCAGCGTATACGCGATGCGGCTCGCTTTCGTCAGCACCGCGAAGGCGACGCCGAAAAGCACTCCGAGCGCGTAGCCGCAGAAGATGCGGAGGGCGGAGAGCGCGACCGTCAGCCAAAAGTCCCAGGTCCCCGCGAGGGAAAACAGCGTTTTGAAAACCGTCAGCGGCGGAGCGAGCACTATCTGCTCGTTTATCAGGACAGCGGCAAGCTGCCATATCCCCAGCCAGAAGGCGGCGGCGAATACGGCAGCGGCGGCTTTTTTCAGTTTGGGGTGCTTACTTTGAGTAGTAGAAATCCTCATCGGGCAGCGCTCCTCCCACGGAAGCGGGGTTGTAATTCAGCAGAATCTTATAGAACGCGGAGATCTGAGTCTTCATTTCCGCGCCGTCAACGTAGGTCATGTTGCAGTTCGGGATCGCTTTCTTCGCGACCGCGGCCTTCGGGATTATGCCGAAGGTCTCGCACATCTCGGATGCGCCTTCGAGATTCGCGGGGTCGCTCATGAACTCGATGGACGCCTTATACTCGGCGAGGAAGGCGTCGAGCGCCGCCTTGTGCTGCTCCGCAAACTCACTGCGGACGACGACGCAGCCCATCGAAAGCACGGCGGCGTCGCCCTTCACGGCGGCGGCCTTGTCCCACTCCTCCGTCAGATCGAGCGCGACGGAGACGCCTTCGACCTGCGCGAGCGCGGCGGTGACCTTCGGCTCGGGAAGGACGGCTATCTGCGCCTTGCCGGAGGCGAGATCGGCGATGACGGCGTCGTGTTCGGCCTCGTAGACGACCTCGACGTCGTCCTTTATCCCGGCGGCGTCAAGGATATAATCGAAGACGTATTCGGGAACGGCGGCCTGGCCGGAGGAATAGACGGTCTTGCCCTTCAGGTCCTCGACGGAGGCGACGGAAACGCCGTCCGCGGTCAGCAGATAGAGCACGCCGAGCGTGTTTATCGCGGCGAGTTTGACCTTGCCCTCGGTCTTTTTGTAGAGGACGGCGGCGAGGTTGGTCGGAACGGCGGCGATATCGAGCTCGCCGCTGACGATCTTGGCGGTGACTTCGTCGGGAGCGCTGAAGACGGTGTAAGCGTAATCGTTCGCGGACTCCTCCATCGTGCTTCTGTGAAGCAGCTGCGCGGCGCCTACGCCGGTAGGACCGGCGAGCAGGCCGAGCGTTACGGTCTCTCGCACCGCGGGCGCGGCGGAAGAGGCGGATTCCGGCTCCTTCGCGGGTCCGCAGCCGGTAAGCGTCAGCGCGAAGAGCGCGAGCGCGGCGATAACAGCGATGATTCTGGTTTTCATTTCGGGTTTCTCCTTTATGATGGTTTTTAATAAATCTCTCTGAGTTTTTCGGCGTTCACGGTCACGGCGCGGCCGTTTTTGCTTACGCAGCCGGCGCTTTCGAGGAAGTCGAACGCGCGGTAGACCGTCGCCCTGCCGAGCGAAAGCTCCGCCGCCGCCTTGCTGACGTTCAGCGCGAAGGTGTCCCCCTTCGCCGCCGCTATCGAAGCGAGGTAGCGCGCAAGCTTGCCCGCGGAGTCCGCTCCGGCGCAGCGGCTTATCACGCCGTTGAGGAAGCGTATCCGCGCCGAGAGGAAGCGAATGTAGTTCTCCGCGAGCACGGCGTCGCCGCGGACGGCGGCAAGCACGGAGGCGCGGTCAATAAGCAGCGCAGTCAGCTTCGTCAGCGCGATGACGTCGGTATCCATGACTTCGCCGCCGAAAAGCGTGGAAACGCCGGTAACGTCCCCCGCGGCGAGCGTCCGCATGGAAACGCTCCCCTTCCGCGCTTCCGCCTTGCCGGAAAGAATGACTATAAGGTCGTCGTTCACGCCGTCGCGGCGGCAGAGCGTTTCGCCCTTCGCAAGCTCGCGCAGACGCGTCCCTTCGCTTTCGACAAGGGCGCGGACGGTGGCTTCCGATACTCCGGAAAAGAGCGCGACGTTTTTCATTATGAAACTCACGTTATCCATGTTTTTCCTCTCAAAATGTATCAAATGAAACACTTTCATATATAGTATATCCGTTTTTTCGGGTTTGTCAACTGAAATTCGGATTTTTTTGAAAAAATCTCCGAAAATTAAGGCCGCTTTAATGCTCCCCCGATATTATGTAGCCACGGAAACAACCGTGGGCGGGCGCAGCGCCCGTCCGCGGGCCGTGACAAAATGAAGTAACGCCGCTGCCGTCGCGGCTTTCGCGGAAAATGGGTTAATATAGTCAGGCGGGTAATCTTCCTTCCGCCCGCCTGAAACAAAAAAGCACGCCGAAGCGTGCTTTTTTGCGTTCGCGGCGGTAATGCCGCTTTTTTTGTTTATTAAATACCGCGATATTACAAAATGAGCGTAAGGTTATTAAGTCCGAGCGAATTGACGTAATTCGCGCTTTTCACCATCTTCATGACCATGCGGATACCGATATGCGCGATCGGGTCGTCGTCCGAATGCAGTTCGATGTATTTCACGGGATCGAAGTTGACGCAGTCGTCGCGGATACGGATAACGCGGCGTCCGTTCTTGAACGTCAGACGGATATCCACGGAGTGCCCCTTGCCGCCCTTGGTGAAGCCGTGCAGGACGATGTTGTTTGCCATCTCCTCGATGCAAAGCGCGATGAAATAGCAGGTGCGCGCGTCTTCGCCGCGCTCGCGGCAGAACTGTTCAGCCGCCTTCGACGCATCGACGGCGCCGGAAACGGAATCGAGGGAAACCTCCATGTATTCGCCCTCCTTCGCGCCGAAATCGGCGGGCAGAAGCGCGTACGCATCGGGCGAAAAGGATATCTTTCCGTTTTTGATCCATACCAATACGGAGATGATAAGAAGCGTCAGCGTTTCGCCGCAGACGAAGCCGAGCCAGACGCCCGTCGTGCCCGCGAACCTGCTGAGAATGAACGCGAACAGCGCGGGAAGCGCCAGGTTTTGCAGTATTGAAATCAGTTTCGTCAAACCGGCTCTGTTGACTCCCTGGTAATAGTTCTTAAGCGATGTATTCAGCGCGCAGGGCAGGAGCGACAGCGAGAACAGCCGGACGCCAAGCACCGCCATATCGTAAGCTCCGGGTTCGTCGGCGAGGAAGAGGTTGACGAGCAGAGGCGCCGCCGCCAAAACGACGGCGATGACTATGACGTCAAGAACGATCGAGTAAAACACCATCGTCTTCACAAGCGAACGCAGTTCGGTCCTGTCCTCGTCGCTGTAGAATATCGCGGACATCAAAAGCGCCACCGAGGCGACTCCCGAGCCGAAACAGTAGCATATGTTCCCCACCGTCGAAATGACGGAATACGCCGCGACGGCGCTGTTTTGCCCGACCTCGAGCAGTATCTTGTTCAGCACGAAGACGAGCAGGACGAGGCAGAGCTGGTTTATGACCGTCGGCACGCCGTATTTCAAAAGGCCGAGCGTGCATTTCGCCTTCACGAGCTTCCGGCGGAACTTGAAGATGCACTTCTTTTTGAAGAAATACACCGCGCCGATTATAAATGCGATGTAATAGCTTATGCTCGAAGCGAGTCCCATTCCGAGCGTGCCGCCCTTGAACACGAAAACGTTGAGGATATCGAACGTAACGTCGGCGACGGTCATCGCCGCGACCGCAACGACAAGCCGCGTGCGGTTGCCGGAGATCTGCATATACGGCACCATTATCTGCGCGAATATGAACGCCGGCGCGCCGACGATAAAGCCGATGATATAATCGCGCGTCAGGCCGAACACCGGGTTATCCGGAGTGTTCTCGCCCGCGCCGAGCAGCGTGCATATCGGAGACACGAATATTATCACCGCCGCCATTCCGACGAACGAGACCGCGGCGGCGAGGAATACCGCGGACGAGAATCCCGCGTTCGTTTCCTCCATATTGCCGCTGCCCATGGATTTGCCGCTGTGCACCTGTATTCCCGCGGCGAGCATGCTCCCGAACGCCGCAAAAATAAGCAGGACCGGCGTGGCGAGGCCGTAAGCCGTCATCGAATCAACGCCGAGAAAGCGTCCTATCATTATACTGTCGATAAGCATGCAGATCATGACCGTCATAGCGGACATTATCTGCGTAGCCAGCATTTGTTTGAAAACCTTTTTTATCATTGTCAGATACACGTCCTTCAAAGTTAAAACGTTTTTCCGCGGACCGGGGCAGTCGGAAAAACGCGGCTTTCGTATTTACTGACAGCGGCGTTCGCGCCGTCTGTAATATATTGTAACGGTAATTCGTTCTTTTGTCAATCCGCATATAAGACATATTAGAAAAATCGCCCGGACGGTTTTTGCCGTCTGAGCGATTTTGGTGCCGGTGGCGGGGGTCGCTCGACGCGCTGCCGCGCGCCGACACGCCCTCGTCGGTGAAAACGCTCCGCCGGAGCGTTTTCTTCCGCCCGCTTCCGCGGGCTCCCTCCGTTTCGACCCCCGCGAATATAAAGAATCGCCCGCGCGGCAAAAGCCGCGGGAGCGAGTTTGGTGCCGGTGGCGGGGGTCGAACCCGCACGGGTTATTAG
>JAFZXI010000044.1 GCA_017616855.1 Clostridia bacterium | reverse complement strand
TCGACGAAGTCCTGCTGACCGGCGGCTTCGGAGCCGGACTCGACAAGGGCAACGCCCTCGCGCTCGGGCTGCTTCCCGAGGTGCCCGCGGAGAAGGTCCGCGCGCTCGGCAACTGCGCAGGAGCGGGCGCGGTCCGCACGCTTCTCGACCCTATGGCGCTTGCGGAGCTCGAACGCATCACCGCGAAGGCGAAGACGGTGCAGCTCGACGGCGACCCATCATTCAGCGAAAAGTTCATGGAATATATGACGTTCCCACCCATCAAATAAAGGAAGGCGACCGCTATGAAAATCAATATCAATGAAGAGACCGTCCGCATCTACGGGCGTTACAGAGTCCTCCCCGACGGCATCGACGTGTCCTGGGTGAACAGCGGCATCGAGCTGCGTTTCAAGGGCACTCAGCTCATTCTGAGCGTCCGCTCGACCTCGACGGAGAAGATAAAGCAGGCGTTCCTGCAGGTCTTCGTCGACGGCAAGCGCCGCGCGCGTATCAAGACGAAGCTCGGCGAGGACGACTACATCGCCGCATTCGGGCTCGAAGACCGCGAGCACACCGCGAAGATACTGCTCGTCAGTGAAACGCAGTGGCATCCCTTCGCGTTCCTCGCCGCCGAGACGGACGGCGAGTTCCTGCCGAAACCGGAAGCGCCCGCCGGACAGCTCAAGTTCGACTGCTACGGCGACTCTTTGACCTGCGGCGTCGGCACGATCCCCGGCTGGCCGGGACCGGACAGCGACTGGCAGGATTCGACTCTGGCGCACGCCTACCGCATCGTCGAGCACTTCCGCGGCGAAGGGCAGTATATCGCGATAAGCGGCTGGGGCATCTTCCGCGGCTACTGCGGCGACGAGCCCTCCAACGTCCCGCGCGTTTTCGACTGCGTAACGATGGCGACGGAGGAGAAATACGACGTCGCCTCCCGCGACGCGGACTACATAATCGTCATGCTCGGCACGAACGACACCGCCAACCCCGTCGAGCGCGAAACGCTGCGCGACGCCTACCTGCGCTTCTTCCGCAAGCTGCGCTCCGTCACCCCGCGCGCGAAGATTTTCTGCAGCACGACCGAGGCGGCCGTCCCCGCGCTTGACGACGCGGCGAAGATCTTCTCGCAGGAGGACGCGATCGGCGCCGTCCGCGTGGATATCCCGAAGCACGGCCACCCCGACTACGCGGGCAGCTACGGACACCCGAGCGGCAAGTGGGGCAGCGCCGTCGCGGCGTGCTACATCGCCGCTATGGAAAAGCAGATATAAATCAGCATATACGGTAACACCCGAAAGTGAGTGAAAGGAAGGACCGATATGAAGAAAATATTAACGCTTGTAATAATGGCGGCGATCCTGCTCAGCAGCGTGTTCGGCGCAGTCGCGCTGACCGCGCCGGCGGAGCCGGAAGCGGCCGCGGCGCAGACGGAGTCCGGCGGACTTCCCGCGGCGGAGCTTTCCGGCGGCGGAGAAACCGGCGGCGCGCCGGAATACGCCGTCAGCAGAAGCTATACGATAACGCGGGATAACGTCCGCGTCTACGGCAGGCAGGAGCCGAACGCCAACACCGTCTTCGCTTACTGGGAAGGCGCCGGCATCGGCGTGCGCTTCACCGGCGCGAAGCTGACGGTCACGATGACCTGCAGCGTCAACAACTCGAGCCAGCTCCCGTACTTCCAGGTCTGGGTCGACGGCGAGCGCACCCTGCGTTTCAACATCAATAACGGCTCCGGCACGTATACCGTCGCCGAAGGCCTCGGAGAGGGCGAGCATTTCGTCCGCGTCCTGCTCACCACGCAGTCGTTCTATGACCAGATACAGTTCGTTTCCATGGCGATAACCGGCACCGGCGCCGCGCTGCTCGAGCCGGAATACGATCCCGACCAGCTGATAATGGATATCTACGGCGACTCCATCACCGCCGGCCACGGTACCCTCGGCCATGAGAGCGACTACACCTTCAGGACCAACGACGCGACCTCGACCTACGCCTTCGTCACCGCTGAGCACTTCGGCGCGGACGCCAACATCTGCGCGATAAGCGGCTGGGGCGTCTACCAGGGCTACAACGCCGACCTCAACGGCATAATCCCGAGAGTCTGGAACTACATCTCAATGAAGACGAGCCACATCTGGACCGGCTTCGCCGACAGGCAGTGCGACATCGTCACCGTCGCGCTCGGCACGAACGATATGTGGTTCTGGAAGGACGATATGCCGCGCAGTCTTTATATCGACGCGTATCTGAACTTCCTCGGCAAGCTGCGCGAGGTCTATCCCGAAGCGAGCTTCTTCCTGCTCCACAACATGATGGACGACCGCACCTATACCGACCCGGATACCGGCGAGAGATACACCTTCTGCGACAACGTCGCGGAGGTCGCCCGCCGCTTCTGCGATATCGACGAGATCGGCGCGACGTTTATACACATGCCGAGCATGTACACGAACTCGACGCTTTACACCGGCAGCGGCGGACACCCCTCCGAAGCTTACAGCTACGCCGAATACCATCACCTTGCCGAAGCGATAGAAGAACGCTTCTACGGCGACTGGGAGTATAAGCTGCTCGCCGCCGCCGAGGCGCTTCAGCTCGTCGACACTCGCGGCGACTACGCGGAGCTCATCGCGTCCGCGAAGCAGACCGCCGCCGACTGGCACTCCACCGGCAGAAACCCCAAGCGCTTCTGCAAGGAGATAGAAGCGATCGTTGAAAACATCAACGCGCCCATCATAGCGCTCGATTCCGCGATCGCCGCCGCCCGCACGGCGCTCGCCGGCAACGTTACCGAAACGGAACGCCGCGTTCTCGGCATCCTCTCCGCTAAGGCGCAGGAGCTTATCGACGGCGGAGCGTCCGCCGGTGAGCTCAACGCCGCCGCCGTAACGATAAACGACGCGATTTCCAACGTCGGCAACGCCGGATACTTTGAAGGCATCGACCTCGGCGGAGACGCGATCTCCGTCAGATTCTCGCTCGACGGCGAGGATTTCGGAAGTACTGTATTGCCCGAGAGGGGTGCCAAGGTCTACGTCCGTGTGCTTTCCGCCGTTTCCAAGGATGAGATAAGCGGCAAGCTCGCCGGCGATCCCTACAGAAGCTCCCGCCGCGGCGTCAAACTCAACACCGCCGAACCCGAGAGCGAAAATTACGAAAACGGCGTGTATGAATACGTATTCTCCGCCGTCGCCGGAGCGTCCGAAGGACTCGAGATCAAGATCGGCGGCGACGAACTCGCGATCGCGTTCGAGGCGGGGGAGGACCCCGGCGTACCGCAGCCCGACCCCGAATTCGCCTTCGTCAGCGAAGCGCTGAAGGCGACGGTCGTGCCCGAGCATCCCGCCGCCCCCGTCCTTGAAGTCTCCGAGAACGCCGTCGGCAGATCGACGCGCCTCGCCGTCATCGGCGGCGACGCGTACGCGGCGCAGCTCGTTTGGGAGACCGCGTTCGGCGCCGGCACCTCCGAAGTTTACACCGGCGCGGGCTTCGACGTCCTGACCGCCTGCGTGCGCGCGGACGACATCCTCGCTTTCGAGCCGGACGTCGTCATGCTCAACGTCAGCTCCGTCGGCCTGACCGTCGACGAGGACAGGGAAGCGTACGAATCCCTCGTCCGCAAGCTGCTCACCGCGGATAAGGCGCCCGCCGTGCTCTGCGTCCTCGCGACCGGCGACAGCGATATAAACGCCGCCCGCGCTCAGGTCGCGGCCGCCTACGGCCTGCCCTGCGCCGACGCCGATTCGATAATCACCGCCGCCCTCGCGGACGGATACCCGACCCGCGAGATCAGATATGACAACGGCAGAATAACCGACCGCGCGCAGAGAATGATAACCGAAACGGCAATCTACGGGCTCTACGCCGCCGCGGGCAGGGAAGCCGCGGTACTGCCCGAACCGAGCACCGCGCTCTCCTTCCTCGACCTGCAGTATCTCAACCCCGCGAATACGACCCCGAAGTCCTTATCGATTTACACGGTCGCGGAGTTCCCTGAAAACGAATGGGAGACCGGTTGGAAGACGGCTTCCGGCAGAGGCACGATCAAGTTCGACGTTGAAGACTGCCGCAGCATAATCGTCGTCTACGCGGACCTCGCCGGAAAGGACAACGCCGCCGTTCTCGTCAAAGCGTTCGGCAAGAACAAGTCCAAGGCGCTCACCTTCGAGCCGTACAGCGTAAACGCGTTCATCGCCTACCTCGGCGACCCGGTAACGGGCGAACTCGCGCTGACGACGACTTTCAGAGGCGAAGCGGTCATCTACGGCGTCGCAATCGGAAGTTGAAAAAATAAAAAAACATCTTGACAAAGCCCGAAGCTTGTGATAATATAATTGGGCTTGTCGCGGAAAGCGACTTAAAAACGCTACAATGTGCCGCATAAGGCGGCGGAACGGAGATATATTATGAGTTGGTTTGTTATTATCATAGCGGCTATAGTCCTCGTCCTTTGCGTGGCGGTCGTCGCGGTCGTCCTGCTTCAGAGCGCCCGCAGCGCCTCCATCAGCGGCACCATCGCCGGCGGAGCCGACAGACTCTTCGGCGGCAAGGATAAGCAGCGCGCCCGCACCATCGATGAGAAGCTTGAGAAGGCCACTCCTTACATGGCCGGCATTATCATCGTGCTCATCGTCGTGCTGAACCTCGTTTATCTGTTCTCCAAATAAACGGATAATCACAGTATCGGAAAAAGCCCCCGTCCGCGTGAGCGGTGCGGGGGTTTTTGTTGTAATATGTGCAGATATCGGCGTTTTCCGACATGGGATTATATGAAAATAATGTGAAAACACTTGACTATTTTACGATATAGTGATAAATTAGATGTACGTTACAGAGGAAAACGACGGAGGTGCGGAATGCCTAACGCTTCCTTTGACAACGAAATAAGATACGTTTCCGCGTCCGGCGTTCACGAGTACGAGGAGGCGGTGGGCAGACGGCGCTGTTACCGTCTGCTTTTCGTGTCCGACGGGATAGCGTTCTGCACCGTGAACGGCAAAAAATGCCAGTTCGGGCAGGGGGACGTCATCTTCCTGCGCAAGAATGACGACTGCGTGTTCTTCAGCCGCTCCGGCGCGGATACCCGCGTCTGCGCGCTGATCTTCGGCGAAGGAGTGTTCGGCGACCTTTCCGCGTTCCTCCCCGGCGGCTGCCTTGATTCCGCCGCGGGCGGCAAGGAACCGCCCGTCGTGCGGCTCCGCGGCATCCAGCGCAACAAGACGGAGCGCGATATGACGGCGCCCGCCGCCGTTCCCGCAACGGATAAGGGCTTCCTGCGCCTGACCGCCGCGGAGGTGCTTTACGACTGCTTCGTCAGCCGCACCGAAGTCCCCGAATGGCTCGAAACGCCGCCCGACTGGTTCATCGAATACTATATGCTGCTTTCGCGCCACTACGTTTTCACCAAGCCGTTCAACGAGATAATCGCCCTCGCCGGCAAGAGCAGGGAATACATCTCCCGCCTTTTCAAGAGCGCGACGGGGAAGAACATCTCCGACCACATCGTCGACCTGCGCATAAACTACGCCTGCAACCTGCTGAAAAACAGCAGCATGGACGTCATGGAGATTTCCTTCGAGTGCGGGTTCGAGAACCTCTCGACCTTCTATCATCATTTTTCGCCGCGCGTCGGCATGCCGCCGAAGCGCTACAGGGATATTTCACGCCGCGTCTGACGGCAAATAACTCCTCAACGGGAGAAGGAAAAGGAGAAACCGTTATGAAAAAGACCGCAAAGATCCTTTCGCTCATCCTTTCGCTCGCGCTTCTCGCGGGCGCGTTCGGCGTCGTCGCGTACGCCGACGGGACCCCCACCGTGACCGTAGGTACCGCGCAGGCGTCCGCCGGCGATACCGTCGCAGTCACCGTGTCGCTTTCCGACTGCGCGAAGTTCTCGAGCTACACGATCCACGTCACTTACGACAGCGACTACGTGACCGCCGTCGAAGCGAAAAAGGGCATAGACGTCATGCTTTATATGCCGAACCTCTCCGTCAATAACAAGAAGGAGATCGCCATCGTCGGCGGCGACGTCAACAACAAGACGGACAACGGCGTTATCGCGACCGTCTATTTCAAGATCGCCGATGATTTCCCCGGCGGTGTGACCGAGGTCCCGCTGAAGGTCACCGAGTGCAAACTGACCGAGTATGACGGCAAGAACGACGTCGCCTTCGCTTCGCAGAGCGTCGACGGCAAGATCGTCATCAGCGGCGCCGGCGGAAACGTCATCTGGAACGGCGGCGAAGGCGAAAGCGAACTCACCCCCGGCACCCTGACGGACGAACAGGCCGCGGAGTATAAGAACCCCATCACCAACGAGGGAGTCTCCGGCGGCGAATACTACGTCAACGAGGAAGAAAAGATCGCCATCCCCGCCGCGGACGTCGAAGCGGGCGTCAAGAACGACCCCGACAGCTTCAAGGTCGTCGAGAGCGACAAGCCCGAAGTCCCCGAGGTCATAACTCCCGCCGAGAGCAGCTCCGGGGGCGACGGCGCAGGCGAGGGCGGCAAGCTCAACTGGCTGCTGATCGGCTGCGTCGCGGGCGGCGTCGTCATAGTCGCCGCGGGCGCGATCGCCGTTGCCGGTATCATTAAAAAGAAAAAGAACGCGCAGGCCGAATAATAACGAAAGAGAACGAACCATGGAAAAAGTCAAAAAGGTTCTCAAATTAATATTCATCGACGGGCTTTCCGGAATGGCGCTCGGTCTGTTCGCCACGCTCATCGTCGGCACTATAGTGGGGCAGATCGCGAGCTATATCGGCGGTTCCTTCGGGAGCTGGCTGACCTCCGTCGCCTCCGTCTTCAAGGCGATGACCGGCGCCGGCATCGGCGTCGGCGTGGCGTGCAAGTTCAAGAAGCCGCCGCTGGTCGTCATCAGCGCCGCCGCGGTAGGTATGGTCGGCGCCTTCGCGAGCGCGATCCTGAAGGGAACGCTGCTCGACGGCGGCAAGGTCCTGCTTTCCGGCCCGGGCGAACCGCTCGGCGCCTTCATCGCGGTCATCTGCGCCGTCGGCGTCGGCTCGCTCGTCGCGAACAAGACGAAGCTGGATATCCTCGTGACTCCGCTGACGATGCTCGTCGCCGGCAGCGCCGCGGGACTCCTGCTCGGACCGCCTATTTCCGCGCTTATGACCGCGCTCGGCGACTTCATCAACTGGGGCACCGAACAGCAGCCGCTCGTCATGGGCATCGTCGTCTCCGTCGTGATGGGGCTGTGTCTGACGCTCCCGATCTCTTCGGCGGCGATAGGCATTTCGCTGGGCCTCGGCGGCATAGCCGCGGGCGCGGCGGTCGTCGGATGCTGCTGCCAGATGGTCGGCTTCGCCGTTTCGAGCTACCGCGAAAACAAGCTCGGCGGGCTTTTCGCGCAGGGGATAGGCACCTCGATGCTGCAGATGCCGAATATCGTGCGCCATCCGCTGATATGGATCCCGCCGACGCTCGCGAGCGCGATCCTCGGACCCGTTGCGACGCTGCTCGTCAAGCTGCCCTGCAACGCGATCGGCTCCGGAATGGGCACCGCCGGTCTCGTCGGCCCGATAATGACCTATACGGAAATGGCGAACGCGGGCGAGCCGGTCTGGTATTCGCTGCTGATAATCGCGGTCATGCTGATAATCGTCCCCGCCGCGCTGTCGCTGACCTTCTCGGAGATCATGCGCAAGCTCGGCTGGATAAAGAAAGACGATATGCTGCTTGAAATATAAAGGAGGGCAAGGTATGATTTGCGAAAAATGCGGTACGAATATTCCCGACGATTCCGACTATTGTCTGCGCTGCGGAACCGATTTGCGCTCCGATGCCGTTACGGCGGAGGCGCAAGAACAGACGGCGAATACTGCTGTATCGGCGCGTGTTGGTATGGTGCTTTCGTTGATCGGTATGATTCTCGGCGTTTGCGGTTTCATAACCGTGTATTGCTTTTTTCATTCGTTTTTATCAAAAAGCGATGCGGTCGGACAGTATGTCGATATTTTATCGCATACAGATATGATCGCGGGACCGTTTTCTGCCGCCGCGCTGGTGATTTCGATAATCGGCTGTATTCTTTCCGCACGTAAAATGAATAAGAAAGGCATCGCATTTTCCGTTATCGGTATCGTGTTTTCGGCGTTCGCGCTGGCTTTCTTTATCGTATTGTACTCCATGTCGCAAATACAGTTTTGAATCAAACCGAATAAGCAAAAAAGGACGCTCGATCGAGCGTCCTTTTCAATAACGGATACACAACAAAAAGCACGCCCTGCCGGACGTGCTTTTTATGACTCAACTGATTATTTCGCCTCGTTCGCGCGCTTCATGATGGCGGACTTTTTGTTCGCGGCGGTGTTCTTGTGCAGAATGCCCTTGGAAGCGGCCTTGTCGATGGCCTTGACGGTCTTTTTCATGGCGGCTTCGGTCGCGGCCTTGTCACCGGACTCGGCGGCGGCGTTGAACTTCTTGATGTCGGTCTTCAGCTGAGACTTGATCATCTTGTTCTGCATATTCTTCTTCTCGGCGACGAGCACGCGCTTCTTAGCGGACTTAATGTTAGCCAAAGTGTTCCCTCCTTGCGATAGGTATCGATATTAAAGTCAAATGGTATTATAACACCCTTTATTTTGAAATGCAAGAGTTTTTTTCAAAAAGTTGAAGAAGGGGAGGGCGTGGGCGTTGGGGAGCTCCATCAGATGAGGGAGCTGTCATTTTTGCGCCGCAAAAATGACTGAGGGAGGGAAGCCTCCCCTGTGTAAGGGGAGGTGGCGCGAAGCGCCGGAGGGGTTGTGCAATCGCGCAGTAAGCTTTAAGGAAACCAACAACCCCTCAGTCTCGAAGGGCGTTGCCCTTCTCGACAGCTCCCCTTGCACAGGGGAGCCAAGGCAAGCCGCCTCCAACAAAAAAACACCCGACCGCGTCAGGTGCTTGTTACATATTCACTTTCGGGTTGTCGGTGCGGCAGAGGAGGTAGTCGGCGCTGACCTCGTAGAAATCCGCGAGCTTGACCAGCGTTTCGGTCGGCGGAACGCGCTCACCGTTCTCGAATTTTGACAGCAGCGCCTGCTCGATGCCGGTCTTCATCTGCACCGCGAGCTGCGTAAGTCCGCGCGCTTTTCTTAATTGTTTCAACCTGTCTCCCATATCATCACCCGATGACATTATGTCATATTATATCTTGACAAATATGACGTGTTGTCATATAATAACAACACCATTCTATTTTTCGCGCTTTTTTGCGGAAATATAAAAAACAGGAGGGAATTATGGGAATCGTATCAATGAATTGTCCCAACTGCGGGGCGCAGCTGGAAATGAATGATGGACTTGAGTTTGGTTACTGCAATATGTGTGGCTCAAAGGTTATGGTCGATAAAATGATAGTCGAGCATAAGGGCAGCGTCAAGATCGACAACACGGAAATGGTCGAGAAATTCCTCGCAAATGCGAGGAGAGCCAAGCAAAAAGAGGATTGGGAAGAAACAGAAAAATACTACAACTTAGTTGAACAGAATGACCCCACAAATATCGAAGCGATATTTTACAGTTCTTACGGCAAAGCAAAGTCGTCTTTGGTCGAGAGCGACTTGTATAAGCGTCAGGCGGCGTTCAAGGTTCTTACAAATTGCGTGTCGATAGTCGACGATAATTTCGATGTTGCAAAAGAAGAAACGGAAAGAGAGATTATTGAACAAATCAGCAAAGATATTCTTCTTATGGCATGCAGTAACTATGTATATAACTATAATATAAACGATTATGGTACAGTTACCTGGTCTGATAAAATGGATACAGTAACACTTTTTAATAGGCTTGGGTTCGAATTTTGTACTACGCTTGAAAATATAGCAGAAAAAATACCCTATGAACAAAGGCAAAAGAGAGTTTATTATTATGAGGTTGCATTAAAGCACGCAGATTTTATACTCAAAAACGGTAGCCTTTTGGCTCCCAAAAATACCCAAGATAAAATAATGGCATACCATATAGTTATACACGAAATAGACCCTTCTCATATTGTGCCTGAGGCACCTCCTGCTCCCGGCGCTCGTGCAGAATCCGGCGGCTGCTACGTGGCGACCTGCGTTTACGGATCGTACAACTGCCCGCAGGTGTGGACGCTGCGCCGCTACCGCGACGATACGCTCGCTTCTACGTGGTACGGCAGGGCGTTTATCCGCACATATTACGCCGTCAGCCCGACGCTCGTCAAATGGTTCGGCAAGACGAATTGGTTCAAGAAGATGTGGCAGGGCAAGCTCGACCGCATGGTTCGCCGCCTCAACGCCGAGGGCGTAGCCGATACGCCGTATAACGATAAGCAGTGGTAAGCTTAACAGCATAGTTTTTGACAGCTCCCTCAGACGAGGGAGCTGTTTTTTACATTTACCCCTTGACATTTTCAAAAAGCGGTAATATAATAATAACAGTTGAACAACTGTTCAAATGTTTGTGACAAACAACGCGTTTTTACAGAAAGGGGAAACGGGCATGGAAGAAAGAAAAACGACTGCTCCCGAAACGGAAACCGCCGGCACGGACCGCGTGCTCGAGGCGGAGGCGGCGTTCAGGGACGCGGCGAAGATCTTTTCCGTCGCGGAGCTGTTCCGGCTTTTCGGCGACCCGACGCGCGTCGGGATAATGACGGTGCTTTATGAAAAGGAACGCTGCGTCTGCGACCTTTCGGAGCTGCTCGGCATGACCGATTCCGCAATCTCGCATCAGCTCCGGCTGCTCAAGCAGAGCGGGCTCGTGAAATACCGCCGCGAAGGCAAGCACCTTTTCTATTCGCTCGCCGATTCCCACGTCAGCACGATCCTGGCGCAGGGCTTCGAGCACGTAAACGAGTAGCGGCGCGGCTCTGCCGCCGCCGCGGGCGACCTTCACTCACTCATCTTCCGAAGAAGGCGAACAAAATGAAAATCTCATCCGAACATAAAAAAGAATTCATCTTCCTCGGCGTCTGCCTGCTGCTCGCGGGCGGGCTTTTCGCCGCGGAGCAGCTGCTCGAGGTCGAGCCGTGGACGGTCGCGGTCGGCTACGGACTGCTCTACCTGCTCGTCGGCGGGGAGATATTCCTCTCGGCGCTGAAAAAGCTCTTTTCCGGCAAGCCGTTCAACGAGGAAACGCTGATGAGCATAGCCGCGATAGGCGCGTTCTGCATCGGCAGCTACGTCGAAGGCGCGGCGGTGCTGATATTCTACCGCGTCGGCGAGACCTTCACCGACATGGCGGCGGATAACGCCCGCGATTCCGTCGCGGCGCTGATGGAGGTCTGCCCCGATTCCGCCGCGCTCGTCACGGACGAAGGGGAAAAGACCGTGCATCCGTCCGAAGTCAAGGTCGGCGACGTCATCGCCGTTCGCCCGGGCGAAAAAATAGCGCTCGACGGAGTCGTCGTCTCCGGCGGCGCGTCGGTAGACACCTCCTCCGTCACGGGCGAGTCCGTGCCGCGCAGAGCGGAGGCGGGGGACGAGGTCTTCGCCGGCTGCCTCTGCCTCGACGGCGCGCTGCGCGTCCGCGTTACCGCGCCCTACGAGGACAGCACCGTCGCGAACATGATAAAGCTCACCGAGCACGCCGCCGAACGCAAGGCGAAAACGGAGAAGTTCATCACGAAGTTCGCCGCGATCTACACCCCCTGCGTCGTCGGCGCGGCGGTCGTCTACGCCGTCGCGATGCCGCTTATCCTCGGCGGCGGGTGGATACCCTGCCTGAAAAACGCGCTGAACTTCCTCGTCATCTGCTGCCCCTGCGCGCTCGTGCTTTCGGTGCCGCTGGCGTTCTTCAGCGCCTGCGGCCGCGCGACGAAGTCGGGCGTGCTGATCAAGGGCGGCGCGACGATGGAGCGTCTGGCGAAGGTCGGCGCCGTCGTCTTCGATAAGACCGGCACCGTCACGGACGGCAAGCTCGAGGTCGCCTCGGTGCGTCCCGAGGGCGTCAGCGAAGCGGAGCTTCTGGAGCTCGCCGCGCTCGCTGAGCATTCATCCAACCACCCCATCGCGGAAGCGATAAAGCGCGAATACGGCGGGACGCCGGACGCCTCGCGCGTGTCCGCGTTCGCCGAGGCCGGCGGGCGCG
>JAFZXI010000043.1 GCA_017616855.1 Clostridia bacterium | reverse complement strand
GGTCGGCGCAGAGCTCGACCTGCTTCGCGCTTCCGACGATGTATCCGCCGCCGCGCGCGATGCCGCCGCCGGGGTTCTTTATCAGCGAGCCCGCCGCGACGTCGGCGCCGACCTGCGTCGGCTCCATGGCTTCGCAGAACTCGCCGTAGCAGTTATCGACGATGATCGTGACGTCGGGGAAAAGCCCTTTTATGAAGCCGCAGAGCGCCTTGATGTCCGCTGTCGAGAGCGACTTGCGCGAGGTGTAACCCTTCGAGCGCTGAATGAAGACCGCGTTCGCGCCGGGCAAATTCGCCTTTATCGCGTCGAAATCGGGGCTGCCGTCGGGCATGAGTTCGACCTGCTTATACGTCACTCCGGCGGACTTAAGCGAGCCGGGGTGCCCGCCCGTGACGGCCTGACGGAGCGTGTCGTAGGGCGCGCCGGTGACGGAAAGCAGCGTGTCGCCTTTGCGCAGCAGCGCGAAAAGCGCCGTCGCTATCGCGTGGGTGCCGTTGACGAAGGAGTGGCGCACGAGCGCCGCCTCCGTGCCGAAAAGACGGGCGAAGACGCGGTCGATGACCTCTCTGCCGGCGTCGTCGTAGCCGTAGCCGGTCGTGCCGGCGAAGTGGCTGTCGCTGACGCGGCATTCCGAGAAGGCGTCGAGCACGCGGGCGCTGTTTTCAAGCGCCGCCGCGTCGATGCGCGCGAACTGCTCCGCGCAGGCGGCTTCCGCCGCCGCGGCCTCTCTTATGACTTTTTCGCTGCGAAAAACGCTCATGTTTCTGCTCCGTTCGGTAATATTTTCATCGGTTTGGGAATAAGGTATTGAAATATCGCTTCAATAATGATATAATGCGTCTTGACTCCGGAAAAGGAGGGGATACCCCGTGCCTATTATGATAAACAACAACCTGCCCGCCGCGAATACGCTGACGCAGGAAAATATATTCTGGATGGAGGAGGCCCGCGCTTCGCGTCAGGACATCCGTCCGCTGCGCATCGCCATCCTCAACCTGATGCCGACGAAGATAACCACCGAAACGCAGCTTCTCCGTCTGCTTTCCAATACTCCGCTGCAGATCGAGATAACCCTGCTTACCGCCGCTTCGCACAAGACGAAGAACACCTCCGCCGAGCATATGCTCGAGTTTTACAAGACCTTCGCGGACGTCAGGGATATGAAGTTCGACGGGCTCATCATCACCGGCGCGCCGGTCGAGCGCATGGAGTTCGAGCAGGTGGACTACTGGGACGAGCTCTGCGCGATAATCGACTGGAGCAAAAAGAACGTCCAGTCGACGCTCTATATCTGCTGGGGCGCGCAGGCGGGGCTTTACCACAGTTACGGCATAAAGAAGGCGGAGCTGACGGAAAAGGCGTTCGGCGTCTTCAAGCATTACGTCACCGACCGGCTCTGTCCGCTGGTCCGCGGGTTCGACGACGTCTTCTTCGCGCCGCACTCGCGCTATACCGGCGTGCTCGACGAGGATATCGCGAAGCATCCGGAGATAACCGTCCTCGCGCGGTCGAAGGACCCGACCGTCGGCGTCTACATCGCCCTTGCCAACGACGGCAGGGAGGTCTACGTCACCGGCCATTCGGAATACGACCGCGAAACGCTGCTGCTCGAATACGAACGCGACCAAAAGCAGGGGCTCGGCACCGCGATGCCGGAAAACTATTTCAAGCACGGCGACAGCAGCCAGGGGATAATGATGAACTGGCGCTCCCACGCGCACCTGCTTTATTCAAACTGGCTGAACTACTACGTCTATCAGGCGACGCCTTACGACCTCAACGAGCTGAAATAATCAGAGGTCCGCGTCTTCGCCTTCAACGGCTTCATCCGCCGCTTCGTCCTCGGGACGGGGCGGCGTTTGCTTTTTGCGGTAGACGAGGAAGCGCTGGCCGAAGTAGTTGAGCGGCGTGAAAACGCACTGCCCGACGATTATCGAGACGTTGTGTATCGCCTTTTCGCTCGCGTTCGCGTCGCTCATGATCTTGATCGCGAGCGGCTTGGCGACGCAGAAGGCGACGAGGTAGCATGCGATGAAAAGCGCGTAAAACTTCAGCATGTCCGTCCAGAAGTTGCCGCGGTTTTCCTTGAACGAAAACCTGCGGTTGAAGACGAAGCTCGTCACGCTCGTTATCGCGAAGGGTATCGAGGTCACCCACCAGTAGGGCAGACCGAAGACGTTGTTGAGCACGAACTCCATGCCCATCGTCAGCAGCGTGTTCGATACGCCGATGATGGTGTAAAAAAGCAGACTTTTGTGCAGCAGCAGCTCTTTGACCTTCACGCTCCGGTCCCTCCTTCGCAAATTATCACAATTAATATGTTACCATTATTGCGCGGAGTTGTCAACAGGGTATGATTTTTTGATTCTTGCTTCAAATAACTGTTTACAAACCGCCTGATATATGGTAAAATACCATTAAATGTGGGAGTACGTGATTTGCGTACGAAAACGATACCGGAGGTAACCGAAATGGCTATGCTTGACGATATAAAAGCGACGGAACAGAAAGCCGCCGAAATGAAGGAAAAAGCCGAGGCGCAGGCGAAGGAATACGCCGCCGCGTCGGAGTTTAAGTCCGCCGCCGACCGCGAAGCGCTGCTCGAAGCGGCGCGCAGCGAGGCCGCTTTGACGGCGGAG
>JAFZXI010000042.1 GCA_017616855.1 Clostridia bacterium | reverse complement strand
GCGCGCGCGGTATCGTAGCCGACGTCGCCGATCAAGCTCGACGCGATATACTTGCTCGCGTAGCCCGAATAGGCGGTGTTCGACTGAGCGACGCCGTTGATGGTGACGTTGGAGTTTTTGCCGACCTTGTTGACGAGCAGCGGCGCGTACGCGGAGGTCGTAAGATCCGCGCCGGTGTCGGTGATGATATGTGCGCCGTCGAGCGCGATATTGGTCGCGGTCAGCTTCGCGGTGGCGTTGTCGGCATCGCCCAACTCGCCCGCGACGAGGAAACCGCAGAAGCTATCCGAAATCTTCGGCACGTTGCCCTGCAGCGTCATGCTGTTGTTTATCGATATCTGGCTCGTCGGATCGTTGCGGAATACGGCCGTGTGCATCAGGTAGTGCTGGCTGTCTTCATCGCGCGTCGTGCGAGAGCCGCCGTCGGAGGAGTACGCCTTGTTGACGCGGCTTTCCATCGTTATATTATCGAGCTTCAGCGTCGCGCCGCTGAAGGTCACGCTCTTGGTCAGGTCGACCGGATAGTAGGAAAGTCCGGTCATGTCAAGGTCGCCGGAGAAGGTGCTGTCGGCGACGGTGAACCAGCTCGAAAGCGTCGAATGCGCGTAAATGCCCGCCGACCAGGTCAGGAACTTGAACTTCTGCGTGGAGGTGTTGGCGCGGGCGTATGCGAGGTTGTAATAGTAGCGCGTGTTGGCGTTGACCGCTCCGTTCGCGCTCTGTCCGTAAGCCGTCTTGTTGTAGTAGGTATCGCCCGCGGAGGAGATCAGCCCGTTATCCGTGGTCGTTATAGATATGACGGAGTTGCCGTTTGAAACGATATCGTTCACGTGGTCGGCATCCGTGCGGAAGCGGCTGTCGGCGGCGATCTCGTCGAAAACGTCGAAGGTCGGGCCGGTGATCGCCAGCGCGGAGATATCGTAATTGTCGACGCCGGATACGGTCCTGTTATCGACGTCGAGATAAAGCGCGCCGTCCGCGTTGACGGTGCTCGGCGTCTTGTTGCTCGTTATATTCGTCACGAAACCGAAGGTCGAGCCGCCCGCCGACGGGTAAGCGAGGTTCGCGGCGGTAAGGTTTATCTTCTGAACGTCCCAGTGGCCGGTCGCGGTGCGGACAAGTCCGCCGAAGTCGGCGGCGCCGCCTGCCGTCGCGGCGATATCCGCGTTGACGGTCACGCCGTTGACGGTGACGTCCGCGGCGTACCAGTCGGTGCCGAGGATCGCGCCGAAGCGGCGGTTCTTCGTTCTGCCGTTGTCGACGTCGATGTTCACCGCCACGTTACTGAAGGAAATCTGACGATTGTCCTTGACGTATCTGCAGTTGGCGACGCCCGCGATCGCGGCTCCGAAAACGGACGCGCGGTCGGCGCTGCCGGTCTTGTTATAATTCAGCCCCAGAGTCGAATTCGTGAAGTTCACGGTCTGGGTGGGCGCGGCGGCTGCTTCGTCAGCCGTCGTAACGTATCCGATCGCGCCGCCCACGAAGAAGCTCGCGTCGCCGCCCGAAGATGAAATATCGGTAACGGTGGGCGAAATGTTGCAGTTTGAAACGGAAATGTTGAGCCCGTTGCCGTCGGCAACCGCCACGGCGCCGCCGAAATACTCGGTGAGATCGCCGCCGACGTATTCGGAAACGCCCAGCGAAACGTTCACGCTGCTGAGGTTGAGACCGCCGGTCGCGTAGGCGGAGACGCCCGCCGCGCGAACGCCGGCAACGTTCGGGCGGAGTCTGTAAGTGCCCGCGAGGTTGACGTTCTGCACGGTGGCGTTGTTCGTTTCGGCAAAGAGGCCGGTGTAGGCGTGCTGATAGATACTGCCCTGCTTGTCATTAGCGGAAAGCGCGGAACCGTTCGCCTGCAGACCGTATTTTTCGCCGGTGGCGAAGGTGATGGTGTGGCCGCCGCCGTTGAAGGTGCCGCTGAAGGGGGCGTTGCCGCCGTCGTCGCGGGCAAGACCTAGCAGGCCGGTGCCTGTCAGCGCGATATCGCTCGTCAGCGAAAGGTTGCCGGAAAGCAGCGTCGAACTGCGGGTCGAAGACTCGAACTTGAGCGCTCCGACGTCCGCGTCGGTGTTCAGCTTGATGTTCAGCGCGGTCTTCGCGAAGTCGGTAACGCTTCCCATCGCCGTCACCGCCGCTTTGACGGTCACGGTGTGCGCGGTCATGTCAACGGTGAAGAGGTCGGATTCCTTCAGCTTCGTGCCGTCGCAGCGAATAACTTCGCCCCAGGAGTGGATATCGTCGATGCCGGGCGAGGTGTTGCGCTTGAAGGTCCAGTTGCCGACATTGCCTTCACCGTCGCCGAGCGCGTAGATAAGCGCGCGGCCGCGGTCTTTGACAAGGTAACCGCTCGCGGCGCTGCTGCGTGCGCTGAAACCGGTGAAGTCGAAGACGCCGCTCAGGCGCAGAACGCCCGACGGGATATTCGCGACGAGTCCGGCGTCGAGCGTGCTCGATCCGGTAATCGTGACGTTGCCGGTGAGATCGATGAATGAACCGCCGGTGCCGGCATAGCCGATAAGGCCGCCGTTCAGTCCGCCGGTAACGCCGCAGGAAACGTCGTGGATATTTATATACGCGGGGCTGTTGTCGATTTTGCCGATGAGGCCCGCGGTGTATTTATCGTTGGTGAGGACGGAGGCGGTGAGCGACGTCACGGTATTCTGAACCGTGAAGGTCTCCGTGAGCGCGGCGGCCTTGTAAGAGCCGCAGACGCCGCCGTGGTATTTGCCGCCCGAAAGCGAGACGGCAATCGTTTCGCTGTTTCCGTCAAACGTGAAGGAGTCGGCATTGTTTTCGAGTACGCCGAAAACGCCGCCGCAGCAGCAGTTGTTCGTGCCCTGCACACTCGTTCCGGACGCGATGGCGTAGGTGTTCAGCAGCGTGAAGGTCTCCGAGCTGACGGCGTCGGTCACGTATTTGCCGAAGACGCCGCCGGAACCGGTCTTTCCGGTAATCGTGCCGGAAACGGCGTAATCGGTAACGCCCGAAGCGTATTCGACGGTGATTCTGTCGGCGGAGCCGACGACGCCGCCGGCATAGCCGTTGGCAGAGGTCACGCTGTTGACGCGGGAGTTGTTCGCGGAGTTGTATTTGAGCGTCGAGCCGTTTTTCATTTCGCCGACGAGTCCGCCCGCGTTGCCCGCGGAGGAGGTTACGGATATGTTCCCGCCGGAACCCGCGGTCGTAACGGTAAGCTTCGCGCCCTCTCCGAGCGTTCCGCAGATCAGTCCGACGTTTCCGGAAGCGGAGACCGCGAGGCCGGTGGTGTTGTCAAACGTCACGGTGACGTCGCAGTTCGCCGCGATATCGCCGATGAGGCCCTCGAACGAGGTCGAGGGGATGCCGTTGCCTTCGAGAGGCATGAGCGCGATGCTCCAGTTCGCGGCGTTGGTCCCCGCGACGACGTGGTTCGCGAAGAGCGCGCCGCTAGTCAGTACGCCGTCGGCAGGCATATCGTTCGCCTGCTCGCGCTCTATCTTCACTGTTCCCGCACCGGTGATGCACATATCGGTCGTAACGTAGTTGAAGAGCGGACAGTCGAACAGATGGAAAACGTCGATGCCGCCGGTGGAAATAATCAGCGTTCCTTCAAAAGGACGGCTCTGCGTACCGAGACTTATAAAGCCGTCGCCGGTAACTATACTGCCTTCGTTGATGGATAGATTAAGCACGTCTTTCGGGTTTCTGTAACCCTGGGCGTATGCAATTGAATACTCTTTGAATTCATCGGCGGTACGGATGTTATACATCTGAGCCGGCTCATCCGCGTGCGCGATGAATCCGCCTATATACACGAGCGCGCCGGAAAAAACGTTAAGCCAAATAAGCGTCGACAGGATCGCCGCTAAAACGCGCTTTATTCCGTTTCTGAATCCGGTTGCTTTCATATTGTCTCCGTTATCCGCGCGAGGCGCGGTTATTATTCTCTAAGAACGGATCACTCCGTGAACACGAAGGTCACGGCGCCGCTGTCCATCTGCGCCCACGTGGTCGCCGCGGGAATGCCGACCTTGTAGAACTGCAGCTCGTAACGGCTTGTGACTTCGGCGTCGACCGGGAAGGTCACGCTGTTCGACGTCTGCGAAAAGTTCGCGATCTGCGCCAGCTCGTGAAGCGAAACGTCGCTCAGGTCGAGCTTCGTCGCGTCCCAGGTGAGCGTCACGATGCCGCTGCCGACGCCGGTGATGACGTAGTTGTATCCGTCGTATTCCGACGGCGTATGGCTGCGGTCGTCGCTGAAGGATCCCGTCCAGCTGTCGGCCGCGCCGGCGGCGCGTAGCTCCGGTTTAAAAATACCGCGCAGCGTCGGATAGCCGGGAGTAGTCGGCTCCGCTACAGCTTCAAGGTAAAGGTTCGGCATCGGATCGTTTATAAAGCTCGAATTGAAGGATATCGAATAGGAATGCGACCTCGCCGCTCCGCCGGTGATTGTCTTGTCGCTTATCCTTCCGGAAACGTTGAAGCGATCGAGCGCGAGCGTCCCGTCGCCGGTAACAGCCACCGCACAGTCCGCGAGCGAACCGGTAAGATAACTCGAATCGACCGCGACGTAGTTACCGGCTTCTTCTTTCACCAGTCTGAAGGTCAGCGTATACGAGATGTCTTCCTGCGCGGACATCGTCTGTCTGCCCTGCGGATAGTTGCAGACCGTGAGCACCGTGGAAGCCGGCGTCGACGTTCCGGTCGTGTAGACCGTACGGACGTTTTCGCCGCTGGATCCTTTCAGCAGGTAGTTCGACGAAAACTTGTCGCCCGCGGTGTCGTAAGCGGCGATAGTGCGCTGCGCGTGAAGACTGTTTGTGAATATTGCATAGGTAAACACGGTGGCGAGAATCGAGAAGATACACGCTACCGAAACGGTGATTATGATCGGAATACGATATTTTTTAGGCATTCTGTTTTCGGAACCCTTTTTCATCGTTTTCCCCTTTCGGCGCCGCGCGGGCGGACGCCGTTATTGTCAGGACGCCGCGGAGAAGGACTTCGCCGCGATACAGATAACGTCGGTCTCGCGGTCGTTATCCTGCTTGTTGTTCACGTAGACGCGCAGGATATAATAGTGGATGAAGTCGCCTCGGCGGTTGCCGTTGATGTTGTCTCTGGTCTGCCAGTAGATCGGCTCGGCGAATTTATCGACCTCGTCGTAGGCGCCGTATGTCGCCGTGTGATAAGAATCGGTCGCGAGCGTTTCGCCGCCGACGGTCTGAGCGTTCAGATAATTCCCCGGCAGGGCCGTGCCGGTCGCTTTGTAATAATAGGTCGCGGGCGTCGCGTCGTGGGTCGTATACTCAACGCAGAGATCCTGCTGCGCCTGCGCCAGCGCGCCGTATTCCGCGGCGGTATACTCCGTCGCGTTATATATCTCGTAAATGAACTGGTTATTCGTCGTATACGCGAGCTGCATCCTATAATGCGTGATCGCTTTGCCGAAAACGCAGAATACGTAATCGTAATACGTATCGTCGTTATGAACGTCTATGCCTTCGAGGTAAAGATAGCGGATATCCTCGAAGTGGTCGTTGAGGAATACGCCGTTCGTTTCGTCGAAATCTCTGTGGCCGGCGCCTATATAGAGCGATTCCGGCTTGGAGATCGGGGCGTAGGACGCGAGGATCCTGCTGAAGCTGAACCACGCGAAAACGGGCGCCGCGAGAACTGTCAGCGACAGTAACAGAACGAGAACCAAAGCGGCTATTCTTCCCTTTAACGAAATATTCAGTTCTTTGCCGCGCATCCCGCGCACCCCCTTTCTCCGTGCTCCCGCTCTTGCCGGAAGATCAGACTATCGGGCTGATGAACGCCGCGAAATAGTTCGCGCTTTCGCCTATCATCTGGTCGCCGTCGTTATAACCGTCGCTCAGGTCGTCGGGGTCGTTGCTGTTCTGATTGACGGCAAAGAACCAGTTTCTGTGAGCGTTCATATAGGTCAAAAGCTCCGGCGGATATCTGTCCGCAAACGCGGTGTTGCCGGTCTTTTCGGATATATCGTAATACGTGAGCGGCCATTCCCAGTAAAGCGTTATCTCATAAACGCTGATCTGCTCGCCGTTGAGCGTCATCGTCGTCGGCGTATGCTGCGTCGTATCGTAGCTGATCGTTCCGTCGGTGATAAGTCCGTTATATTTGAACTTATCCGTGTCGGTGGGGTCGTTCGCGTCGACGCGGCGCTCGGTGAAGAAAATGATATGCCCTTTAAGCATATTAAGCACGTTCTCGCTCGTTACCTCGCGGACGACGCGCCGGTCGTTTTCGTCAATAACCACACCGAAGCAGCCGAGCGTAAGCTCCATATTCGCCTGAACGCCCTCGGAGCTGAACGGATGGATATAAAAGGTCATCGAACCGCAGGCGCCGGGCATGAGGAAGTACCAGTACTCGTTATCGTCTCTGAAGGGCGCATCATTTTGCAGCTCGTAGGCGAGCTTCGACGCCGCGGCGGTGCTTACCGCGGTCAGATCGTAATGATACGGAGCGGCGGCAAGAGTGCTTTTCAAAAGCGCGACGTCTTCGTATTTCGGCTCGCCGTTCAGGAGACTGTCATACTCTGTCGTGCGCTGAACGACGAATTCGTAACCGTTGTTGGCGGCGGCGACCTGCATACCCTCCGCTTCGACGCTGTCGTTCGAGGCGAACCAGCCGAGCGTATGGCCGAAAATAATGTAAAACAAAGCAAAGACAAGGATCACTATCACCAAGCCCATGCTCGCAGCCGTCGCCATAAGCGAACGTTTTTCAGTTTTTCCTTCGAACGAGATCATTGTCCCCTCTTCGGTTTTGCCGACAACAATGCGGCGGGTATGCGCGCGTGTGTCAGCTGAATACGGAATCGGCCCGGCGCGTACAAAACGGCAAATAAAAAAGCCGCTCTGTTCGCGCTTTGTCGAACATCGCAGCTGGCTGCCTCGTGGGGCCCTATAGCTTTGCGCCGCCGGATTTCTCCGGGTTTGCCGAATAATAATAAATAATATAATATATATCTACACCTGATATGATATAATATATTATACCAATAATACGTATTTGTCAATAAGTAATTAGACGCAAATGTCGGGAGCATAAGCGTTTGCAGGCATCGAGGCAGGCGTGATTTGTGCATTTATATATATATATATATTTATATCCGCGTAACGCAAAAAAAACGGCATAAGGAGCGGCACGCTTCTTTTGAAATATTTTTTTGCCGTAGAGGACGAAAATACGTCCGCACAGGCCGTTTCGGCGCGGTTTTGCCTATCCAACTGCGTTTTTGACAGAAAAAACGGCAGCCCCCTCTAGAGGGAGCTGCCTGAAATTGATATTAAATTGGGGGATCCTTCGGCGGCGGAGCCGCCGAAGGATGACGGCGTGACGCCGCTTCGCGGCTACACCTCATCCGGCGCTTCGCGCCACCTTCTCCTCAAGGAGAAGGCTTGCGGGCGATTGATAATCGCCCCTACACCGCCGTCAGTTGCTGATGGTCTGCTCGGTTTCCTTATCGAAGATGTGGACGCGGTTCATATCAATCGCCATCTGGATCTTGTCGCCGGAGCGGGCCTGGGAGGTGGAGTCGACGCGCGCGGTGATCGCGTTGCCGACGACGTTGACGTAGAGATAGATCTCGGCGCCCATGAGCTCGGTGACTTCGACGTCCGCCTTCAGCAGGCCGTCGGAATACTTCTCAAGCAGCTCGGGCTCGTCGTGGATATGCTCCGGACGGATGCCGAGGATGATGTCCTTGTCGATATACGGCTTGAGGCAGTCGCGGCGGTTCTTGCTCTCCGGCAGCTTCAGGCGGTAGGTGTCTCTGTCCTGGCCGAAGACGGCGTAGTAGACGCCGTTCTCCTCGTCGAGCTTCGCGTCGATGAAGTTCATCTGAGGCGAGCCGATGAAGCCCGCGACGAAGGTGTTGACCGGCTTGTCGTAGAGGTTCTGAGGAGTGTCGACCTGCTGGATAAGGCCGTCCTTCATGACGACGATGCGGTCCGCCATCGTCATGGCTTCGGTCTGGTCATGGGTAACGTAGATAAAGGTGGTGCCTATGCTCTTATGCAGCTTGGAAAGCTCGGTACGCATCTGCGCGCGGAGCTTCGCGTCCAGGTTGGACAGCGGCTCGTCGAGAAGGAAGACCTTCGGCTCGCGGACGATAGCGCGTCCGAGCGCGACTCTCTGGCGCTGGCCGCCGGAAAGTGCCTTCGGCTTTCTGTCAAGCAGGTGCTCGATATCGAGGATGCGGGCGGCTTCCGCGACGCGGCGCTTGATCTCCTCCTTCGGAGTCTTGCGGAGCTTGAGGCCGAACGCCATGTTATCGAAAACCGTCATATGCGGATAGAGGGCGTAGTTCTGGAAGACCATCGCGATGTCTCTGTCCTTCGGGGCGACGTCGTTGACGAGCTTGTTGTCGATGAGCAGCTCGCCGCTGGTGATCTCCTCGAGGCCGGCGATCATACGCAGGGTGGTGGACTTTCCGCAGCCGGAGGGTCCAACGAGGATGATGAACTCCTTGTCCTTAATCTCCAGGTTGAAGTCGGAAACGGCCATGACTCCGCCGGGGTATTTCTTGTAGATTTCTTTCAAGGTTACGCTTGCCATTGATATTCCTCCATAATGCGCTTTGCGCGCTTGATTGCAATACTATGATACCACATTTTGCGCAAGATGTAAAACCAATCTTTTCTTCGTTTTTTCGCGCTTGTTTGGCGATTTTGCCGTTTTGTTAGTGATTTTGAACAAAAACGCCGCGCTTTTTTTGTGCAAAGTGCGAGACGGGGGCGGCGGCGTGTTGACAACGGCCCAAAACCGTTGTAAAATATTACCGTAGGCGCGGGGCGCCTGCCATAATTTAATTCGGAGGATTGACAATTATGAAAGCGGAAAAAGCGTTGAAAACAATTCAGGGCTTCGCGAAGGTCGCGAAGGTTCTTTCCATGATCGTATTCGTCTGCGCGATAATCGGATTCGTCGGCTGCGTTATCGCCGCCGTAGTCGCGGCCGCGGTCACGGGTTCCTTCTTCGACGCGATCAAGGATATGGTCGTCAAATTCACCAAGGAAGATATAGCGATAGGCAAGGACGCCGTGCTCGTCGTCTCCATCGCCGGCGCGATAATCTGCGCCGCCGAAGCGGTGCTCTCCAAGTTCGCCTTCAACTACTTCAGACGCGAAGTCAAAGACGGCACACCCTTCACCTCCGGCGGAGCAGCGGAACTGCGCCGTCTCGGATACCTCGCGCTCTTCATCCCGATCGGCGCTTCCATGATAGTCGGCATATTCTACGGAATAATGCAGAAGACTCTGGAGGGCATCCCGAACTGGAGCTTCTCCAACGGCGGCACGATAGTCATCGGCGCGCTCTTCCTCGTCGGCTCCTACGTCTTCGAATACGGCGCGGAAAAGCTCGCGGCTCAAACCGCGGCCACCGCGGCCGAGCTCCCGAACGAGAGATAAACGCTGACAATTACCATATTATAACGAAGGAGGCACCACCCATGAAAAAAGCGCTTATAGTTTACGGCGGCTGGGACGGACACGATCCCGCCGGCGTCGCGGAAGTCTTTGAAGAAATGCTCCGCAAGGAAAACTTCGAGGTCGACCTCTCGGACGACCTGAAGACCTACGAAGGCGACCTGAAGCAGTACGACCTGATTGTTCCGCACTGGACGATGGGCGACATCTCCGGCGACGGCGCCTGGAACGTCAGCGAGGCGGTCGCCTCCGGAGTCGGCATCGCCGGCTGCCACGCGGGGCTTTGCGACGCTTTCCGCAGCAACGATATATGGCAGTTCATGACCGGCGCGCAGTTCGTCGGGCACCCGGGCGGCTGCGGAACGACCTACACCGTAAATATCCGCCGCGACAACCCCGACCCGATAACCGACGGCATCGAGGACTTCGAGATAACGAGCGAGCAGTACTACCTCCACGTCGACCCCGCGGTCAACGTGCTGGCGACCACCCGCTTCCCCGTCGCCGACTGGCACCACTCCTCCAACGGCGTCGTTGACGTCCCCGCGATGTTCACGAAAAAATGGGGCGAGGGCCGCGTCTTCTACCTGAGCGTCGGGCACGACAGGCACACCTTCGACATTCCGCAGGCGCGCGAGCTGATGCGCCGCGGTTTCCTCTACGCCGCGAGATAAGGAGAAGCGTATGAACATAGGCATTGTCGGATGCGGCAACATAAGCGGCATCTACCTCGAAAACCTCACCCGCAAGTTCAAAAACGTCACCGTCGCCGCGGTCGCGGACCTCGACGAAGGCAGAGCGCGCGCCAAAGCAGAGGAATACGGAATCCCGCGCGTCATGACGCTCGAAGAAATGCTCGCGGACGGCGGCATCGACCTGATACTCAACATCACCACGCCGCTGAGCCACTATTCCATCAACAAGCAGGCGCTGCTCGCCGGCAAGCACGTCTACGTCGAAAAGCCGCTCGCGCTGAACTACGCCGAGGGCAAGGAGCTTATCGAGCTCGCCGAGAGCAAGTGGCTTTACGTCGGCTGCGCGCCGGACACCTTCCTCGGCGCCGGCATACAGACCTGCTGCGAGCAGATAAAGAGCGGCGCGATAGGCAGACCCGTCGCGGGCTCGGCTTTCATGATGTGCCACGGGCACGAGGGGTGGCATCCCTCCCCCGATTTCTATTACGATTACGGCGGCGGCCCGCTGTTTGACATGGGTCCCTACTACGTCACCGCGCTCGTGCGCATGCTCGGCAGAGCCGAAAGCGTCTTCGCCTACGGCGGCAGAGCGAGCGATACGCGCGTCATCGGCAGCGAGCCGAGGCGCGGCGAGGTCATTCCCGTCAAGGTCGACACGCACAACGCCGGCGTTATCCGCTTCGCCAACGGCGCGATAGTCACGCTCGTCACCAGCTTCGACGTCTGGAACCACTGGATGCCGATAATGCAGATATACGGCACCGAGGGCTCGCTGAACGTGCCGGATCCGAACAACTTCGGCGGCGACGTCAAGGTCGCGACGCAGGAGAATATGGACTTCCACGACGTCGAGCTTGTCTCGCCCTACGTCGAGAACTCGCGCGGCATCGGCGTTTCCGAGCTCGCGCTCGCGCTCGAGGAGGGGCGCGTCAACAACGCCTCCGGCCGCCTCGGACTGCACGTGCTCGAGATAATGGACGGCTTCGTCCGTAGCAGCGCCGAGCACCGCGAGATCGTGCTCGAAAGCTCGCCCTCCGACCCCGTCCCGCTCGACTGGTCCGCGCCTATCGGCGAGCTGCGAACGAAGTGAGCAAACCGCCTCCCCTGTGCAAGGGGCGGAGGGGTTGTGCGCTGCCGAAGGCAGCTCATAACTGCCGCCGCAGGCGGCATCATAACTCTAAACTGTAAACTGCTCGCGCAGCGAGCCGTCAGCCGACGTTTCATAGAGTTTAGAGTTTAGAACTATGATCGCCCTTCGGGCGAGTTATGAGTTCGCGGCAAGCCGCGAACGCTGTCTTTTCGCTCAGGATGACGCAGAAAGCGCAATATCACACAAAAACGCCTTGCCCGATGGGGCAAGGCGTTTTATCTTCACTTATTCTCACTTCAGATTCGGGCAGTGCGAGAGGATGAAGCCGCGGACGAACTCGAAATCCTCCGGCAGAGCGTAGACCTGGTTATGATTCAGCAGGCCGTTGACCTTCAGCAGCCCGCGGCGCGGATACGCCTTTACCTTGCGCACCTTCGCGAACTCCGAATACATCTCCGTGCGCGTCGCCATGAGTCCCGCTCCGGCGGTGCCGGGACGTCCGGAGGCGGCGCCGATGATCGCGGTCGCGGCGCCTATGCCGCGCGCCTTTTTCGCCTGTTTCTCGGTCTGCCTGTGGTTTATCCCGTATTCGTCCATCTCGAACTCGACGATATACTTGCCGCCCATGATCGCGGCGTAGATGAGATAGGAGATGCCCGTCAGCACGATCATTCCGCCGAAGATGATGCCGAATATCTTGAGGTTGCCGAGGAAGCCGTCCCACCAGAAGTCGCTGTCGCCCGCGCCGATTATCGTCATCAGCGCGAAGATGCCGAGGAAGATGAAGAAAAAGATCTTGAGGATCAGAACGAATATCGTCGGGTTCTTGAAAAGCGACATTTCGTAAACCCAGCGGTATTTGCCGTCCTCGAAAAGTCTGACTCTGTTATCCATAGCGCCCTCCCTGTTTTTGATTAACTTTTGTTTAATTATATCAGCATTTTCCGAAAAATACAAGTATTGCCGCGATTTGTCTTCAAACAAATCGCGGCAATAGACGTTTTGGCGGTTATATTATTTCGCGTAGACCTTCCTCAGCTGAACGAAGCGCGGGAGGCCGTCTTCCTTCGGCAGCTTGGTTTCGCCCTGGATCAGCGGCAGCGCGTATTCGACGAACTTCTCGTTGAGTCCGTCCTTCGTCTCGTTGAGCCAGTCGAGCGGGACCTTCTTCTCGGCGTTGGCGACCTCGGTCAGACCGAAAAGCTTGATGTTGCACTTATACTTGCCGTCCTCGCAGCTGCGCTCGAAGCCGACCATGCGGTCGGTCGTGCCGGCGACGGCGTATTCGACCGCGGCCTTGCCGGCGGCGAAGGATTCGTCTATGTCGGTCTGCGAAGCGCAGTGAGCCGCGCAGCGCTGCAGCAGCGAAAGCTCGATGCCGCGGACCTTCGCGCCCGTGCGCGCCTTGGCGGCGTTCGCGAGGAAGGAGGCGAGTCCGCCGAGCTGCGAGTGGCCGAAGCTGTCCTTCGCGAGGTTCTCGGCGCCGTATTCGGAGATGTATTTGCCGTTCTTATCCTTTATGCCTTCGGAAACGACGGCGATGCACTTGCCGTTCTTCTTATAGATCTCTTCGACTTTGTCGAGGAAGGCGTCGAGGTCGAAATCGACTTCGGGCAGGTAGATGAGGTCGGCGCCGTTGCCCTTGTAGTTGGCGAGGGAGGCGGCGGCGGTCAGCCAGCCGGCGTTTCTGCCCATCGCTTCGATAACGGTGATCATGCCGGTATCGTAAACGCGGGCGTCGCGGTAGATCTCCATGACGGAGGTGGCGATATACTTCGCCGCGGAGGCGTAGCCGGGGCAGTGGTCGGTGCCGGCGAGGTCGTTATCGATCGTCTTCGGAATGCCCATGACTCTGCATTCCCAGCCGGATTTCGCCATATACTTGGATATCTTGTTGCAGGTATCCATCGAGTCGTTGCCGCCGTTATAGAAGAAGTAGCGGACGTTGTATTTTTTGAATATCTCGAGGATGCGCTTGTAATCGGTATCGTCGTCCTCGGCGTTCTTCAGCTTGTAGCGGCAGCTGCCGAGCGCGGACGAGGGGGTGTATTTCATATACTCGAGCTCCTTCGGGTCCTCTTTGCCCATGTCGAGAAGCTTGTCGTCGAGCACGCCCTTGATGCCGTGCTCCGCGCCGTAAACGGCGGTGATGCAGTCGCTCTCGAGCGCGGTCTTGATCGCGCCGTAAGCGCTCGCGTTGATGACGGAAGTCGGTCCGCCGGACTGGCCTATGATGCAGGCGCCTTTAAGTTCACTCATTGTTTTTTCCTCCGCTTTCGATGGATTTTTTATGAACGCTTCATTATACAACCGAACCGCGCTCCGTGTCAAGCGTTAGCGGGGATTTTCGGCGCGGAGGCCCGAAAATCCCCGTTTTAGTGCGAAATAACCACCTTTCGGGAGGAAAAAAGGCGCAAAAAAGTTTATTTTTATTCAAATTGCCTATTCCGTTTTTATTAAAAATGTGATATAATCGTGATGTAAAAATGAAATTGTGGGAAATTATCGGAAAGGAAGTGGAGAAATGTTCAAGCAGGGCGACACCGTGATTTACGGCGTCAACGGCGTCTGCCGCGTCGACGGATTGACACAGATGGATATCACCGGCGAGAAAAAGGACTACTACGTTCTGAAGCCCGTCTTCAACGGCCGCTCCACCCTTTTCGTGCCGACCGATAACGAAGTCCTGACCGGCAGAATGCGTCCGCTCATCACCGAAGCGGGCATCCGTGAGCTCGCCAAAAAGTTCAGCAAGCTCGAGCCGCTCTGGATAGAGGACGAGGACGAGCGCAAGGCGCGCTGCGCCGCCGCGCTGGTCGATAACGACCGCGAAACCGCGCTCGCGCTGATAAAGGCGATACGCATCCACCGCGACCGCCAATCCGACATCGGCAAAAAGCTCCACGTCGCCGACGAGCGTTTTCTCAAAGACGCCGAAAAGCTGCTCCGCGAAGAAGCGTCCTTCGTGCTTGACCTCGATTTCGACCGCGTGCTCCCCTTCCTCAACGAGAAGGCGCGGGCTGTCTAATCGAACGGCAGCGCAAAAACGCCCCGCAGCAGCACCGAAAACGCAAGGCGTTTCAGCGGCGTGAGCGTATCGAGAATAATATCCGCCGCGGCAACTACGGTTGCCGCGGTTTTTTCGTCCATGCTTTCGCCGAGCGTTTTCGAGGCGGTGAGCGTTTTCACCGCGTCGCCGAGCGTTTGCTCGACGCTTTCCGCGATGCCGTCCCCCTGCGCGAGGCAGAGGGCGCACGCCGCTCCGGCGAGCAGTATCGCGGCAATGAGGAACGCCGCGGCGAAGATCCCGAGATTCCTTTTCGTTTGAACACGTCCTATCCGAGCACCTCCAGCATCACGCGCCCCATAAGCTCGGCGGACAAAAGCGCCTCGTCGAGCGTGTTCACGTCGCTGCCGACCTCGAACAGAAGCGAGCCGGAGGTGAAATGCATATTGTATCGCGCGGCGGCAACGTTCAGCGGGCGCATCAGCCCGGGGTACATTCTGTCGCCCGCGTACTGCAGCGCCGCGGCGAAGCGGAGGTTGCTCCGCCAGGTATCGAAGGTCAGTCCGCCCTTGTCGGTGCCGCTGATTATCATTATCTGCGCCGCTTTTTTGCCGTCGACGAGCACGGTCGGCTTGACGCGGGTGCCGTCGTCCTTCCATATCGCGTCGCGGTGGACGTCGATGACGACCTTTATCGAGGGGTATTTTTCGAGATACGACTTTATGCTCTCCGCGGCTCTGTCGTAGGAGTGGGAATATGCGGGGTGATCGTGGAAGCTCACGTCGTGGAGGCACTTTATCCCGCCCGCTTCGAGCGTTTCGATCAACCTTTCGCCGACGGCGACCATGTTTTCGTCCGCGGAGGTGCTCCGCCGCGCGGTCGAGCCGTTGACGCCGGGCGCCTCCTCCGGCAGATACGCCTCCGTCGCGTGAGTGTGGACGATAAGCACCTGCGGCTCGTCGGTATCCGCGAGCGCGAAGTCCGGGCCGGCGCCGACAAAGTCGTTTATGTCTATATTATAATCCGTGCGGTTCGAAAAATGCACCTTTGAGCCGCCGTTTTCGCTGACGCCGTTGATTATGGTCGTCTCGCGTATCGCGTGCTCGTACGCGCCGGAGTCGGCGAGCGCCGGCTGTATCGCCTCGGTCTGAACGGCGCGCGTTTCGGCGGGCAGCGTTTCCTCGTAGCTCTGCTCGGGCGAAGGCGGCGCCGGCTCGTCCTCCGCTTCGGCAAGCGGAGCAGCCGTCAGCAGCAGCTCCGCGATAAGCGGCTCGCCCGTGTTCTTCGCCGCCGCGCAGAGGCAGATGAACGCCAGCAGCAGCGTGGGTATTATCGAAAGCAGTTTCGTAGTCTTCATAGCGCATTTTATGCAGCCGAGTGATGAATTATGCAAAAAATGAGCACTCAGTATAAGTTGAGTGCTCATTCGTCTTTTTTGAATTCTATTATATCCTCTACCTTGCAATCAAGCGCGTAGCAAAGAGCGTCAAGCGTTTTTGTGCTGATTGCCTTTCCTTGTTTAATTCTGTGCAAGGTGTTGGCTGAAAAACCTTGCTTGAATATCAACGCATATTCTGTTAGACCTTTTTTGAATAGGGTTTCATAGAATGGCTTATATGAAATCATTTTTATCACCATTCTTATTCTACCCTACTCAATCCCTTGACAATACTCAATATATTGAGTATAATTTGCATATCGCAGTAGTGTTTTAGAGAATAGGAGTCAATTTGAATTATGAAAAAAGCAGTTTCGATAGTACTTTCGTTTGTTATTCTATTAAGTGCGGCAATGCCTGTTTTTGCCGCAAAGGGAGATCCTGACGGCGACGGGGTTACGACAGTAGCAGACGCGCTGATTGCGTTGCGCATAGCCGCAAAACTCATCTCCGAAACAGCGGACGATATTCTGATAATGGACATAGACGGAGACGGTCATATAACAGTTTCCGACGCTTTGTCTATTCTTCGTGTTGCCGCAAAGCTCGCGGAGCCGTTTGAACCCGATGTTCCTAAAACTCCGAGAGAAAAACTGATTTCGTATGTGTATCAGCAGGGTACAGAAAATAACAATTCTTTTATCGTTCCGGATTATTATCCTGACTATAATGAATACTATTCTATCATATATAGCCCGCAAACCGATGACATAAACATCTCGCTATTGATGATCACTTCCGACAATGTATATGTTATCGTAAACTTGAATATAGAGAAGGCATTTTATTCCCTTTCTCTCGGGAGCAATATTGAACTATACGGATATATTAACCCGTCGTCTTTTTCAAGAAATAACTCGTTGCCGTATTCCGGCTTTACCGGCGATTCAAGCGATTTAGCTTCTCACCTTAACATAACGCGCCTCGCTTTAATAGAAATGCTTTACTGGTTTAGCTTGTACGTTGAAGCCAACAACGTCGGCGTTACTATTCGAGATTTCGGCTTCAATCCGTACTATAACGTTAAGAATCCGAGAGGAATACTTTTGGATTACATATATCAGTACGGTACCGCTGACGATTATTTCATGTTTGTTCGAGATAATTATCCAAACAATAATCAGTGGTTTAGCATATCGCACAACGCAAAGGCTGATTATATGAACATAGCAATAATGTCTATCGACTCAAACGGCACATATATCAATATAATGCTAAATCTTGAAACAGGGTTTTATTCACTTTTTTACGGCAACGATACTGAGCTGCACGGATATATTAATCCCTCAACGTTCACCAGCAGCACGCAGATACAATATACCAACTTTATCGGAAACTCATCTATTCTTCCATCATATCTTGATTTAACACGTTCCGGACTGTCATTAACTTTGGATTGGTTCAAATGGTATTTAGATGCTTATAATGTCGGCGTGACAATTCAAGATTTTGGGTTTACAGCATTTAACTGATTATCGACTTACTCAAAAAACGCCAAAAGCCGCCTCGTTGAGGCGGCTTTTGCATTTGGAGAGAAAACAAAGGTACGGATCCCGCGGCGGACTACTTTGTCATATCGCCGCCGAGAATCTCGCCTGTATAGAGATCTACCATGACCTTGACCGAAGCGTCGAATTCGGCACCCTTGCGCTCGTAGACCATCTCGCGGCAGAGGCGCGTGACCTTCGACGCCTGATGATCAACGGAGCCGCCGTCGCTGAACATCCAGTTCGGCAATCCGACGGCGATATCCGAGGAGCGAAGCTCCCAGCCCTCGCCTTTCAGCGCGCCGCTCGCGCGTGCGAGCGCGTCCGCTTCTTCGACCGTCAGCGGTTCTTCGCCCTCGGCGTGGTCGTCAAGGAGCGGCACGTAAAACCGCGTGCAGCCGAGCAAGCTCCCGTTCTGCGGATCGACAGCGATGCGGATCGCCTCGTAATCGCTGAAAACGCCGGGCAGCACCTCGCGCCGGAAATCACACATAACGCAGCGCTCGTCGATGCGGTCGGTGCCCGTCAACACGTAGTCCTGCGGCACGGGCAGCTTTGAGTAATAATTCGCGGCGGCGATTTCCGCCTCTACCGGCGATCCTTCTCTGCCGTCGGGATACCGCGGCTTATCGAACAAGCCGAGGAACGCGCCGCTCTCCGCGTCGAATCTCACGTTGACGGCGTCGCCGTCGAGGTCAAATGCGACCACAACCTCGCGTCTGTCCCAATAAAGGTCTTCCTGCTCAACGACTGTCAGCTTTTCGGGCGCGACGTTCTCAATCCCCGCGACGCGGAGCACCTCCTGCGCGCGGAGCATGAAATCTTCGTCCGAAAGCGGCGGGTAGTCCCCGTCCGGCGACGGCGCGGAATACTCCGTGTTTCCATGCTCCACAACGCGCCCGCCGGAGCTGATCTCTGTCGGCGCGGGCAGCGACCACCGCTTATACGTCGCGTAACCGGTGACGCCGAGCGCGGCGACGACCGCGACGCAGGCGGCGATCAGCGCGACGCGCCTAAAGCTGACGCGCACCGGACGCCTGACTTCCGCCGCGAGGTTTGCTTTTTCTTCTATAACGCCGAGCATACGCTTCGCCTGCGCCTCCGAAGGCGCGGCGCGGTCAAACGCCTCGACTATTCTTTCATCTTTCATTATTTGCTCCTTTCAAGTATACGGCGCAGCTCATTCCTGCCGCGGCTGAGATCACTGCGCACCGTTGGTTCCCGCCTGCCGGTCAGCCGCGCTATTTGCGCGGTGGACAGCCCTTCATAATAAAAAAGATAGATTGGTATCCTGTATTTCTCGCTGAGCGAACGGACTGCCTCAAGCGTTTCGTCCGGCTCGGACATCGCCGCCGCGCCGCAGCGTTCCTCCTCAAGCGGCAGATCGCTGCGCCGTTTTTTGCGAAGCTCGTCGCGGCAGACGTTTTTCGCCACGGCGATGAGCCACGCCTTCGCTCCGTCGTCGTCATGAAAGCGCTTTTTCGACTGCGCGAGACGGATGAACGTGTCCTGCACCGCGTCTTCAACGTCAGACGCGTTTCGTAGGAAGGTCAGACAGATATTCCAGACCGTGCGGTAATTCGCGCGGTAGAGCTTCTCGAGTTCGTCACGGTCAGGCAATCAATCGCCTCCTTTCATTCGTTTTCCGACGTCGACAATATAATAACGAACGGGAAAGGAAAAATGCTGCAAAAAAGCAAGCGGCTTGCCGCTTGCTTTTTCTTATGCTTCAAATTATCCTTATTTCTTCTCCGGGCCGTTGTAGACGAAGGCGAGCATCGTGATGTCGTCGAACTGCGGGGCGTCGCCGACGAACTCATTTATCGCCGCCTTGACCACGTTGCAAAGTCCTTCGGGCGTTTTATCCTCCGCTTCGTCGAGCGCCTTGAGCATGCGTTCTTCGCCGAAAAGCTCCTCTTCCCTGTTCTGCGCCTCGGTGACGCCGTCGGTGTAAAGGAAGATCGTGTCGCCGGGCTCTAAAACGTATTCGTTCTCCCTGTACGGAACGTCCTCCATGCCCGCCATGACGAAGCCGGCTTTGCTGCGGAGCAGCTCGAAGGAGCCGTCGCGTTTGCGGACCGCGGGCGGATTGTGCCCCGCGGAAGCGTAGGTCATCCTGCCGCTGTCGAGATCGACGATGCCCTCCCAGACCGTAACGAACATGCTCGCGTCGTTGCCCGAGCATAGCGTGTTGTTCGCGGAACTGAAGGCGTCCGTGACGGACAGTCCGGAGTCGGTCAAGCTCTTAAGCAGCGATTTGGCGCGCATCATGAACATCGCCGCGGGTATTCCCTTGCCGGAGACGTCGGCGATGAGTATGCAGAAGGCGTTGCCGCTGCTCCTGAGGTAGAAATCGTAGAAGTCGCCGCCGACCTCCTTGGCGGTCTCCATCAGCGCGTAGACGTCGAAGTCGCCGCGCGTCGGGTAAGCCGGGAAGACGGACGGAAGCGCCGAATGCTGTATCGTACGGGCGAACTCGAGCTCCGCCTCCATTCTGCGTTCCGCCTCGGAGATGTAGCCCTTCAGGGTCGTGACCGTCGAGTTGATGTCGTCCGAAAGCGAGGCGAACTCCTCGCTCGAGCGCACGTCGACGACTTCGTCAAGGTCGCCCTGCGTTATCTTTCCGAGGGAGGTGTTGACCTTCTTCATCTGGGTGACGACGGCGCGCTTGATGACGAGATAGATGAACGCGAACATCAGCGCGAAGACGAGGACCTGCGTGAAGGAGTTTATATAGAGCGCGGTCGTGCGCGCGGAATACGCCTCGGCTTTCGGGAATATCGAGATTATCGCGTAGCCCTCGGCCTTCGTCGCGCGGGCGAAGACCTCCTCCGCCCCGAGCTTCATCTCGAATGTCTCGCCCTCGATCGAGTTCTCGAGCGTGTCGGCTTCGGCGTCAAGCTCGGCGATCTTGAAGCCGTCGGGGACGCTGACCGGCTTGTATTCGCCGTCGAGTATCACGATGTAGCCGGTCTCGCCGACGTGGCGGTTCTTCGTTATGCCGACGATGGATTCGTCGATGATGTCCTGGAAGCTGTCAACGTCGTAGCCGATCTGCAGGAAGCCCTCGCCGTATTTCACCGCCGCGTATTTGCGGAGCGTCGTGTGGTCGTATCCGATTTCCTGCGCGGGCTGGACGTATTCGGGCTCGCCTTTCAGTATGACGAGGAACTCCGCGGACTGCTCCTGCGAAGCCATATTGTAATAGAGATATTCGTCGACGGAGGTGCTCGTGATTATGCCCGCCGCGTTGACGTAATTCGCCTCCGCGAGCGCGTAGCGCTCCACGAGCTCCTGCATTGTGGCGCCGTTTTTGTGGTCAGCGGCGGCCTCCCTCGCGATGCGGAGAATGCTGGAATCGGAGGTGTCGTGAATGTCGTCCGTCACCTCTTCGAGCGCCATCTTCAGATAGCTGTCGGCCTGGCTTTTCGCGGAGCCGGTCTGGAACATAGCGATGAAAACGAAGATGATCGCGAAGGTCAGCGTTACCGTCACGAGCAGCTCGCGCTGTATCGTTTTCGATATCTTCGGCGCGCGGGCGGCGTCGTGGCGGTGCCGTTCGTGCGCGATCAGCGATATCACCACCGCGGAAAGCATGACGGAAACGCCGTTCGCGGCAAGCATCGGCAGCGTGCATATCCTGACGACGCTCATCGCGTGCGCGGTCTCGGAGATGTTCGTCACGAAAACCATCATCAGATGGAAGACTTCCATTATGACGCCTATCGCGAGCGCGATCAGCCAGCCGGGACGCCTGTTGTCGAACATATAGCGGCGCAGCGCCGCGGCGTAGATGCCCGCGAGGAAGGTAGATACCGAGCAGGCGATGACGGTGAAGGAGCCGATGCCCCATATCGCCGTTGCGAGATAGCGCTCGAGTCCGCCGATGAAGCCCGCGATTATGCCCGCCGGCGAGCCGAACATGAGTCCGGCGGTGAGCACGGCGGCGTCGCGCGCGTTCACCATCGCGCCGTTCATCTCGATGCCCCAGTGCGTGCCGACGCAGGCGAGCGCGCCGAAAGCGACGCCTATCAGCACCTGCTTCACCGCGTACGGCAGGCGCGAGAAGAAGTTTTTGTATTTCGACAGCAGATAGAATATCGCGGAAAGCGCCACCGGAAGCAGCGCCGCTATTCCGAGTTTTACGTAGGATAAAAACATGCCGTCCCTCCAACGTTATGTGTCTCATTTCGCTAATTATAGCATAAAACCGCCGCGCTTTCAATTGAAAAAGTAAAAAACCTCGCTCACGCGAGGTTTTTTGTAAAGCGTTTATCGGATATCCGCTGCAATCGGTATTTACAGATTAAACGTATCTTATACTATTTCGTCAAATCCCTCTTCAGCGGGATCATTCTTTCTGCGATAAGCCGGAATTTGTATCACAATTCTTTTTTCAAAACTATTTTTTCTTTCGTCCGGTAAACTTCGGAAAACCCGTGCCTGATAAACAGACCGATCGCAGGATTATCTATGGCGATATCGTCATAAAGAACGGCGATCCCGTTTTCTTTCGCGGCAGAGCATAGCGCGTCCAGCGCCGTACCGCCATAACCGTTGCCCCTGAATTTTGCGTACACTATGACGTTTGCGATAAAGCCGTCAATCTCGGTATCATAGTGATACGCGATCTCTCCTATGAATTCGCCGGATTCATTCTTTATATACCGATAATATCGCTTGCCGTCGGTACCGGCGACCCAGTGATCATACCATTCGTTCCATTGTTCTTTCGGAAAGCTAATAGTACCGCCCCACGCACGGTTATACGACATCGTTTCTGCGTCCGAAAGCAGCTGTTCCCTGAACCATAGGTCCTCAAGCCGCGGTTTATATATTGTCGGCACTGTGTGTTCACCTCCGCAAAACCCGGTTTATCTGCCTCTTTTTCCTTATTATTATAAACGAAAAGCGCAAACGTTTCAAGAGTGAAGTTTGCTCCGGCGGGCAAGTGAAGTTACGCCTGACGGCATAGTGAAGTATTGCGGCGTAGCCGCAAAGTGAAGTTAAGTGTTCCGCTTATATCGTGCCGGAGGCACACTTCACGCGCGCCAGCGCGCTTCACGAGGCGCAGCCTCGCTTCACGTTCCGCGTCAGCGGAACACTTAGTTGCAAAAAACCCAAGAGTCAAACCCTCCCAATTTGTTGTCTTCAAGCTCATTTTCGTTTTTTACCCAAACATCAGACACGTAATCGTATGAAACAACCCATTAATGAAGTATGCGCCGTTGGCGCAAGTGAAGTAATGCCTGACGGCATAGTGAAGTATTGCGGCGGAGCCGCAAAGTGAAGTTAAGTGTTCCGCTTATATCGTGCCGGAGGCACACTTCACGCG
>JAFZXI010000041.1 GCA_017616855.1 Clostridia bacterium | reverse complement strand
AATGATGTTGCTCGCTTTACTCGCAGTGATGTGATGTGTTCCGCCAATGTGCCGAAGGCACACATCACGCGCGAAGCGCACATCACGTCCGAAGGACGCATCACGTTCCGCGTCAGCGGAACACATCGTTCGCCGAGTGTCATTAAGAACACTCGGCGAAAGCGACGGGATTTTTTCAATGAAGGCGCGCCGCATGGGGCGGCGGCCGGAAACGCCCTGCTTTGTCCTGTATATCGGACACGGAACGGTATATACTCGTATACGCCAACGGAAAACGCTGAGATATTTATTGCCGGAAATCCCGCCGCCGATTGTTATTGACTGCGCCGGCGGGGTATGCTATAATATATCTCAGTAATGAAACTGACGGGAGGTATTATTATGTCAACCGCTACAATCGTAATCATTGCCGCAGCCGCGCTCGTGTTCCTCTTCATAATCGCGAATATGAAGATAGTCCCGCAGGCGCACGAATACGTTGTCGAGTTCCTCGGCAAGTACAAGACCACCTGGGCGGCGGGTTTCCACGTGCTGATTCCCTTCTTCGAGAGAATCGCCCGCAGAATCACCCTCAAGGAGCAGGTCCTCGATTCGCCGCCGCAGCCCGTTATCACGAAGGATAACGTCACGATGCAGATAGACACCGTCGTTTATTTTAAGGTGTTTGATTCCAAGCTTTTCACCTACGGCGCTGTCAATCCTATCAGCGCGCTCGAGAATCTTGCCGCGACCACGCTGCGTAACCTCGTCGGCGAGCTGGAGCTTGACGGAACGCTTACAAGCCGCGACACGATCAACGCCAAGATGACCGAGATCCTTGACGAAGCCACCGACCAGTGGGGCATCAAGGTCAGCCGCGTCGAACTGAAAAACATCATTCCGCCGCGCGAAATCCAGGTCGCGATGGAGAAGCAGATGAAGGCGGAACGCGACCGCCGCGAAACGCTGCTCCAGGCGGAAGGTCACAAGGCCGCCGCTATCACCAGAGCTGAAGGCGACAAGCAGGCGATGATCCTCGCCGCCGAAGGCGAACGCGACGCGCGCATCGCCCGCGCGGAAGGCGAAGCGAAAGCGATCTACCTCGCCAAAAAAGCGGAAGCCGACGGTATTCAGGCGCTCAAGGACGCAGGCGCGGACGCCGCCGTCATCGAGCTGAAGAAGTACGACGCGCTCGTCCGCATGGCGGACGGCAGGGCGTCCAAGATAATAATCCCCACCGACGCGGTGGAGGCAGTCAACCGCAACGTGCTTTTCGCGGAGACCGCGGGGCTCGGCGACGTTACGAAGCCGGCGCCCGAGGCGCCCAAGCCGCCGAAACCGGATTACTGCTGCGACAACGATCCGCGCACCTGACGCGGAAATTACATAGCGGAGGGAAAAACCAAATGAAAAAGCGTATTTTTGTATGCATTCTGCTTATCGCCTGCATGCTGCTGACCTTCGGCTGCGGTTCCGGCAACGAGATTGCCTCCGGCGGCAATGAAAGCAGCGGCAGCAGCAACGTCGAGAGCTCTTCCGCCGGCTCGAACGGCAACTTCGAGTGGGGCGAAAAAGAGGAGTTTACCGAGCTGCTTGAATATAAAGACGACGGAGTATCCTTAAAGCTGCCCGCGAACCACGACGGCAACCTCTTTAAGGATATGGGCGTCAACTGCATGGTCACGGTCGACCGCTACGGCGCGGACGTCGTCGCCTACCACGAGTACGACGATGAGGCGCCGGTCCAGTTGAAGACCGTCAACGGCCGCACCTATGAGTATCAGGAGATCATCAATTACTGGGGAATGCCCGACTGGTGCATCTACGTTATCAGGATCGCTTTCACCGAGAGCCGCAACCAGATGGAGTGGAGTTATTACCGCATCCTTTACACCGTCTATAAAGAAGGTTACGACTCTTCGCAGGTCGAGAAGTTCATGGAGACCCTCGAGTTTGCCTGGTATTGATAGAGGCGAATAAATAATAAAATCGCTCCCGCCGGGAGCGATTTTTTTTATTTCTCATTCGGGCCGCGTATATACCGCATAGTGTAAGGGCATAGTGTAAGCGGCGTCGTACCGTGCGCCTGCAGTGCCGCTACCCGCAGCGGCGCCGTGTCCGCGCTGTCCGGAGAGGATCGGGCTTCAGCCCGCGAAGCCGGGGAATATTACGGGGCGCTGAAAAAACGCATGAGAAAAGGACCGCCGAATTCGGCGGTCCTTTTCGGAGCTGTAATTACTGCTTCTTAACGAGGTTCGCGAAAATGTTCTTCACGAGGTCGGGCTTGAGGATGACGATGAAGCCGCAGATGCAGAAGACGACCGCGAAGTACCAGCAAACGGCGGGAGGATAGTGCATGCCGTATCCGCCGATGAGACCGCCGATGAAGGAGAACAGGAGCGCGGCGGCGTAGCAGCTGAAGTAGATGATGGGCATCTTCTCGGTTACGTTGAAGGGCAGGTTGAGGAACTTGTTGAAGTCCACAAACTGGGAAACGAGATAGATGACGAACAGGATGATCTGGATGATCATGAAGATCTTCGCGAATCCGGCGAGGACGTTCAGATCAAACGGGTTGCCTTCGAAGAGGCCCCATCCGCCGTATCCCTTGACGTGGATCAACGGCAGGAATCCGAAGATGAAGCAAAGCAGCGCGAAGAAAAGGCCGGTGAACGAGACAGCGTTGGGCATTCTGAACGCGCCCGCGGCGTTGGTTCCGGCGGGAGCCTGCTGCGGAGCGGCCTGCTGAGGTGCCTGAGCGCCTAACTGAGCGCCGCAAGCGGGGCAGAACTGAGAACCGTCCGGAAGGGTGGTTCCGCATTTAGGACAAAACATGTTTTTTCCTCCTCTTTAATTGTTAGAGTCTGCTTTAATTATATATGACGATTTTCAAAAAGTCAACACAATTTAGTAAAAAACCGGCACTTTAACGCTTCGGCAGGCAAAAACAACTCCGTATCGGAGGAATCTTTACGGATTTTGTCAGTTTTCGCAATTCGCTCTTGCGCGAAACGTAGGAATGATGTATTATATTATAATAGATTGGTATATGAAACAAAATGAGGGATTGAAGTGCGGGAACTGATAAGCAAACTTGACTTGCCGTGGAGGATATTTGCCTATATCGGAGTCGTCATAGCGATCGCGTTTATCGCGTGGGTGCTGACGAAGATAAACAAATACGTTTTCCGCAGGATAGAAAAACGCCGTAAGGGACTGGAACTCGTATTCTTCGAGCGCGTCAACGTGGCGATAATCATTATTGCCGCGTTCATCGTGACGGTTTCGTTTTTCAGCGGTTTCGCGGCGATATGGCAGACGCTCCTCGGCGGTACCGCGATAATCAGCGCGGTGCTCGCGTTCGCGGCGCAGGATACCATCAGGGATATCCTCGCCGGCTTGATGATAAGCATACACAAGCCGTTTACCATAGGCGACCGCATCGTCCTCGACGACGGCACGTCGGGAACGGTTCAGGGAATGAATATGCGCCACGTCGTGCTCATCGGCATAGATACGCAGCGTATAGTCGTTCCGAACAGCGTTATGAACTCGCAGAAGATAATCAACTACAGCTACAACCGCGCAGACAAGTCGATACTGCTGGAATACTCCGTGGGTTACGATACCGATATACAGCTTGCGAAAAAGGTCATCGCGGAAGCTGTCGAAAGCAGCGAGTATTCCAAGCCGATAAAGCGCAAAGCGAACAGCGACGCCGAGTACGCGCCGGTATACTTCCGGCGGTTTGCCGAAAGCGCGCTGATCCTTTCCGTCACCGTGTTTTTTGAGAAAAACACACCCACCGAACTCGTTTTTGACGACGTGAACGTAAAGGTGCGCGAGGCGCTCATCGCCAACGGCATCGAAATCCCCTACAACTACGTCAACGTTGTCGAAAAGGACGCCGCAAAAGAGGAGTAGACCAATGGAACCGAAACCGAAAGAAATGACAATTGAAGCAACGCTCGAGAACATCCCCGTCGTTACGGATTTCGTCAACGATGAGCTGGAGGAGTTCGGCTGTCCGCTTCGCGCCAGATTCCAGATCGACGTTGCAATAGACGAGCTTCTCGGCAACATCGCGCAGTACGCTTACGATCCCGAAACCGGTCCCGCCACCGTCCGCGTGGAGGTGGAGGACGAACCGCTGAGCGTCGTGATAACCTTTATCGACCACGGAAAGCCCTACGATCCGCTTGCGAAAGAGGACCCGGACACTACGCTCTCGGTCGAAGACCGCGATATAGGCGGCCTCGGCATCTTCGTCGTCAAGCAGACGATGGACGAGATCACCTACGAATACAAAAACGGGCAGAATATCCTGCGCATAAAGAAAAACATCTGAGGGGTGAGCGGCTTGAGTTTACTTGACGAAGCGATTGTCTTCGCCGTCGAAGCGCACAAGGGAATGAGGCGTAAAATCGGGCTGAAGCCGTACATACTTCATCCGATGGAGGTCGCGGCAATCGTCGGCACGATGACCGGCGACGAAGAAGTCCTCGCCGCGGCGATGCTCCACGACGTTGCGGAGGATACCGAGTTCACCGTTTCGGATATCGAGGAGCGCTTCGGTCCGCGCGTGGCCGCGCTCGTTTCGGGCGATACGGAAAACAAACGTCCGCAGATACCGCCGGAAAAGAGCTGGCGCTTACGCAAGGAAGAAACGCTTAACGCCCTCGCCGAAAGCAATAATATCTCCGAAAAAATGCTCTGGCTCGGCGACAAACTCTCGAACATGCGCTCGTTTTATTCGCAGTATCTTATAGAGGGCGACGCGCTCTGGCAGCATTTCAATCAAAACGATCCCGCCGAGCAGGCGTGGTATTACCGCAGCGTTCTGCGCATGACGGAGGAGCTTTCCGGCTACCCCGCGTGGCAGGAATATCGGACGCTTACGGAAGCAGTTTTTAATGAGGTGAAATAGAATGGAAAACGTAACTTACAAAGCAAACGGAAACACTTTGACGGTATTCCTTTCGGGGCATATCGACTCCGCCAACGCTCCCGCCGTAGAGGAGGCGATAGCCGCCGCCCGCGCGTCCGGAGCTTATGACGCCCTGGAGCTCGACTGCGAAAAGCTCGAATACATTTCGAGCGCGGGGCTCCGTATCATTCTGCGCCTGCGCAAGGAGGTGCCCGCGCTTAAGGTGATCAACGTTTCGCCGGAAGTCTATGAGATCTTCGACATGACCGGTTTTACCGAGATGATAGACATAAGCAAGGCGTACCGCGTTATCTCCGTGGACGGCTGCGAGGTGATAGGGCAGGGCGCCAACGGCAAGGTCTACCGCATCGACCGTGATACCATCGTCAAGGTCTATCTCAATCCGGATTCGCTCCCCGATATCCATCGCGAACGCGAGCTTGCCCGCAAAGCGTTCGTTCTCGGCGTCCCCACCGCGATCCCTTACGACGTCGTGCGCGTCGGCGAGGGTTACGGCTCCGTCTTCGAGCTGCTGAACGCCAAGTCCTTCGCGAAGCTTATCATTACCGAGCCGGCGCGGATCGACGAGGTTATAAAGATGTCCGTCGACCTGCTGAAAAAGATACACTCCACCGAGCTGAAACCCGGCGACATTCCCGACATGAAGGCGGTCGCGCTGGACTGGGCGGAGTTCATGAAGGATTATCTGCCCGCGGATAAGTTCGAGAAGCTTTATTCGCTCGTTTCCGCCCTTCCGGAGGATAACCACATGCTCCACGGCGACTATCACGTCAAAAACGTGATGCTGCAGGAGGGCGAGGCGCTTCTTATCGATATGGATACGCTCTGCATGGGCAATCCCATCTTCGAGCTCGGCTCCATGTATAACGCTTACGTCGGTTACGGCGAGCTCGATAAGGAGAAAGTGGAGGGATTCCTCGGCATTCCTTACGACCGGACGAAACACATTTGGCGCGAATCGCTCCGTCTTTACCTCGGAGGCGCGGACGAAGCGACCGTCAACGCGGTCGAGGACAAGGCGAAGGTAATCGGCTACACCCGCATTATCCGCCGCATGATACGCCGCGGAGCGCTCGAGACCGAAGCGGGCCGCAAAGAAGTCGAATACTTCACCGGCCGTCTTGAAGAGCTGCTTGACCGCGTGGATACGCTGACGTTCTGAAAACGAATAGTATAATACATACCGCCGGAGTCGCCGCAAGGGACTCCGGCGTTTTTATGTCTCCGCCGCCAGATTTTGCAAATATTTCACAAATTATATATTGACAATTATTGAAAAAGTAGTACAATAACAGAGTTGGCACTCGGAGGCAAAGAGTGCTAATCGAGAGAAAAACAGCCATAATAATAAACGTGATGATTCAGCGTTCGGGGGTGAAGGGAATGGAAATCGGCGACAGAAGAAATGAAATACTGCGCATAGTCGTCAACGGCTACGTCGAAAGCGGCGAGCCCGTCGGCTCGAAAGCCGTCGCCGAAAAACTCGGAGGCGTTTCCTCTGCCACTATCCGCAACGATATGGCGGAGCTGGAGCGCGTCGGACTGCTCGAGCAGCCGCACACCTCCTCAGGCCGCGTTCCCACCGTCGAAGCTTACCGCCTTTTTGTGACGCGCCTCATGCCGCGCGCTCAGCTTCCGGAACCGGTGCGTTCCGAAGTGCTCGCGGAACTGAAAAGCGGAGCGCCCTCCGCAAGCACGCTGCTCGAACGCGCAGGTCAGCTTCTTTCGCGCATGACCGAGTGCGCCTCCGTCGCGATAACGCCTTACGTCAAGGGGCTCCGTCTGCTGAGAATGAACCTCTTCGTCGCGGACAGCTGCGTCTACGTCGTCGTCGCCGTCACGAGCGACGGTGTCTCGAACCCCAGAAGCTGCCGCACGCGCAGCGAGGTCTCGCCCGAGGAACTCCACGCGCTCAGCAAGGCGATAAACGAGCGTTTTGCCGACCGCGAAATAAACGCCGCGCTCGCCGAGGATATGACGAAGCTCAGCCGCGAGCTCGGGCTCAGCGGCGAAGGCAACGCCCTTTTCGCGACCGCGGTCGCGACCCTGTCCGACAGCGCCGAAAGTTCCGTCTACGTCGGCGGCGTTTCCCAGCTGCTTCACCGCGCCGACGCGCTCACCGCGCACCGCGTCGTGGAACTTCTCGATAAGCCCGACGCGATAAGCGGTCTGCTCCGCAGGATACAGGGGCGCGAAACGAAGGTGCTTCTCGGCGCCGACAGCGAAGATGAGCGCCTTTCCGACGCCGCGGTCATCGGCTGCGGTTACGGAGCGCCGTCCGGCGAAGGCAGCGTCGCGCTTATCGGCCCGATGCGCCTCAACTACGGCGACGCCGTCGCGAGCGTCGATTTCATCGCAAAGACCATCTCCGAGCTGCTCTCGGACGAGTACAGATAAGAGGTAATCGATATGACGGATAACGAAAAGGAAGAAAAAAAGCCCGCCGGAACCGCAAAAAAGACCGGCGCGAAAAAGGAACCCGCGAAAAAGGCGGATTCCGAAAAGCTGAAAGCCAAACTTGAGCAAACCGAGGCGGAGCTCGCGCGCATTAACGACATGTTCCTCCGCACGATCGCGGAATACGAAAACTTCCGCAAGCGCACCGCCCGCGAAAAGACGGAGCTTTACACCTCCGTCGCCGCCGACACCGTCGGCAAGTTTCTGCCGGTGCTCGACAGCATCGAAGCCGCGCTCGCGAGCGGGAACGCCGACGCGGAAAAACTCCGCAGCGGCCTCGAGCTCATTGCGAAGCAGATTGAAAAGTCGCTTTCCGACGTCGGCGTGACCGAGGTCGAAACGGAAACGTTCGATCCGAAGCTTCACGACGCGGTAATGCACGTCGAAGACGACGCCCTGCCGGAAAACGCGGTGGCGCAGGTCTTCCGCAAGGGCTACAAGCTCGGCGACACGGTGATTCGTCCCGCGACCGTCAAGGTTGCGAACTGAATACGTAAATAACTCTGAAAGGATTGATAATAATGGCAAAAATCATAGGTATCGACTTGGGAACAACCAATTCCTGCGTAGCGGTCATGGAGGGCGGCGAGCCCGTCGTCATCGCTAACGCCGAAGGCGGACGCACCACTCCGTCCGTCGTCGCTTTCGCCAAATCCGGCGAAAGAATGGTCGGGCAGGTCGCCAAGAGACAGGCGATAACGAACCCCGACAGAACAATCTCCTCCATAAAGAGAGAGATGGGCACCGATCACAAGAGCGTGATAGGCGATAAGAGCTACACGCCGCAGGAGATCTCCGCGATGATTCTTCAGAAACTGAAGGCGGACGCGGAAGCGTACCTCGGCGAGAAGATCACGCAGGCGGTCATCACCGTTCCGGCGTATTTCAGCGACGCGCAGCGCCAGGCGACGAAGGACGCCGGCAAGATCGCGGGACTCGACGTTCTGCGTATAATCAACGAGCCGACCGCGGCTTCGCTCGCTTACGGCGTCGACAAGGAGCAGGAGCAGAAGGTCATGGTCTACGACCTCGGCGGCGGCACCTTCGACGTTTCAATCCTCGAGATCGGCGACGGCGTCTTCGAAGTCCTCGCGACCGGCGGCAACACCCGTCTCGGCGGCGACGATTTCGATAACCGCATCATAGACTGGCTCGCGGACGAGTTCAAGAAGGATAACGGCATCGACCTTCGCAAGGATAAGGTCACTTTGCAGCGCCTGAAGGAAGCCGCGGAGAAGGCGAAGATCGAGCTTTCCTCCGTCACCTCCGCTGATATCAACCTGCCCTTTATCACTGCGGACGCCGAGGGCCCGAAACACCTCGACATGACGCTGACGAGAGCGAAGTTCAACGAGCTGACCGCCGATCTGGTGGAAGCTACGATAAAGCCCGCGAAGCAGGCGCTTTCCGACGCCGGACTTACCGCTTCGCAGATTGATAAGGTCCTTATGGTCGGCGGTTCCTCGCGTATCCCCGCCGTCTACGACGCCGTCAAGGCGCTCATCGGCAAGGACCCCCATAAGGGCATCAACCCCGACGAATGCGTCGCGCTCGGCGCGGCGATCCAGGCGGGCGTCCTCGGCGGCGACGTCAAGGGCCTCGTCCTGCTGGACGTCACCCCGCTTTCGCTCGGCATCGAGACGATGGGCGGCGTGTTCACCAAGCTGATCGAGCGCAACACCACCATTCCGACCAAGAAGAGTCAGATATTCTCCACGGCGGCGGATAACCAGCCCTCCGTCGAGATCAACGTGCTTCAGGGCGAGCGCGAGATGGCGGCTTATAACAAGTCGCTCGGCCGCTTCCACCTGGACGGCATCGCTCCCGCGCCCCGCGGCATCCCGCAGATCGAGGTCACCTTCGATATCGACGCCAACGGCATCGTCAACGTCTCCGCGCAGGATAAAGGCACCGGCAAGGAGCAGCAGATAACGATCACCGCGTCCAGCAACATGAGCAAGGACGATATCGACAAGGCGGTCAAGGAGGCCGAGAAGTTCGCCGAGGAGGACAAAAAGAACAAGGAAGCCGCCGAGACGCGCAACAGCGCCGACCAGTCGGTCTACCAGATTGAAAAGTCCCTTAACGACTTCGGCGACAAGGTCACCGAGGACGAAAAGAAGGCCGTCAACGCTGAACTCGAGAAGACCAGAGAAGCGCTGAAGGGCACCGACAACGACGCCATCAAGGCCGCCGAGGAGGCACTCCAGAAAGAGTTCTACAAAGTCGCCGAGCGCATCTACAAGGAAGAAGCCGCGAAGGCGCAGGCCGAGCAGCAGCAACAGCAGGGCACGGACGACGCTTCGCAGGGCGGCGACACGAAATTCACCGACGCCGATTACAAGGACGTCGACTAAAATAACACGAACGGAAGATTGCTTTGGCTGACAAGAGAGATTACTACGAGGTCCTGGGCGTAGACAAGACCGCCGGCGAGGAAGAGATCAAGCACGCTTACCGCAAGCTGGCGAAAAAGTACCACCCCGACCTCAATCCGGGCGACAAGGACGCGGAGGCGAAGTTCAAAGAGGTCAACGAGGCCTACAGCGTCCTTTCAGATGCGGATAAGAAAGCCAAATACGACCAATTCGGCCACGCCGGCGTAGACCCGAACTTCGGCGCGGGCGGCGGAGCGTACGGCGCAGGCGGATTCGACTTTGATCTTTCCGACCTGTTCGGCTCATTCTTCGGCGGCGGATTCTCCGGCGCGCGAAGAAACGGCCCGCAGCGCGGACGCGACGTCGAAACGGCGATTGCGCTCACCTTTGAGGAAGCGATCTTCGGTTGCGAAAAGAGCGTGGAGATCGGCAGGATCGAGTCCTGCGGCGACTGCAAGGGCAGCGGCGCGGCGGCGGGAACGCAGGCGGAGACCTGCTCCGTCTGCCACGGCACCGGTCGCGTTGTGCGCCAGCAGCGCAGCGTTTTCGGCATGACGCAGGTGCAGACGGCGTGCGACGCATGCCGCGGCACCGGCAAGATAATCAAAACGCCCTGCAAGACCTGCGGAGGCAAGGGAAAGGTCCGCCGTCAGCGCAAGATTACCTTCAAGGTCCCCGCGGGCATAGATAACGACCAGGTCATCACCCTTTCGGGCGAAGGCGACGCCGGCGCGAACGGCGGCGGCAGCGGCGACCTGAACATACTCATTCGCGTCAAACCGCACCCCGTTTTCAAACGCGACGGAAGCGACCTGCATATCGAAGTGCCCGTGACCTTCGCGCAGGCGGCGCTGGGAGCGGAGCTTACCGTCCCCGTGCCGAACGGCAAGGTCAAGTATTCGATTCCCGAGGGCACGCAGAACGGCGACGTTTTCCGCCTGCGCGGCAAGGGCGTGCGCAAGCGCGGCTCGGTAGCCGCCACCGGCGACGAATACGTGCATATCAAGGTCGTCGTGCCGAAGAATCTCAGCAAAAAGCAGAAGGAGCTCGTGCGCCAAATGGCGGAGGGCATCGGGGACGAAAACCACCCCGAGCGCGGCGCCTTCAAGAGCAAGTTCAAGGATATTTTCGGCAAATAATATCAACGCGGGACGGACCCGTTCAGGTCCGTCCCGATTTGTCATTTACGGAGGAGTTATGGAGTATTATCTCGCGGTCGATATCGGCGCTTCGGGCGGCAGACACGTCCTCGGTTGGATCGAGGGCGGGCGTATGCGCACGCGTGAGGTCTACCGCTTCGAGAACCGCATAGAGAACGGCTCCGACGGGCTCGTCTGGGACGCGGTCCGCATCGTTTCCGAAGTCGAAAACGGACTGAAGCGCTGCGCGGAGCTCGGCTTTATCCCGAAAAGCGTCGCGATCGACACCTGGGGCGTGGACTACGTCCTGCTCGGCGCGAACGGCGAAGTTATCGCCCCCGTCTACTGCTATCGCGACGGACGCACCGAACGCGCCGTCCCCGCGGTCGAAGCGCTGATACCGCCGGAGGAGCTTTACGCCCGCACCGGCATCCAGAAGCAGCAGTTCAATACGATATTCCAGCTTTACGCAGACAAGCTCACCGGCCGGCTCGACTCCGCGGAACATATGCTTATGCTGCCGTCGTATATCACCTATAAGCTGACCGGCGTAATGCAAAACGAATACACAGACGCGACGACCACCGGGCTCGTTAACGCCTCAAACGGCGCGTGGGACGGCGAAATAATACGCCGACTCGATCTGCCGGAGCGCCTTTTCGGCGCGCTCGCGGAGCCGTGCACGCGCGCCGGACGTCTGCTGCCGGAGGTTGCGGAACGCGTCGGTTTCGACTGCGAAGTGATTTTCGCGCCGAGTCACGATACCGCCTCCGCCGTCGCGGGCTGTCCGATAAAGGAGGGCGAGGTCTATATCTCGTCCGGCACCTGGTCGCTGATCGGCGTCGAAACGCCGTCGCCGGTGCTTTCCGAAGCCGCGCGCGCCGCGAACTTCACCAACGAGGGCGGAGTTGAACGCCGTTTCCGCCTGCTGAAGAATTATACCGGCATGTGGTTGATGCAGAGCATCCGCCGCGAGCTCGGCGGCAGCATGACCTACGACGAAATGATGGAAGCCGCGCGCGCCTGCGGCGGTTTCGCGCGCATCGACGTGACCGATCCGCGCCTGCTCGCGCCGGAAAGCATGCTCGCCGCGGTGCGCTCCTGTGCGGGCGAAGCGCAAATGCCTCTTGACCGCGCGCTGAATACGGTGTATCATTCTCTTGCGGCGTCTTACGCCGAGGCGGTCGCCGAGCTCGAAGGAGTCGCCGGCTTCAAGGCGTCCGCGATACGCGTCGTCGGCGGCGGCAGCCGCGACGTTTACCTCAACGAACTGACCGAAAAATACACCGGCCTGCCCGTCAAGGCGGGACCCGTCGAGGCGACCTCGGCGGGCAATCTGCTCTCGCAGATAATGTTTGATAAAAAGATAACTCTCGCGCAGGCGCGGGAGCTGATATAGTGAGAGGGTGAAAAGATGAGTTACAGCGAAGCGAAAGCGAAATACGCGGCGCTCGGCGTCGATACCGAAGCTGCGATAGAGAAGCTGCTTTCCGTGCCCGTGTCGCTGCACTGCTGGCAGGGCGACGACGTTATCGGCTTCGATAACGGCGGCGGACTGACCGGCGGCATACAGACGACCGGCAACTATCCCGGCAGGGCGCGCATGCCCGCGGAGCTCATGGCGGATATCGACGAGGTCCTGCGCCTCGTCCCCGGCAGGATGAAGCTGAACCTGCACGCATGCTACGCGATCTTCAGCGGTGCCCGCGCCGACCGCGACGCGCTGCGTCCGGAGCATTTCGCGCCGTGGGCGGAGTTCGCAAAGGCGCGCGGCATGGGGCTGGACTTTAACCCGACCTTCTTCTCGCACCCTATGGTGAAGGATAACCTCACGCTTTCCTCGCCGGACGAGACCGTCCGCCGCTTCTGGGTGGAGCACGGCAAACGCTGCGTCGAGATCGCGGAATACTTCGCGAGCGAGACCGGCGAGCCCTGCCTCGTCAACTTCTGGATACCGGACGGATACAAGGATATCCCCGCCGACCGCATCGGTCCGCGCGAGCGCTTCAAAAAGTCGCTCGACGAGATTCTTTCGATACCCTATGACAAAGACAAGGTCTTCATCTCGCTCGAATCCAAGGTCTTCGGCATCGGGCTGGAATCCTACACCGTCGGCAGCGCGGAGTTCTGCCTGAGCTACGCCGCGGAAAAGGGAATAGTGCCGCTGATGGATAACGGGCACTACCACCCGACCGAGCAGGTCGCGGATAAGATCTCCTCGCTGCTGCTCTTCAACCCGCGCATCGCGCTGCATCTGACCCGCGGCGTCCGCTGGGACAGCGACCACGTCGTGCTTTTCGACGACGAAACGAAGGAGATCGCGCGCGAGCTTGTGCGCTGTGACGCCCTCGGCCGCGCCTTCATCGCCACCGACTACTTCGATGCTTCGATAAACCGCGTTTCCGCGTGGGTAACCGGCGTCCGCAGCGTGAAAATGGCGCTGCTGAGCGCACTGCTCGAGCCGTCCGCAGAGCTGAAACACCTGCAGGACGAAGCCGACTTTACCGCGCTGATGGTGCGCCGCGAGGAGCAGAAGCTGCTGCCCTTCGGCGACGTTTGGGAAGAACTGCTCCGCCGCGCCGGAACGCCGTCCGACTACCTGACCGAAGTCAGAAACTACGAAAGAGAGGTTCTGCAAAAGAGGATATGAAAGATATTTTGACCGCGCCCTTCCTGCGCGAAACCTGCTCGACCGCCTCGAATATGTACCGCCTCGGCTGGGACGAACGCAACGGAGGCAACATCAGCATGCTCGTCGACGCCGCTGAAGCGGCGGAATACCTCGACCTCAATAACGTTATCCGCCGCATCCCGACCGGCTTCGACGCGAAGGCGGTCGCCGGAAGGATATTTGTCGTCACCGGCACCGGCAAGTATTTCAAGAATATCGAAAAGCAGCCGGAAAAAGACCTCGGCGTGATTCGCATTTCCGCCGACGGCTCCGAAGCGGAGCTGCTCTGGGGCTTCGCCGACGGCGGCAGCTTCACGAGCGAACTGCCCGCGCACCTGATGACGCATATCTCGCGCCTCGCCGCCGATCCAAACCACCGCGTCGTGACGCATTGCCACCCGACCTACACCGTCGCGATGACGCGCGTCCACCCGCTCGACGAGCGCGCCTTCACCCGCACGCTCTGGAAGACCTGCACCGAGTGCATCATAGTTTTCCCGGAGGGCGTCGGCGTGCTTCCGTGGATGGTCTGCGGCACCAACGAGATCGGCGCCGCGACCGCGGAAAAGATGAAGGACCGCCGCCTCGTCGTCTGGGCGTCCCACGGCATTTACGGCACGGGACGCGACCTCGACGAAGCGTTCGGACTTATCGAAACCGTCGAGAAAGCCGCGCAGCTCTATATGCTGACCGCGCACCTGCCGACGCTGAATACGATAACGGACGAAAACCTCAAAGCCCTCGCCGCCCGCTTCAACGTCGACTACCGCAAGGATTATCTGGACGAATAAGCAAAAAGATGCTATAAAACAACCGCCCTCCGAATCGGAGGGCGGTTTGCTATGCGCGTTATTCTTTACAGACTCGGGATAAGCTTCGCGGCGACGCGGAGGATCGCCAGCGCGTCCGCGACGGTGATAGCGCCGTCGCCGTCAACGTCGCCTGCCTCAAGGATCTCGGGCGTAACCGGCACGAGCCGCGCGGCGGCACGGAGCACTACGAGCGCGTCGGCAACGGTTATTGTTCCGTCGCCGTCCATGTCGCCCTTGACAACCGGATCTTCGATCTCTCCGCCTTCAAAGCGGTAGGTGTAAAACTCCATCTCTGTCGTCGGGCGCAGGTTCGGAGTGGCGGCGCCGAGGCAGGTCACTACGCCGTCCTTGACGTCGAAGCCGTAAACCGAGAAGTAGTTGTGCGCCGACATATCCGGCAGGAAAAACGGCTCGGAAACAAGCGTCACGGGGTCGAGCGTGTAAACGCCTTCCGGCAGCGAGTAATAGAGGACTCCTTTATAAGTCGCGAGACGGGCGTAGGACGTCGTCCAATATGCCGTAGCGCTCGCCGGCCAGTAGTATTCGCCGAGGTCGAGCAGCGTGCGCGAAATGCTCGTCGTGTAATCGTAACTGTTGAGCGTCTTGGCGGCGTGGTCGATATAATATACCGTGTCGTTCATCAGGCAGAACTGCGCCTGCGAGTTCTGCCAGAAGAAACCGTCGTAAGCGGTGGAAACGGGGCTTGTGTCATAGTCGTCAGCGGCGTGATTATCGGGGTAGGAAGAATACAGCGCGTCGCTTGAAAGGAACAGATTCCAGTGTCCGACTCTGCCCGGAACGTCGAGCAGCGGGTCGTCCCAGGTTACGTCGACGTGGTATTTGACGCCGTCGAGAACGACAATGTTCCAGACGTGTGCCAACTCATCGGAAGGACAGGAATAGTTATTTATTCCGACGTAGTTGAGCAGGTAGGAATAAGCTCTTGTGTAGCCCTGGCAGACGGCTTTTCCGCCGACGAGCGCGCCGTAGGCGTTGTAGTCGTCCTCTTCATAATCAAGTGAGTATTGGCAATGGACGACAAGGCGGTCGTGAATAATCATCGCTTTGAGCGCTTCCGGCATGCCGGGAGTGAGCCCTTCGGTAAGCTCTTCGGCGACGGCGTCGCATTCCGCGACCTGTTCTTTGTATGTTGCGAGGTCTGCCTTGTACAGTATGGTGAAACTGACGATGTTCTGACCTAAAGTGCTGTATTGTATGCCTTTGACGTTAAAAGCTTTCGGGTTCTCCATCAGCAGATCGCGGACGATATCCGCGTTTGTGCCGCCCGCGTATTTGATACCGTAGCGGGAGAGGTTGACGTCGCGGCGGCAGCGTTCAACGGAGTCGTAAAGGAATTCAACGAGCTCAGTCAGCGCTTCCTCGGTGATGCCGAGCGAGGCAGCGTAGCTTTCGGGTTCGTTTATGAATATTTCTCTGTCATACGCGGAAGCGTAAAACGCCGGAAACGCCGAAATCATCGCTATGCAGATGAGCGCGGCGATAACAGACTTGAGCTTTCTCATTAACGTCACCCCTTACTAAGACATTCTCACTCATATTCATTATATCACATTGCGTTCCACAGTCAATACTTTTGCGCAAAAAAACGCGCCCGTCCGCTCGGACAGGCGCGTTTGAAAAAGGAGGTATCAGAGAACGAGTATCAGCCCGCGGATGAAGCCGACGGAAGGCATGAAACTGCCGATGGTCTCGAAGAATCCGGGCTTCACGTTCATATCGGTGAAGAGGATATAGCCGAGCGCGAAAAGCGAAATAACGACGATAACGGCTATTGCGGCGATTATGAATCCGACCGCCCAGTCGCGCGTCGCGGGGTCGCCTTTCTTGCGGAGCGCCCAAGTCAGCAGCGCGGAGATCTGAACTATAATCGAAATGCCGATTATCGCGAGCAGAATGATGCTCAGCGTCTTGAAACCCTCATAGCTGCTCGCCATCTTGTTGAACAGTCCGGTGCCGTTGATGAGGATCATCATGTAGGTTACCAGCAGCGGCAGGCAGGAGATGACGATGCGTACGAGCCACTTGGCAACTCCGCTCTTTTTCTTCAGCGGCGCGGGCGGAATGAAGCCGGGCGCGAAAGGCGGCTGCTCGATGACCGGAGGCGCCTGGAACTGCGGCTGCTCGACCGGCGGCTGATAAACCGGCGGCTGCTCGAAGACGGGGGCGGCGAATACCGGCTCCTCGACAGCGGGTTCCGCGGCGGCGGGAACTTCCTCAATCGCTTCTTCGGCTGCGTCTTCGGCGGCGGCAAAAGCTTCGCCCGCTTCCTCTTCGACGGCCTCGGCGGCTTCGGCGGATTTTTCTTCGACGCTCTCGACGGCTTCGGCGATTACGGGTTCTTCAGCAACGGGAACTTCGGCAGCGGGCGCTTCCGGTTCGACCGGAGCGGCGGCCGCGGCGGCTTCCAGCGGGGCTCCGCAGTTATTGCAGAAGCGCTGACCTTCGCCGCAGGGGGTTCCGCATTTTGTGCAAAACATTTTTACTTCCTCCATTGTGTTATTCTATTCGGCGGCTGACGCCGCGGGAATACCTGTTAAAGCCGCCTCAGCCAGTCGGCGGCGCTGTCCGTCCAGGTGCTTATCCAGGGCAGTTCGCGCTCTGTCGGGATATCGACGGCGGGGTTGCAGAGGGAAAGCCCGTGGTCGCCTTTCGGCAGGATATGCATTTCGAACGGGATATTGTGTTCCGAGAGCGCCGAGGCGAAAAGCAGGGAGTTTTCCACCTTGACGCAGGTGTCGTCGGCGGTGTGCCATATGAACGCCGGAGGCGTCGCGTCGTCGACGGCGTTTTCGAGCGAAAGCCGCGCCTTCAGCTCGGGGTCGACGTCGGCTCTGCCGCCGGAAAGGTTGCGTATCGAACCGTATTCGATGCAGTCGCCCGTCGAAATGACGGGGTAGCAGAGAATCATCGCGTCAGGTCTCGCTTCGCCGTTTTTGAAACCGAGCATGTCGCGCACTTCGGGAGCGTCCCACATCGTGCCTATGTTGGCGGCGAGATGTCCGCCCGCGGAGAAGCCGCAGACGGCTATTTTATCCTTCATTACGTTCCATTTTTCCGCGTTCCTGCGGACGAAGTCTACCGTCCACGCGGCTTCAAGCAGCGCGGAAGGGAACTCGCCCGTGCCGATGGAATAATTCAGCACGAAAGCGGCAAAGCCCTTCGCCGCAAAGGCGAGCGCGATCGGCTCCGCCTCGCGCGGACTGCAGAACCAGTAGCCGCCGCCGGGAAACACTATCACCGCAGGACGCAGCAGCGGGTCGTCGGTGCACGGCTCGCTGACGTAGCATTTTACGTTGACTTCGGCGCTGCCCTTTTTGAGTCCGAAACGTTCATAGTCTATTTCGGGATACAGGGTATCGGTTATCATTCGTTCTCGCTCCTTACGTAGGTGATGTAGTCCATGCAGTATTCGTCTTTGCCCGTGAACGCCTCGCAGGCCGCGATCGCGCTTTTCAGCGAAGGGGAGGCGGCGTCGCAGATGAAGCAGTCGGCGCCGGCTTCGATAAGCAGCGTAGCCGCGGCGGCGTTGAGCTTCGCGCGCTTCGGGAGCCCGAAGGACACGTTGGAAAGTCCGCAGATGATGTGGATATCAGGCAGCTCGCGGCGGAGCAGACGCACCGTTTCGAGCAGCGTTTTTCCCTCGTTTCCGCCCATGGCGACGCTCTCGGCGAGCGCGTCGATGTAAATGCGGCTGTCGGGAATGCCGGCTTCGTTCAGCCGCGCGCGTATCGCGAGGGCGTTTTCAAGGCGTCCTTCCGGCGTCTGCGGTATTGTGCCGGAGCGTATCGGGAGTCCGACGACGCCGGCGCTGTATTCGACGGCGGCGGGAATCAGTTCTTCGAGGCGCTCGTCCGCGGTGACGGAATTGATTATCGTGTATCTGTCCTTCGTGTGCGGGAGTGCGGCGATTATCGCGTCGGGGGAGGGGGAATCGAGCATGATATCGCATTCGGTCTTTTCCGCGGCGTCGCAGGCGAGACGGCAGAGCATTTCGACCTCGGCTTCGCCGCAGAGCGCGGTGTTGATGTCGAGGCAGGAGGCGCCGGCTTCCGCTTGCGCGAGCGCGAGCGCCGCGAGCTTGTCGAAGTCGCGGGCGAGCATCGCTTCGCCGGTGGAAGGCACCGAGCTGTTCAGTTTTTCTCCGACGGTGTAAATCATATCAGTTGCTTCTCCTTTAGTTTCGCGAGCAGCGCGGAAACGATGTCGACGCGCTTGAGCGGCGTCATTACGTAGAAACCGTCGCAGTAAGGCGCGGCTTTTGCCGCGGTTTCCGCGGCGAAACGGACGGAGATCTCCGCCGCTTCTTCGCGGCTTTTGCCTTCAAGCTCCGCGAGCAGCTCGTCCGGTATCTCGATACCGGAGACCTCGTTTTTGAGGAAGAGGGCGTTTTTGTAGCCCGCGACGGGGTATATGCCCGCGAGTATCGGGACGCCGAGCGTTTTATGCGCGGCCTTGAGATTTTCCAGCGCCGCCTCCGAGCCGACCGGCTGCGTGAGGAGGAACTCGGCTCCGCGCCCGCATTTTTCGCGCGCCCGCGCGAGCTCGGCGTCGAAGACGGGGGCGCCTATGTTAAGCGCTCCGCCGACGCAGAAGGGCGCGGCGGCGAACTCCGCGCGGTTGAGCCCGGAGATGTATCCGATGAGTTTGTATGAATTGAGGGCGAAAACGCCCTTGCTTTTCAGATCGTCGTTCGAGAGCGGATCGCCTGTGACGGCGAGCACGCTGCGCACTCCCATCGCGTTCGCGGCGAGCAGGGAGGACTTTATCGCGAGGTGGTTCCTGTCGCGGCAGGTCAGGTGCGGCATGACTTCCGCGCCGGTGCGCTCGCGCACGAAGGCGGCGGTCATCAGACTGTCCGCTCGGGAGCGTGAAAGGGGGTTGTCCGCGAAGGTGATAACGTCCGCGCCCGCGTTTTTGAGCGTCAGCGCCGCGTCCGCGGTTTCCGCAAGCGAAACGTCCGCCGGCGGGTCGAGCTCGACCGCGACGACGCGCCTGCCTTCGCGAAGCTTCAGCGCGAAAGCGCCTTCTTCGCGTACGACGCTGCTTTCAGCGCCGCCGCTGACCGAAACGGACGGAAGCGGAGCGTTCTTCAGCGCCGCGGCGGAGGCGGCGATATGCGCCGGCGTGGTGCCGCAGCAGCCGCCGACGAGCTTCGCTCCGAGGGCGTATATCTCTTTGATTTTCCCGGCAAAGTAGTCTACGTTGTCGTTATAGACCGTTCTGCCGTTGACGTCGACGGGGTAACCGGCGTTTGGCATGACGCAGAGCGGCTTGCTGATTCCGGCAATCGACGCGGCGAGCCGTACGGCGTGCGCCGGTCCGCAGACGCAGTTGAAGCCGACTGCGTCGACCGCGGAATGCGCGGCGGCCTCCGAAATAAGCTCGGAAAGCGCGTTGCCGTGGCGCGTGTAGCCGTCGGGCGCGGCGCCGAAACTGACGATGATCCCCGCTTCCGGCATGGCATCTCTGACGCGCCTCAGCGCTTTATCGAGCGGAGCGAACTCCGCGAAGGTTTCAAACAAAAAGTTTTCCGCTCCGCAGCGGAGAAAGACGCCGACCAGCTCGGCGTAATCGTCCTCCGTCCCGTCGGGGATAGGGCCGACGTCGGCGAAGACGGCGGCTTTGCCCTCCGCGGCGGTGTTCGCGCAGCGGAGCGCGCCGGCGATAAGCGCTTCGAGCTGCGCTTCGTCGGGGAAGTTCACGCGGTTGAGCGTGAAGGAGTCGGTCTTTATCCCGTCCGCGCCAGCGGCGATATACTGTTTGTGCAGCGCGATAACGCGCTCCGGATGCCCGACGTTGGACAGCTCGCAGGGAATGTCCTGCGGATGAAGTCCGGCGTAGCAGGTGCCGAATGCGCCGTCGAATATGAAGGGGCGGTCGGGATAGAGTTTGATCATGCGTTGCGCTCCTTGAGCTTTCTGTCTATCGTGCGCTTCGCGTCGCGCTCTGCGGCGGAGGCGCGTTTGTCATAGAGCTTTTTACCCTTGCAGAGACCTATTTCGAGTTTGACTCTGCTGCCGGAGAAATACGCCGAAAGCGGAACGACGGTGAGACCGTCCTGCTTTACGGCGCTGAAAAGCTTGAGTATCTCGCGCTTGTGAAGAAGCAGCCGGCGGTCGCGCAGCGGGCTTTTGTTGAAGATGTTGCCTTTTTCGTACGGACTGACGTGCATGCCGACGACGTAGATTTCGCCGCGGCGGAAGTCGCAGTAGCTGTCCTTGAGGTTGCACTTGCCGAGGCGTAAGCTTTTGACCTCTGTGCCGGCGAGCTCGATGCCCGCCTCGTAGGTCTCCTCGACGAAATAGTCGTGATACGCCTTCTTATTGCGCGCGATGACCTGCATCTCTTTCTTGGCGATCATATCTCGCGCCTCCCCTCGATCGCGCGGGCGATCGTTTCGCCGTCGGCGAACTCGAGCTCGCCGCCGACGGGGATACCGTATGCGATGCGCGTGACCTTCGCTCCGAGCGGGCGGAGCAGGCGGGAAAGATAAAGCGCTGTCGCGTCGCCTTCAACGTCGGGATTCGTCGCCATTATGACCTCGGTGCCCTCGCCGACGCGGGCGAGCAGCTCCTTGACGGTCAGGTCGTCGGGTCCGACGCCCTCGAGGGGCGAAATGCTCCCGTGCAGAACGTGATAGAGCCCACGGTATTCGCCGACGGCTTCGAGCGCGACGACGTCCTTGGGCTCCTCAACGACGCAGATAAGCGAGCGGTCCCGCGAGGGATCGCCGCATATTGAACACTTTTCGCCGTCGGTCAGGTTGCAGCATTCGCTGCAGCGGTGTATCTCCGATTTCGCGCTGACCAGACAATCGGCGAAGCTTTTTACTTTGTCTTCCGGCTGATTAAGTACGAAGAACGCCATTCTCTGCGCGGTCTTGCGTCCGATGCCGGGGAAGCGCTCGAAATGCTCGATGAGCTGTTCGAGCAGCGGTGCGTAATACTTCATAGAGTGAAAACTCCGTTCAGCCGCAAATGCGGCGGGTTACATCATTCCGGGAATGCCGAGTCCGCCGAGTCCTCCGGTAATCTTGCCCATTTCCTCCGCGGCGTCGTCCTCAACGGTGCGTATCGCTTCGTTGACGGCGGCGGCGACGAGGTCTTCGAGCATCTCGACGTCGTCGGGATCGACGACGGAGGGATCGATCGTGACCTTGGTAATCTCTTTCTTGCCGTTGATATTGACTTTGATAACGCCGCCTCCGGCGCTGGTTTCATACTCTCTGGCTTCGAGTTCCGCCTGGGTCTCCTGCATCTGCTCCTGCATTTTCTGCGCCTGCTGCATGAGGTTGCCCATGTTGTTGGCTCCGGGAATCCTTGCTTTCATATTTTTACCTCCAAATGTCAGTCGAATAGTTTTTTCAGCCGCTCGTCAAGCGCGTCGAGGTTGTCGAAGGCGGGCTCGGCGTCGCTGTCGGCGACGACCTTGAAACGCTTGCCGTGCGCCTTGTAAAGCGCGTCGGAAATGAGGTCGGCGCTCGTGCGGACGCATTCCGCCGAGGAGTGCACCTTGAATACGTCGCCGTCGATCTCGCAGCGCGTTCCGCGGAGCAGGGCCCCGACCATAGGCGCGGCGCGTTTGATGTCCGGAAGCGCGGCGGCGAGCATCGCGTCGGGACCGGAAGCGGCCTCCGCCGGTTTGACCTCGACGGGCGCCGGTT
>JAFZXI010000040.1 GCA_017616855.1 Clostridia bacterium | reverse complement strand
CTCGTAATACTGCGTGCAGGCCTCGGTGGAAATCGTGAAGCCCTGCGGCACGGGAAGACCGAGGTTGGTCATTTCGGCCAGGTTGGCGCCTTTTCCGCCGAGCAGTTCGCGCATTTTGCCGTTGCCTTCGGAAAACAGATAGACATACTTTTTGCTCATGTTTTGACCTCCAATATTTTGTTTGTAGTCTGTCAAGCAAACTTTAATTGTTTGTAACCTGAGTATTATAGCAAATATATTTAATAAAATCTATCCTTTTTTTGAAATTTCTGCAAAATTTTTCTTTTCGCGTCCGGAACGGCGCTTCCGACGCGGAAAAGCGCCCCCGCAAGCCCAACTTTTTTTGGTTTCAAAGGCAAATTATGCTTGCATATGGATTTCGGGTGTTGTATAATCAAGATGTATGATTATGCGCGCTTTTTTTGCGCGCATACGGAAAAACTGAAAAAGGGGAATTGCAAATGTATTTTCACGGTAAGGACATCAAGATCTTCTCGGCAAACTCCAACAAGGCGGTAGCGGCTCAGATCGCTACGCATCTCGGACTGCCGGAGGGCAAATGCGAAGTCGGCCGCTTCTCCGACGGCGAGATCGCGGTATCCATTCTCGAAAGCGTCCGCGGAAGCGACGTTTACGTCATTCAGTCGACCTGCGCTCCGGTCAACGACAACCTCATGGAGCTGCTCATCATGATCGACGCCTTCAAGCGCGCGAGCGCCGCGCGCATCACCGCGGTCATCCCGTACTTCGGCTACGCCCGCCAGGACAGAAAAGCCCGCGCCCGCGACCCGATCTCCGCGAAGCTCGTCGCCGACCTCATCGTGACCGCCGGCGCCAACCGCATCCTTACCATGGACCTGCACGCCCCTCAGATACAGGGCTTCTTCAACATCCCCGTCGACCACCTGCTCGGCGTTCCGCTGCTCGCCCCCTATTTCCGTGAAAAAGCGAAACAGACCGGCGAAGAGTTCGTCATCGTCTCCCCCGACGCCGGCAGCGCCAAGCGCGCCCGCAACTTCGGCACCCGTCTCGACGTGCCGATCGCGATAATCGACAAGCGCCGCGCGAAGGCGAACGTCTCCGAGGTCATGCACATCATGGGCAACGTCGAAGGCAGGAGCTGCGTGCTCGTCGACGACATGATAGACACCGCCGGCACGATATGCAACGCCGCCAAGGCGATAAAGGACGCGGGCGCGACCCACGTTTACGCCTGCGCGACCCACGGCGTCCTCTCCGGCCCCGCGATGGAGCGCATCGAAGCCAGCCCCATCGAGGAGCTCGTCCTGCTCGACACCGTGCCGATCCCCGAGGATAAGATGCTTGCCAAGATAAAGATGCTCCCCGTCGCCCCGACCTTCGCGGAAGCGATCGAGCGCATCTACGAGGACAAGCCCGTTTCCCCGCTCTTCGTCTGATATGAGTTTTTTCAGTAAGTTCAAAGGCGGTTCGCCCTCCGTCGACTACCTCGTCGTCGGGCTGGGCAACCCCGGAGATATGTACCGCCGCACCCGCCACAACTGCGGCTTCCGCGCGGTCGACTTCATCGCCTCCCGCCTGCCGGAAGCGCCGAACTTCCGCAAGAAGTTCTCGGCGCTGACCTGCGAATGCCGGCTCGGAGGCGCGAAGGTCGTGCTGCTTAAGCCGCAGACCTTCATGAACTCGAGCGGCGAAGCGGTCTCCGCGGCGCGGCGTTTCTACAAGCTGCCGCCGGAGCGCGTGCTCGTCATCTCCGACGACGCCGCCCTCCCCCTCGGACGCATCCGCGTCCGCACGAGCGGGAGCGACGGCGGTCAGAAGGGACTGCGGAGCATCATGCTCCACCTCGGCACCGACGCCGTCCCGCGCATCAAGATAGGCATCGCGCGTCCCGACATGGAGGGCTACGACATGGCGTCCTACGTCCTCGGCGCCTTCGACGAAGACGAGGAAAAGACGCTCGAAAAGGTGCTCCCCTACGTCGCCGACGCCGTCGAAAAGCTCGCCGGCGGCGCCTCCTTCGAGACGCTTATGTCCGAATACAACGGCCTTCAGCTCTGAGCGCCGCACGCTTAGGCAACGTCAAACTACTTTTAACAGGAGATAACTTCTATGGCAGACAAAAAAGACAACAGACTGCTCGAGGAAATAACCCCCCGCGACGTCGATTTCGCCCAGTGGTACACCGATATAGTCAAGAAAGCGGAGCTCGCCGACTATTCCGGCATCAAGGGCTGCATGGTCGTGCGTCCCTACGGCTGCGCGCTCTGGGAGAATATTCACAACGCGCTCGACGCCCGCTTCAAGGAGCTCGGCCATGAGAACGTCATGATGCCGATGTTCATTCCCGAGAGCTTGCTCAATAAAGAAAAAGACCACGTCGAGGGCTTCGCCCCCGAGGTCGCCTGGGTGACCAGGGGCGGCTCCGAGGAGCTTCAGGAGCCCATCTGCGTCCGCCCGACCTCCGAGACGCTTTTCTGCGACCACTACTCCCGCACGGTGCAGTCCTACCGCGACCTGCCCAAGCTCTATAATCAGTGGTGCAGCGTCGTCCGCTGGGAAAAGACGACCCGTCCCTTCCTGCGCACGACCGAGTTCTTCTGGCAGGAGGGCCACACGATACACGAAACGCCCGAGGAGGCGATGGAGGAAACGCTGCGCATGCTCGACGTCTACGCCGACTTCTGCCGCGACCGGCTCGCCATCCCCGTGCTCAAGGGTCAGAAGACCGATAAGGAAAAGTTCGCCGGCGCCGTCAGCACCTTCACCATCGAGGCGATGATGCACGACGGCAAGGCGCTCCAGAGCGGCACGTCGCACTACTTCGGCGACGGCTTCTCCCGCGCCTTCGACGTCACCTTCGCCGACAGGAACAACAAGCTCGCCTATCCTCACCAGACCTCGTGGGGCATGTCCACCCGCATCATCGGCGCCATCATCATGGTGCACGGCGACGACCGCGGGCTCGTGCTGCCTCCGATGATCGCGCCCGTCCAGGTCGCCATCGTCCCCGTCGCGTCGCATAAGGAAGGCGTCCTCGACGCCGCGCGCGCCCTCGCCGCGAAGCTGAAGGCCGCCGGCATCCGCGTCACCGTCGACGAGCGCGAGGCGTCCCCCGGCTGGAAATTCGCCGAGCACGAGATGCGCGGAGTACCGCTCCGCATCGAGATAGGCCCCCGCGACATCGAAAACGGCGTCTGCATGGCCGCCAAGCGCAACGGCGGAGACAAGTTCACCATCGCCAACGACGACTCACTCGCGGAGAGCGTAAAGAAGGTGCTCACCGACGTGCAGAGCGAGCTTTACGCCGCCGCGCTCGAGAACCTCAACAGCCACATCTACGAGGCGACCGACCTCGAAACCTTTAAGGACATCGCCGAGAACAAGCCCGGCTTCATCAAGGCGATGCTCTGCGAGAACCACGCTCACGAATGCGAAGACAAGCTCAAGGAGGTCGCCGGCGTCACGTCGCGCTGCATCCCCTTCGAGGGAGAGCCGATAGCCGACACCTGCATCGTCTGCGGAAAGAAAGCGAAAAACCTTGTCTACTTCGGCAAGGCGTACTGATAAAACCGAAAGCGGGAGAAACATGCCGAAAATCGACTTCACGCCCTCGCCCTACTTCGGAGTCCCGACCGCGCTGGTCGACGAGTTCCTGAAGGAAGCCGACGAGAAAAAGCTGAAGATACTGCTCTATATCCTCCGCCACGCGCCGCGTACCGTGACCGTGGAGGAGCTTTGCCGCGCCGGCGGAGCGAGCGTTTCGGCGACGGAGCTTATCGTTGAATACTGGAAGGAAAGCGGCGTGCTCGGCGGAGTCGTCGCCGAGCCGAAGAGCGCTCCCGCGCCGTCGCGAAAGAAGCCCGACGCCGTCGAGGTCGCGAAGGCCGCGGAGACGGACGAGACCCTCTCCTTCCTGCTCAAGCGCGCGCAGGAGCTTATGGGGCGCACGCTGACGCGCTCCGAGACGGAGGCGCTTTTCTCGGTCTACAGTTGGGCGGGCGTCCCCGCCGACGCGTTCCTGCTGATGCTGCAATACTGCGTTTCCATCGGCAAGGGCAATATGCGCTACGTCGAAAAGCTCGCGTATTCCTGGCAGGACGAAGGCGTTTCGACCTACGAGGAAGCCGAGCGCAAGATAAACGAGCTGAAGGCCGCCGACAAGGCCGAGGCGAAGGTCAAATCCGTCGTCGGCATCGAGGGACGCAACCTCACGACCTCCGAAAAGGAGCACCTGCGCCGCTGGATAAACGAATGGGGCTTCGGCTGGGACCTCATCACCGCCGCCTTCGAGCGCACCGCCGAGAAGACCGGCAAGGCATCCTTCGCCTACATGAACGGCATACTCAAAAAGTGGCGTGAGCTCGGCATCAAAAAGAAAAAAGATCTCGATAAAGAACAGGCGAAGCCCGCGAAGGCGGCAGCCAACCGCTCCTTCTCCGAAGCCGACGTCAAGGCGTATGAGGAATGGGGCCGCAAAAAACTGAAGGAGGCGAACGAAAAATGAGCTACGGCAGAGACGTTTACGACAAAGCGCTTGCGCGTCTCAAAGAGCGCCACGACGTCTGCACGATGAAGGCGAACGAGCGCCGCCGCGCGCTCAGCGAGGTCAATCCCCGCTTCGGCGAGATAGAAGCCGAGCTGCGCGCGACCTCCTCCGGCCTTTTCGCCGCGCTCCTCTCCGACAAAGGCATGGACGCCTTCAACAGCGTCATGGAAAAGAACAAGGCGCTCCGCGCCGAGCGCGAAAAGCTGCTCGCCGACGCCGGACTCGACGCGCATTTCCTCGACGACGTTTACGCGTGCAGCGAGTGCCGCGACGAATACTATATAGACGGGAAAATGTGCTCCTGCCTCAAAAAAGAGCTCCGCGCCGCCGCATATGAGAAGCTGAACGCTTCCACGCGGCTGAAGCTGACCTCCTTCGACGACTTCGACCTCGGCTACTACTCCGACGAGATCGACGAAACGCTCGGGGAGTCACCCCGCTCGCGCATGACCGACGTCCTCGCCTTCGTAAAACGCTACGCGGACGAGATAAAGACGCGGCGCGACAGTCTGCTCTTCACCGGCGGCACCGGACTCGGCAAGACCCACCTCTCCCTCGCCGTCGCGAAGGAGGCGACCGACGCCGGACTCGGCGTTATCTACGACAGCGTCCCTTCGCTGATGATGAAGCTCGAAAACGAGCGCTTCGGGCGCGGTGACGACGGCTTCTGCGAAGCGGTCTGCTCCTGCGACCTGCTTATCCTCGACGACCTCGGCGCCGAGCACAGCACCGCCGCGACCCGCACCTTCCTTTACACGATAGTGAACTCCCGCATCATGTCGGAGCTTCCTACGATAATAAGCACCAACCTGAGCGTTTCCGAGCTCAGCGAGCGCTACTCCGACGCGGTCTATTCGCGCCTGAGCGGCGATTACACTCCGATCTGGTTCTGCGGCTCGGACATCAGACTGAAAAAGAAACTGGGTATCAAATGATCAACGCTTTGAGAAAGGTCGCCGGCGGGCTCGAATGCCGCGGGCGGCTTGAAAAGGCGATAAAGAAAGAGAGCTGCGCCTACCTATGCGGACTTTCCGCGGCGGCAAAAGCGCAGCTTATTTTCGCGCTGTCCGCGGACGCCGGAAGGCCCGCCGTAGTCGTCGTTCCCGACGAAAAACAGGCGGTCTCGATGAAGCACGACCTCGAAACGCTCTTCGGCGGAGGCGTCTTCGTCTTCCCGCGGCGCGACTACGTTTTCGACGGCGTCGAGGGCTTCAGCCGCGACAGCGCGCACGCGCGCGTCGCCGCGCTCGGAGCGCT
>JAFZXI010000039.1 GCA_017616855.1 Clostridia bacterium | reverse complement strand
TCTGGATATCCGCTATCCCCTGCAGCGCCGCCGCGCCGAAGCAGACGCAGACCGCCGCGACGCTCCATACGTTCGCTTCCGCGCCCTCGCGTATCGCGTGCGCCGCGGGCAGAACGCAGCCGTAGACTATCAGCGTCGGCACCATGTGGATACCGACGAAGTTTATAACGGGATAAAACCGCCCCGTTTTTTCGCGGAGCATGATATAGCGCCAGTCCTCGCGCTCGAGCGAGCCGAAGTTCAGCGCCCAGTTCGCCGTCAGCCGCACGCCCCAGACGCAGACCGCCGCCAGCAGCAGCCACGAGAAGAAGGTCAGCCGCCGCGGGAACGCGTAAGCGAGCGTTATCACCATCGGCTGCACGCTCCAGTAGGGGTCGTAGACCGAGGCGTTTTTGAGTATCACGCTGAAGGCGAAGGTAACCACCGTCGCCGCGACGTCCGCGGCGAGCAGCTTGAGGCGCCAGTCGGCGTCGAACGCGCCGTAGACGAGCACTCCGACGGCGCCGGCGAGCAGGTATATTATCGCGACGGCGGCGAAGCTCGCCGCGGGTGAGGATTTGAGTTTTTTCATCGCAAACTCCCTTTACGTTTATAGGTAAATTGTAGCAGAAACCGCGCGAAAATGCAATAACGAATGTGTTTCCGTCATCCTGAGGGCGCAGCCCGAAGGATCCCACATCTTCCGCTGAGGGCGGGGGATCCCTCGCTTCGCTCGGAATGCCGGGTCAAGGCGGGGATATTCTTCCTTTTAAATATTTATGCTTGCCAAAGGCGCGGGTTTATGATAATATTATTATGTATCGGTATAAAAGACAGCGCACGGCGCGGCAGATCACACATAAAAAGGAGAATCGCATTATGAAAAAACGCATTCTTTCCGCACTTCTCACCCTCGCGCTCGTTCTGACGCTCGTTCCCGCGGCGTTCGCCGCGCAGGCGCGCGACCTCGGGACGAACGGGCTCTCGCTCGACGAAGCCGCGAACGCCTACGGCGGCACGATCCACTTCGTCAGCGCCGGCGAATACGCCTGGACCGTCGCGCGCGACTTCGTCGCAAGCGGCAACGCCGGCGTACCCAACTCCGTCAGCACCATGACCGCGAACGTCACGCTCGAAAACGACGCGCAGCTCAGCTTCAGGTACATGGCTTGCGGCGAGGGCAGCGACACCTACTGGGACGTCTGCGAATTCTACGTCGACGACACCTGCATGCTCAACAAAGGCGCGCTCGATGATAACTGGCACGACTTCTCATGCATGCTCTCCGCCGGCGAGCACCTGCTCACCTGGTCCTACACCAAGGACACCGGCACCGATCCCGTCGGCGACTTCTTCGCCATCGATGAAGTGAAGCTCGTCAACACCGTGAACGCGAGCTACGGCCTCCGGATACGCGGCGAGATGATCGACGACGGATCGCTCTCCGGCGAGGGCTACGTCTTCTATCCGGACACCAACACGCTGCAGATATATGACGATATCTATTACGCATACGGCAGCGCGATCGAGTCAACCATAGACGGCCTGACGATAGTCGTCGGCGGCGACTGCACCGTCAGCTCCGACAGTAACTATGGCACGATATACGTCACCGGAAATACGGACATAACCGGCGTCGGCAAGCTCACCGTCCTCAACTCCGCGGAGGGAGCCGCAATCGAGGTCGGCAGCGGCGCGGATCTCATCATAGACGGCGCCTTCGTCGACGCGAAGAGCGCCGACGGCAAGTATGCGATAACGGCGAACGTGACTTCCTCCTGCCTCTCGATCGCGATCTCCGACGTCGTCGCGGACGCCTGCGAATCCGCGGTCTACGGCTTCTATGACCGCGTTCTCCTCGCCGGCGAATGCATCTCGGAGCCGAGCGGCGCCGCGATCGGCGACTTCCAGATATATGACTCGCTCGGCGAGCCCGCGAGGCGCGTTCACTTCTCCCGCGCCTACACCAACATCGGCGCCTACGGCTTCTACGACTACGGCGAAAACGGCTTCCAGGATTACATCTTCTCGGCGAACGCCGGCGACACCTCCCTCTACGGATACGGCGCGCCCGGCCCCGAGGACGACAGGATCTTCTCCGCGGCGTACGCCGAGGGCTACTACTACGGCTACGGCTTCGACGGCGACGAGACGACCTACTACACGATCCCGCTGTTAGGCAACGGCGGCGACTGGGTCGCCAGCCCCGACGCGACGCCGGATGTGCCGATCTCGATATCTTATGACTACAGGCGCGGCTCGCTCTACGGCATAGCCACCTACATTGAAATGGCGGGCGACCGCGGCCTCGTGCAGATAGACCGCGCCACCGGCGCGACGACCGTGATCGGCACGCTCGACCATATGTATGTGGCGATGGCCTGCACCGATATCGGCGGCGGCGCCTGCTACGCGGTCGACTTCGACGGCGACGTCTACCGCATCGACCTCGATACCGCCGATGAGACCTACCTCTTCTCCACCGGCGTGCTGTGCTGCGGGCAGCAGGATCTTGCTTACGACTACGACACCCACACCCTCTACTGGCTGCAGTATAACGAATACTACGACAACGATATGGGTATGTATATGCCCGAAGGCGGCCTCTATATCATCGACGTCGTCATGCAGAAATGCTACTACCTCGGCGCGATCGCCGGCGGCGTGGAAGCCACCGGCGCCGTCGTCACGCCGGAGTTCGACCTGACGACGAACTACGCCATCCGCTTCGACGCCAACGGCGGCAAGGCGGACAAGGCGATGATCTTCAACGACGATATCGACAGGACCTTCCCGACCGCGACCGGTAACGGCGAATTCCTCGGCTGGTTCACCGAGCGCGTTGGCGGCGAAAAGGTCGAGGACTGCGGCGTCGTGACCGAAGACCTCGTTCTCTACGCGCACTACGAGGGCGGCGCCTTCATGAAGGGCGATATGGATAAGGACGGCTCCATCACCGTCGCGGACGCGCTCAAGGCGCTCCGTATCGCCGCGCAGCTCATAAGGCCGACCGATGAAGACATCGCGATCGGCGACGTCGACGGCGACAACGTTATCACCGTCGCGGACGCGCTGAAGATACTCCGCGTCGCCGCGAAACTCATAGACCAGAGCGAACTTTAAGCATATTGCGGGGGCGGGCGTATGTCCGCCCCTGAGATTTTTTCCCGCAAGCGGCAGGAGCCGCATTCGCAGGGGCGATGTAAGTATAGATAACGCGTCGTTATGAGCGAGCGAAGCGCCCGTAGGGGCGATTATCAATCGCCCGCGTCTCCGCAGGAGACATCCGCGTCGGGAGACGCGGATATAAGGATCCCACACCTTTTCCGACCGGTTGGAAAGGGCAGGGGATCCCTCGGGTTTCACCCTCGGGATGACGAAGGACACCCGCTCATAAACCCAAGGAGGTCACAAAATGAAAAACCGAATCATCAAAAAGGCGCTGTCCGCGCTGCTCACCGTCGCGCTGATACTCGGCGCCCTGCCTGCCGTCGCGCTGATCGCGAACGCCGCGGAACCGGATTTTGAATACGAAGATATCACCGGCGGCGTCCGCATCACCGACTGCACGAATATCGACGAGATACAAGAACTCGTCATCCCGTCGACAATAGACGGCAAAAAAGTCCTCCAGATCGACTACCTGACGTTTTATTCCTGCGATTCGCTCGTTACCGTCACCTTGCCGAACTCGCTCGAGCTGATCGACGAAAATGCGTTTGAAGACTGCACTTCGGTCTCCTCCGTCAGCTTCGGCAACGTACGCTCGTCGAAGCTGGCCGCGATATGCAACGAAGCCTTCCTTAACGTCGGGCTCAGGAGCGCCGCGCTGCCGAACGCACTCGAGACGATAGGCGACGGCGCGTTCAAAGGGTGCACCTCGCTCGCTTCCGTCAGCTTCGGCAGCAGCGCGACCGCGTCGAAGCTGAGGGCGATAGGCGCGCACGCCTTCGAGAAAACCTACGTCACGAGAGTCGTCCTGCCCGATTCGCTCGAAGTTATAGGCGAAGACGCGTTCGGCGACTCCTCGCTCGTTTTCGTCGACGTCCCCTTCACCGAAGACGAATGGGCGTCGGTCGGCGGCTGGGCTTATTACGGCGTTGACGCCACGAACAACGCGGCGCTTTTTAACGCGTCGCTGACCTTCCTCGAGGCGCCCGCCTTCACCTGTGAAGACGTCGCCGGCGGCGTGAAGATCACCGGCTGCACGAATATCGACAATCTCTATAAGCTGTTCATCCCCGCCGAGATAGGCGGCAAAGCCGTCCTCGAGATCGGCGATTTCGCGTTCTACGGCTGCAGCGGCATAAAATCCCTCGTCCTTCCCGACTCGCTCGTGAGCATCGGCGACAGAGCGTTCTATAATTGCAGCGCGATCGCCTCGGTGACCTTCGGCAGCGGGCTGAAGACGATAGGCGAATGCGCGTTCTTCAGTTGTTCGGCGCTCAGAGCCGCCGCCTTCCCGGATTCGCTCGAAAGCATCGGCAGCAACGCCTTTGACAGCTGCAACTCGCTCGCTTCCGTCAGCGTCCCATTCCTCGAAACCGAATGGACCGCGAACGGCGGCTGGGCCTGTTACGGCGTGACCAACGTGAACAACGCCGTGCTTTATAACGCGGCGCTGACCTTCCTCCAGCCGCCTGCCGTCTTCACTTACGAGGACGTTACCGGCGGCGTGAAGATTACCGGCTGCTCCAACATAGACAAGATATTCGACCTCGTCATTCCCGCCGAGCTTGACGGCAAAGCCGTCCTCGAGATCGGCTATGAAGCATTCAAAGAATGTACCGGCATCAGATCTATTGTCTTCCCCGACTCGCTCGAGACCATCGGCGAATGGGCATTCGCGTATTGCTCCTCGCTCGCCTCGATAACCTTCGGCAGCGGGCTGAAAACGTTAAACGCCGACGCGTTCCTCATGTGCACTTCGCTCACCGCCGCCGCCCTCCCCGACTCGCTCGAGACTATCGGCTACCTCGCGTTCTATAACTGCTCCGCGCTCAAAAGAGTGACCTTCGGCAGCAGCCAGACCGCGTCGAAGCTGAAATTGATAGATCAAAGCGCTTTCGCTTTTTCCGGAATCACCGCCGCAATCTTACCGGATTCGCTCGAAACGCTCAGCGACGACGCCTTCACCGGATGTTCCGAGCTGAAAACCGTCGTCTTCTGCAGCGATCCTACTGCGTCGAAACTTAACAAGATAAAAGGCTCCACCTTCCAAAACACCGCGATCAATTCACTGGTGCTGCCCGACTCGATTGAGAGCATAGGTGAACACGCGTTCTATGGTTGCGGATCGCTCGCCTCGGTCACCTTCGGCAGCGGACTGAAAACGATAGGTAACAGCGCGTTCTATAACTGTTCAGTGCTCCGCGCCGTCGCCTTCCCGGATTCGCTCGATACCATCGGCAACGACGCGTTCGCCGAATGTGATTACCTCTCTTCGGTCACCTTCGGCAGCAGTCAGACCGCATCGAAGATGAAGACGGTAGGCGAAGAAGCGTTCTATGGATGCCTGAGCATCTACAGCATCAGTTTGCCCGCTTCGCTCGAAAGCATCGGCGCCGGCGCATTTGAATTTACCAGCGTAATGTATGTCAGCGTTCCCTTCACCGAAGCCGACTGGACTGCAGCCGGCGGCTGGGCTCATTACAACGTGGACGACTCAAACAACGAAGAACTTTACAACGCGAGACTGACCTTCCTCCAGCCCACCCCCGTATTCACTTGCGTCGATATCGACGGCGGCGTGAAGATTACCGAATGCACGAATATTAACTATATAGAAGACCTCGTCATTCCCGCCGAGATCGACGGCAAGGCCGTGCTCGAGATCGGCAGCAACGCGTTCTGGCAAAAATCTATCAAGAGCGTGACCTTCCCCGATTCTGTCGTGAGCATCGGCGCCAACGCGTTTATGTACTGCCGCTCGCTCGTCTCCGTTACCTTCGGCAGCGGGCTGAAGACGATAGGCAACACGGCGTTCGATTTTACCGCGATAACCTCGCTCGTATTCCCCGACTCGCTCGAGGAGATTGGCGATGGCGCGTTCTATAACTGCGCCTCGCTCGCTTCCGTGACATTCGGCAGCGGGCTGAAGACGATAGGCGATGTCGCGTTCTTTAATACCGCCGTTGCCTCGCTCGTATTCCCCGATTCGCTCGAGGAGATTGGTGACAGCGCGTTCGAAAAAGCGCCCGTCACTTCCGTTACCTTCCCCGACTCGCTCGAAACTATAGGTCAATGCGCGTTCAGCGAATGCGCCTCGCTCGCCTCGATAACCTTCGGCAGCAGTCCTTCCGCGGCGAAGCTGAAGACGATAGGCGAATATGCGTTCGATTATTGTCCTGTCACCTCGCTCGTATTCCCCGACACGCTCGAGAGTATAGGCAGAGCCGCGTTTGTCTACTGCACCTCGCTCGCCTCGGTCACCTTCGGCAGCGGGCTGAAGACGATAGGCGATGTCGCGTTTGCCGTAACGGCTCTTACCTCGATCGCGCTCCCCGACTCGCTCGAGAGCATCGCCGATGACGCGTTCGGCGACTGCGCGCTTGCTTCCGCGAGCGTTCCCTTCAGCGAAGCCGAATGGACCGCGAACGGCGGCTGGACTTATTACGGAACGAACGCAACGGAAAACCCCGAGCTTTACGCCGCGGCGCTGAAGTTCCTCACTCCCGTATTCACTTATGAAGAGATCACCGGCGGCGTCCGCATCACCGGCTGCACGAATCTTTCCCGGTTCCCGGACCTCGTCATTCCTTCCGAGATCGACGGCAAAGCCGTCCTCGAAATCGGCGAACAGGCGTTCAAACAGACGGGCGTCACGAGCGTGACACTGCCCGACACGCTCGTGAGCATAGGCGCCGGCGCGTTCGAAGACTGCAACTCGCTCGTCTCGGTCACGTTCCCCGACTCGCTCGAAACCATCGGCGACAAAGCGTTCAACGACTGCGACGCGCTCGCCTCGGTAACCTTTGGCAGCGGGCTGAAGACGATAGGCGAACAGGCGTTTACATGGTGCACCTCGATCGCCTCCGTAACCTTGCCCGACTCGCTCGAAACCGTCGGCAACGAAGCGTTCTGTGACTGCGACGCGCTCGCTTCCGTTACCTTCGGCAGCGGGCTGAAGTCGATAGGCGACTACGCGTTCAGCTGCGACGCGATAACCTCGCTCACGTTACCCGACTCGCTCGAGACCATCGGCGAATCCGCATTCGCTTACTGCCCGGTGGCGTCCGTCACCTTCGGCAGCGGGCTGAAAACGATAGGAGAAGGCGCGTTCTACAAATGCTCCGCGCTCACGGGCGTTACCTTCCCCGACTCGCTCGAGACCATCGGCGACGAAGCGTTCAAATACTGCCCGGTGGCGTCCGTCACCTTCGGCAGCGGGTTGAAGTCGATAGGCGAAGGCGCGTTCTATAGAGCCGCGCTCACGAGCGTGACCTTCCCCGACTCGCTCGAAGTCATCGGCGGATTTGCGTTCTATAGCTGCGCCTCGCTCTCTTCCGTGACCTTCGGAAGCGGGCTGAAGACGATAGGCCAGCAGGCGTTTTCGTGGTGCGCCTCGCTCACCTCCGTAACCTTGCCCGACTCGCTCGAGACCGTCGATATCGGCGTGTTCATAGGCTGCTCATCACTCGCTTCCATTACCTTCGGCAGCGGACTGAAAACGATAGGCAACAGCATGTTCAACAACTGCACCTCGCTGACGAGCGTGACCTTCCCCGATGAGGTCGAAGTTATCGGCGACTACGCGTTCTACGCTTGCCCCTCGCTTACTTCCGTCACCTTCGGCAGCGGGCTGAAGACAATCCGGCAGAGCGCGTTCGACGACTGCGAAGCGCTCACGTCCGTGACCTTGCCCGATTCGCTCGAGACCATCGGCGACTACGCGTTCCAATGGTGCAACGCGCTCGAGACCGTGACCATCGGGACCGGGCTGAAGACGATAGGCGACTGCGCGTTCCGGCACTGCAACGCGCTCGACACCGTCTATTACGACGGCTCCAAGCCGATGTGGGAGGCGATAGATATTTCCGACATTGGCAACGATCCGCTCTTCGCCGCGACGCTTATTTGCAAGCTTGCCTTCACCGACTCCACCGCGATCGCGATAAGCGGCACGGAAAGATACGGCTCGACCATGACCGCGACCGTCACCGACCTGCCCGCCGCGATAACCGACGCCGTTATCAACTGGCGCAACGCCGCGGGCGACCTGCTCGGCACCGGCGCGACCTACGTGCTCACCGCGAATGAAATCGGCACCACGGTCTACGCTGAACTCTACAGCGAAATGGCGGGCCAGACCATAAAGAGCGACGAGACCGGCACGATAGGCAAGGCGATAATCACCGGATATAAACTCCCGACCGCCGCCGCGATAATGTATCCGCAGACGCTCGCTGAAGCCACCCTCACCGGCGGCGACGTCGGCGGGGTAGAGGGCGTATGGACTTGGGATCTCCCCGACGAGAAACCCACCTCCGAGCAGAACGGCTCGCTCTACGCCCTGACCTTCACGCCCACCGGCGAATACGCCGCGCTCTATGAAGTCATCAACGCCAAGCTCGCGATCACCGTCGAGCCCGCGCCCTTCGAGCCGAAGACGGTCGAAGATCCGGCGACGGGACTTGAGCTCGAAGCCGACTTCGCGCAGGACGTCGAAGTCACGCTGACGGATATCCCGTATTCGAACAACGCCTACCTCGCGCTGCTCCGCGCCTCCAAAAACGACGCCAGCGGCCTCGGCAAGCTGATACTTATGAAGACGGTCGCCTTCACGATAAACGGCGAGCCGACAGACGAGGCGTACACCGGCACGGTGACGATACGTTCCTACGTCGGCGAAAAGCTCGCGGGCAACGAATACAGCGTCTGGTTCTTCATCGACGGCGCGCCCGTCAGCTATGTCGGCACCGTAGACGCTAACGGCGTGCTCGTCATCGACGGCGTGGAGCTGTAAGAATAGATAACGCGTCATCCTGAGCGAGCGAAGCGAGTCGAAGGATCCCACACCTTTTCCGACAGGTTGGAAAGGGCAGGGGATCCCTCGGGTTTCACCCTCGGGATGACGAAGGACACCCGCTCATAAACCCAAGGAGGTCACACTATGAAAAACAGGATCATCAAAAAGGCGCTGGCCGCGCTGCTCACCGTCGCGCTGCTGCTGGCGTTCGTGCCGGCGTCGGTAATACCCGCGTCCGCGCTCACCGACGGCGACTGGGAATACACGGTCAGCGGCGACAAAGCCACGATCACCGGCTACACCGGCACCGGCGTCGACGTCGTCATCCCCGATATTATCGACGTCTATCCCGTCGTCGGGATCGGCGAAGCCGTGTTCAAAGAGAAGGATATCACTTCCGTTTCCTTCCCCGACTCGCTCGAAAGCATCGGAACAGAAGCATTCTACAACTGCCACTCGCTCGCCACGGTCACCTTCGGCAGCGGACTTAAGTCGATAGGCGGCGGCGCGTTCTCGGAAACCGCGCTGACCTCGCTGGCCTTGCCCGACTCGCTCGAGAGCATCAGTGAAAACGCGTTCAACTCTTGCGGCTCGCTCGCTTCTGTCACCTTCGGCAGCGGACTTAAGTCGATAGGCGCCGCCGCGTTCTTTAACGACACGCTCATCGCTTCTTCCCTTAACTTCTCCGACTCGCTCGAAAGCATCGGCTCCACCGCGTTCATGAACTGCCTCAATCTCGTCTCGGTCACCTTCGGCAGCAGCCCCTCCGCGTCGAAGCTGAAAACGATAGGGAATAGCGCCTTCTACTACGCCTTCAACACTTCCACGATCCCCGCCTTTTCCGTGACCTTCCCCGACGCGCTCGAAAGCATCGGCTACGGCGCGTTTTGCTCCTGCCGCGCTCTCGCGGGCGTGTTCTTCGGAAGCAAGCTGAAGACGATAGGCGGCGAAGCCTTCTCATACACCGGCCTCACCTCGGTCACGTTGCCCGAATCGCTCGAGAGCATCGGCAACGCCGCGTTCTCCGACTGCCATTCGCTCGCCTCGGTCACCTTCGGCGGCAAGCTGAAGACGATAGGCTCATACGCCTTTGAGGATACCGCGCTCACAAGCGTCACGCTGCCCGAATCGCTCGAAAGCATCAGAGAATACGCGTTCAATGACTGCGCCTCGTTCGCTTCGGTCAAGCTCCCCTTCACCGGAGACGAATGGACCGCGAAAGGCGGTTGGGACTATTACGGCGTGACCGACGCCGACAACACCGAGCTTTACAACGCGGCGCTGACCTTCCACGAGCCCGTCTTCACTTATGATAATGTACCCGACGGCGTGAAGATCACCGGCTGCACGAATATCGACGATATAGAAGACCTCGTCATTCCCGCCGAGATCGACGGCAAAGCCGTCCTCGAAATAGGCGAACAGGCGTTCGCCGCGAAAAATATCACCTCCGTCACCTTCCCCGATTCGCTCGTCACCGTCGGCGAATACGCGTTCTACTGGTGCCCCTCGCTGACTTCCGTAACCTTCGGCAGCGGACTTAAGACGATAGAACGCCAGGCGTTCAACGGCGTCCCCGCCGCCTCGTTCGTCCTGCCCGACTCGCTCGAGACCATCGGCCCGGAAGCGTTCTGCTACTGCGGCTCGCTCACCTCAGTCACCTTCGGCAGCGGACTTAAAACGATAGACAGCGGCGCGTTCAGCCACTGCGGTTCGCTTCCCGCGATCGTTCTGCCCGACTCGCTCGAGACCCTCGGCTCGGAAGCGTTCGCATTCTGCTCCTCGCTCACGACGATCACCTTCGGCAGCGGGATCAAATCGATAGAAAACGACGCTTTCGGCGGCGACTCGCTCGCTACCGTTTCCTTCCCGCTCACCGAAGCTCAATGGAACGCGCGGGGCGGCTGGGGTTATTTCGACACAGACTCGAACGACAACGAAGAGCTCTTGAACGCGACGCTGATACTGATCACGCCCGACTTCACCTATACTGATATCACCGGCGGCGTGAAGATCACCGGCTGCACGAATATCGACCTTTTCCCTGACCTCGTCATCCCCGCCTCCATCGACGGCAAGACAGTCCTCGAGATCGGCGAATACGCGTTCTATCAAACCGCGCTTACGAGCGTCGTCCTGCCCGACTCGCTCGAAACGATTGGTCAATACGCATTTGCGAATTGCGCCTCGCTCGCCTCGGTAACCTTCGGCAGCAGCGTGACCGCGGCGAAGCTTAAGACGATAGGGCCGCTCGCGTTCAACGCCACTCCGATCACCTCGGTGACGCTCCCGGATTCGCTTGAAACGCTGGGCGGCGGCGCGTTTTCCAGTTGCGCCTCGCTCGCCTCGGTAACTTTCGGCAGCAGCGTGACCGCGGCGAAGCTGAAGATAATAGACGACAGCGCCTTCGTCGCCTGCAAAGCGCTGACTTCCGTCGTGCTGCCGGACTCGGTCGAAAACATAGCCGTTAACGCGTTCAGTTTCTGCGGCAACCTCACCTCCGTGACCTTCGGCAGCGGACTGAAGACGATAGGCGATATGGCGTTCTTCGTCTGCACAAAGCTGGGTCCCGTAACATTCCCGAGCGGACTTAAGACGATAGGTTCTGACGCGTTCACCTGCTGCTTCGGCATGGCTTCCGTCGTCCTGCCCGCCTCGCTCGAAAGCATCGGCGACGACGCGTTCAGCGACTCTCCGCTCGAGGTCGTCTATTTCACCGGCACCGTGACCAAATGGAACGCGCTCGGCGTCACGCAGGCGAACAACGCGGAGATTTATAACGCGCGCATCGTATTCAGCGCGCCCGCGGAGTTCACCTATGAGGATATGGAAGGCGGCGTCCGCATCACCGGCGCGACCAACATAGATAAAATACGCGACCTTTACATACCCGCCTCGATAGACGGCAAGACCGTCCTCGCGATCGGCGCGGGCGCGTTCAGAGATCAGCGTATCGATAACGTGACCTTCCCCGGCACGCTCGTCGGCATAGGCGCCAACGCGTTCAAAGACTGCAACTTGATTTCCTCGCTCGTCTTCCCCGATTCGCTCGTCAGCATAGGCGACAAAGCGTTCAACGACTGCGACGCGCTCGCCTCGGTCACCTTCGGCAGCGGGCTGAAGACGATATGCGACTACGCGTTCGGCGACTGCTCCTCGCTCACTTCGCTGACCCTTCCCGACTCGCTCGAAACGCTCGGCGAAGGCGCGTTCTTCTACTGCGACAACCTCACCACGGTCACCTTCGGCAGCGGACTTAAGACGATAAGCGAGGACGCGTTCTCACACACCGCTCTCACTTCCGTTACCATCCCCGACACGGTCGAGGTCATTGACGAACACGCGTTCTTCTATTGCACCTCGCTCGCCTCGGTCACCTTCGGCAGCGGACTCAAGACGATAGGCACCGGCGCGTTCGGTGAATGCGGCGCCCTCGTGTCCCTGACCTTCCCGGATTCGCTCGAGACTATCGGTCAGGAAGATTTCATCAACTGCTATTCGCTCGAGACGGTTACCTTCGGCAGCGGACTGAAGTCGATTGGCGTCCGCGCGTTCACCAACACCGCCCTCAAGAGCGTGACCTTCCCCGATTCGCTCGAGACCATAGACGCATACGCGTTCGAGGGCTGCAGATCGCTCGCCTCGATAACCTTCGGCAGCGGGTTGAAGACGATAGACGGAGGCGCGTTTATCTATGTAGCCGCGACTTCGCTGACCTTCCCCGATTCGCTCGAGAGCATCGGCGGATACGCGTTCCAGAGCTGCGATAAGCTCGCCTCGGTCACCTTCGGCAGCGGACTGAAAACCATCGGCGACGGCGCGTTCTCGTATTGCGACTCGCTCGCCTCGGTCACCTTCGGCAGCGGACTGAAGTCTATCGGCTTCAGCGCGTTTGCTCAATGCGAAGCCCTCACCGGGCTCGTCTTCCCGGATTCGCTTGAAACCATCGGCGACGACGCGTTCCTGTATTGCGCCTCGCTCGCCTCGGTCACCTTCGGCAGCGGACTTAAGACGATAGGCGGCCAGGCGTTCGGGATCTGCGCTTTCACGAGCGTAGTTCTCCCTGACTCGCTCGAGACGCTCGGCGAATACGCCTTCACAAGCTGCGCCTCGCTCGAGACAGTCACCGTCGGGACCGGACTTAAGACGATAGGCGACGGCGCCTTCTACGACTGCGACAAACTCGACACCGTCTATTACGAGGGCTCCAAACCGATGTGGAACGCGATCGATATTTCCGCGACCGGCAACGATCCGCTCTTCGCCGCGACGCTTGTTTGCAAGCTTGCCTTCACCGGCTCCACCGCGATAGCGATAAGCGGCACCGAAAGATACGGCTCGACGCTGACCGCCACCGTTACCGACCTGCCCGCCGCGATTACCGACGCCGTCATCAACTGGCGCAACGCCGCGGGCGACCTGCTCGGCACCGGCGCGACATACGTTCTGACCGCCGCCGAAATCGGCACCACGGTCTACGCCGAGCTTTACAGCGAAATGGCGGGGCAGACCGTCAAGAGCGACGAGACCGGCGTAATCGGCAAAGCGCGCATCACCGGTTATACGCTCCCGACCGCCGCCGCGATTATGTATCCGCAGACGCTCGCGGACGCCACCCTCACCGGCGGCGACGTCGGCGCGGTCGAAGGCGTATGGACTTGGGACCTCCCCGACGAGAAACCCACCTCCGAGCAGAACGGCTCGCTCTACGCCCTGACCTTCACGCCCACCGGCGAATACGCCGCGCTTTATGAAGTAATCAACGCGAAGCTCGCGATAACCGTGAACCCCGCGCCGTTCGAGCCGAAGACGGTCGAAGATCCGGCGACGGGACTTGAACTCGAAGCCGACTTCGCGCAGGACGTCGAGGTTACGCTGACGGATATCCCGTATTCGAACAACGCCTACCTCGCGCTGCTCCGCGCTTCCAAAAACGACGCCTCCGGCCTCGGCAAGCTGGTGCTGCTGAAGACGGTCGCCTTCACGATAAACGGCGAGCCGACCGACGAAGCGTACACCGGCACGGTGACGGTACGCTCCTACGTCGGCGAGAAGCTCGCGGGCAACGAATACAGCGTCTGGTTCTTCGTCGACGGCGCGCCCGTCAGCTACGTCGGCACCGTAGACGCCAACGGCGTGCTGGTTATAGAAAACGTAGTGCTGTAAGCAGAAGCGTCGGGCACCTCCCACATCTGAGGGAGCTGCCCCAACGCGCTACGGCGAAATAAAAGCAATAAAACCGCGCCCACTGGGCGCGGTTTTATTTTTTCCTCTTGACAAACAGGTTTTGTCATGCTATTATAATGATACCTAATCACGTTAGATACCTAAACAGAGACAAACCACGACGAAGGGGGCGGCGAAATGAGCTATTCCGGCGAAGTCCTGCGCGGACACACCGAAACTGTCATCCTTGCGATACTGCGCGGCGGCGATTCCTACGGCTACGAAATACTCAAGCGCATCCTCGACGCCGGCGACGGCATGATCGACATAAAAGACGCGACGATTTACACCGCCTTCAAGCGCATGGAAAAGGACGGTCTCATCACGACCTACTGGGGCGACGAAGGCGAGGGCGGCGCGCGCCGCAAATACTATTCCATTACCGACGCGGGCAGGGAATACCACGAGCGCAAAAGCCGCGAGTGGCGCGAGCTGACCGTGATTCTCGACCGTTTGATAGGAGGCGACGAAGCGTGAAGGAAGAACTGAAAAAATACGCGTGGCGAAAGTTCCGCCGCTATCCGAAGACGAAGGAGATAACCGAGCTTCGCGAAGAGCTCTGGTCGATGATGTGCGACAAGTTCGACGACTGCGTCGCCGAAGGCGCCGACGAAAAGGACGCCGCGCGGCAGGCGAAGGAACTGATGAACGACTGCACCGCCGCCGTCCGCGACGTCGAGGTGAACAGCTCCATGGGCGCGCTGAGGCGCATGCTGGTCGGACTTCTGACCTTCAGCGCGGCGTTCATGCTGGCGCTGACCTGCGTCTATCTCTTCCTCTCGCTCGTGACGCTGAAAAGCTTCGACAAGACCTGGATGCTGATAGTCGCCGGCTCCTTCGTCTACGTCGTTTACGTCGCCGTGAAGCTTTATAACTACGCGCGGCATTTCGGCTTCAGCGGACTGACGCGGGTCGCGTTCGGCGGAGTTTTCCTCTCGCTCGTGCCGTTGCTCTACGTGCTGCCGAGCTTGGCGGCGAACGTGCTTTTCGATACGAATATATGGGGAAAAAGCTGGCTCATTGTGCCGCTGCTCGCGGCGATATGGCTGACCGCGGACATGATGCTCTTCGCACACGGGACCAAGGCGTTCTGGTGGGAGTTCGCCGCGCTCGGCTTCCTCGTGACGACGGTGATATTCCTCGCGTTTTCGGTTTTCACCGGCGCGTGGAACGTTTCGTGGCTCGTCTACGTGCTCTATCTCGTCATCGTCGCGTTCGCGATATACTTCGCGGAGCTCCGCAAGCGCAGGGCATAAAAGCGGAAGAAAAAGGCAAAACTAAACTGCGGGCGGTCCCGCGTTCGTTCCTCAAGGGAGGTAGTTACTTATGAAAAAGATATGCGTTTTCGGCGATTCGATAGGCAAGGGCGTCGCCCTGCCGGACGACGGAAAGTATAAGATAGTCAAGCCGGACGTCTTCGGGCTGACCGGCAAGGAGCTCGAGGTGAAGAATTACGCCTGCTTCGGCTGTACGCTGGAGAAGGCGCTGCCCGTCGTGCAGCGGCGCAGCGCGGAGCTCGGGCAGTACGACTGCGTATTTCTCGAGCTCGGCGGCAACGATTGCGACTTCGACTGGCAGAGCGTTTCGGACGATCCCGAAGGCGAGCACGAGTGCAGGACGCCCTGCGGCGTCTTCGAGCGCACCTACCGCCGCCTGATAGAAACCATCGTCAACGCGGGCGGCAACCTTATTATCCTGACGTTTCCGCCGGTCGTCGCGGAGCGGTATTTCAGGTGGATATCGCGCGGCAGAAACGGCGAGAACATTCTGAAATGGCTCGGCGGCACGCATACCATCTACCGCTGGCAGGAGATGTATAACCTCAAGGTCGTCGAGCTCGCCAAGGAGCTGGACGTCAAGCTGATTGACATACGTTCCGTGTTTTTGCAGGATAGGCATTACGAGCGCCTGATCTCCAGCGACGGCATCCACCCGAACGAGAAGGGCTACGATTTGATTTACCACACCATCGCGGAGGAGTATAGGAAGGGCAATTTCAGCGGCGTGAACGCGTGAAAAGGCCCGCGCGGGCGCGGGCATGAATTGCAAGCGCGCCGCGCTTGCGTGATTTGAACGCTCCGCGTTCATGAATTGCGCCTTCGGCGCGTGAATTGCAGCTTCGCTGCATGAAGGAAAAAACCGCTTCCCGTGAGGGAAGCGGTTTTGAGCACTTTTTATCGTTCGTTTCTCAATCTTCGGGTAGCAATTCTTCCGCTTCGGGGTTCGTACGCTTGCCGACGCGCGCGATGAGCTTATAGACGCCTATCACGAGGCAGGCGAGCGGGATATGCGTCAGCAGCATGATTATCGTATAGACGAAGCGCAGTCCCTTCTCCGCGAGGGCGCTCGCGAGGTCCTCGTAAAGCGGCACGCCGCCTCCGCTGTATATCATCATATAGTCGGAGCCGAGGGCGGTGTTTACCGGTATCGCGACCGCCGCGAGCAGCAGCACCGGCGCCATCGCGCGCAGCGAATCGCGCCATTCGAGCTTCTTATATCCCGTCGCGAGCAGGAAAACGCCCGTCGCGAACATCGTCGTATGGAAGAACATCGAGTAGAACGCGCCGAAGGTCCAGAAGGGGTAGTAGTTCAGCCCGTTGCAGTAGACGACGCCGACCGCGCCGTAGAGCAGGTTTATCGTGCATATGAAAGAGAGGCAGTATTCCCGCGCTTTGCCGCGCGTCCACGCCGCGACAAGCAGCGCGTAGATGAAAAGCGAGCAGGTGTAGAGCGGCAGCAGTCCGCCCCAGTTGAAGCCGCCGCCGATCGTCACGTCGTAGTAGCTTTCCCAGGTGATTTTGGTTATCTCGAGCGCTGCCATCACGAGCGAGAGCACCTTCAGTCCGATGCCGATGCGCTCGTGCTTCGCCTTGCGGAAGGCGTAGCAGAGCGCGAAGGTCAGCACGTACGCCAGCGCGATGAAGACGATGTGCTCCGTGCAGAGAAAGTCGGACGTGAATCCGACGATATTGTGCTTGTAGTCGAAAAAGTGATAGTTCATATTCGTACCTCAAGGGTATTATATCACAGTTTATAGAACTCGGGCGGATTTTTTCGCGCGTTGCGAAAGAGCGCGCGGAGCTCGTTTCAAATTCGAGTCTGCTCATCTGCATGCCCGACTGCGAGCGACGGCTTTCGATTCTCGCTGACGCAAAGCGGCCCCCGGCGCTTTGCTCCCGAACCCCGTCTCGCTTCGCTCGCGGCGTTCGGAGCTCGTTTCGAATCCCAGTTCGGCAAAAAAGCGGAACACCCATACGGATGTTCCGCTTTTTTTGGTTGCCGAACTAGGATTCGAACCCAGACAAACAGAGTCAGAGTCTGTCGTGCTACCATTACACAATTCGGCAATATCGGGCGCTTTTTTCAAACGCAAGTTATATTATAACCGAAAAATCCGAATTGTCAACACTTTTTTTGAGAAAAAGCTGCCGGGCGCGTGCGCGGGGAGCGCTTGCGCTTTTACGTCGATTTTTCTCTTGCATTGTCGGGCGGCGTATGTTATTATTTAGTTGATGAATTTCGGAGCCGCGTCCCCGCGGCGCCGCAAACGTGGCGAAGCCGCCGGATCAAGACTAAGGGGTTCCCGGCTTCCTTTCAGCCGGTTTTCAGATCGCCCGCGTCTCGCGACACGGACGTTATATTACAAAAAGAGGTGTCATTTATGAAGGTTAAACACATCGTTTCAATACTTTGTCTGCTGATCGCGGCGGCGATGATCTTCGCCGGATGCGGCGCGGAGCAGGAACCGCTCGCGGGCTCCGAAAACGGCGGCTCCGTATCGAGCGGGCAGGGCGGCGAGGAGCAGAGCTCCGAATCCTCGCAGGCGTCCGCCGCGCAGCGTCCGACCGCCGGCGGCGTACCCGCCGAGATCTACGACCTCTGCGTCGAATACCCCGAGGGCATGACCGAGAACGAGTATAACGGCATGCTCGGCGTGTATAATTACTACACCGCCGCGGGCACCGACCTGAATATTTGCGTCAGCGGCCTGAGCGCGGATTTTGAGCTCGACGCGTATATCGCCAAATCCGTCCTCGCGAGTAACAGCGGCGTCGGCGCGCTCAGCGACAGGGTCATCAATGGAACGACCTGGCGCGTGAGCGACAACGGCAAGAAGCTTTATATGGCCGCCGCGACCGACGACGCCGTCTACGAAGTCGTCCTCACGCGCGGCAGCAACGCCGCCGAGTACGAGAAGATGGAAGATATGGTCCTCGAGACCCTCTGGCTCAAATAAGCGCACGCGCTGCTTGATTGGCGAAAATCATCCAAAAATCCCTCGCTTCTTACCGGTGTTTTGCGGCTTGTCGACGGCGCGAACAGCGGCTGTGCCGCCGCCCGCGTCTCCCGACACGGACGTTATATTACAAAAAAAGAGGTGCTTTTTATGAAGACCAAACGCATCATTTCCTTACTTTGTCTGCTGATCGCGGCGGCGCTTATCTTCGCCGGATGCGGCGCGGAGAACGAACCGCCCGCGGGTTCCGAAAACGGCGGCTCCGTATCGAGCGGGCAGGGTGGCGAGGAGCAGAGCTCCGAATCTTCGCAGGCGTCCGCCGGGCATCCGACCGCAGACGGCAACCCCCGGACTGTCAGAGATCTCTACGTAGAGTATCCCGATTTCATGATTGAAATCAATAATAACGGCGCGCTCGACGTGTGTAATTTCTGCACCGAAACGGGCACGGCTCTGTATATCTGCGCCGACGACCTCGGCGACAATTTCGAGATCGACGCGTATATCGCGAACTCGCTGCTGGCGGGCAATGCCGCCAACGGCGGACTTGAGGACATGGTCATAAACGGCCGCACCTGGCGCGCAAGCGACAGCGGCAGAAGACTCTACCTCGCCGCGGCGAACGACGACGGCGTCTACGAAGTCATACTGACCCGCGGCGCTTCCGAGCAGGAGTATACCGATATGTACGACCTCGTCATGAAGACGCTGTGGCTGGCATAAGCATATTTGCGTTGCAAATATGCTTATGCAATGATATATCGGCGTTCCGCCGATATGATATACGGTTCCGCCGTATGATATATCGCTGCGCGATATGATATATTTGCTTCGCTCATATTAAGGAACAAGTCGCCTGCGGCGATTTGAATAATTCAAAACCGCTTCCCGTCGGGAGGCGGTTTTGTTCGTTAAGCTGACGCGAAGCGTCAATTTAGCCCGAGCGCAGCGAGAATTTAGCTCGCGCGGAGCGCGAATTTAGCTGCTCGCCATAGGCGAGCAATTTAGCTGTCATTCGCATTCACCGAATGCGGATGACCACGGCTCCGTCGCCGTCGAAATGCGGCGTTATCTTCACTCCTCCGGAGGTGACTTCCGCGTCCGCGTCGCCCCAGCGCAGTTCCGCGGCGGAAACGCTTTCAAGACCGAGCTCCGCGGCGGTGAAAAACTCCGCGCCCGCGCGGTCCTCCGCCTCGGAGAAGAGGCAGACGACCGAGCCCTCGCCCCCCAGCGTATGTATATGCGTCATCGGCCCGTGGCCCTCGAACGCGCCGCGGGTGAAGAAGGGTTTGAGCTCCGCGTAGACGTCCGCGGCGGCGAGCATCGTCGCACGATGCGCGTCGTCGAGGTTGCCGAAGCTGCCGACGCCGAGGTGGCGTATCAAGCTCGCGTAGAACCAGAAGACCTCCGCCTTGTCGCCCGCGCCGGTCAGGTCCATATGCAGATAGAGCGGCTTGTCGTAGGCGAGGTTGTAATAATAGAGATTCTGCACCCTGCCGTTTGCGTAGTCCTCGAGCGGCTTCCACATATACTCGAAGCCCCACCGCTCGTGGTGGCTGTCGCCGAAGCAGTATATCGGGTAGTAGCAGCCGCCGGAGGAGTACCAGTCGTGGCTTTCGATAAGCAGGTCGGGGCATTCGGCTTTCAGGCGTTTCTGTCCCTCGACTATCCAGGAGGTGCCGTCGTAGCCGTCGGAGGGTACGCCGTGGGCGTGCTCGTGAGACCAGCAGGGTATTTCGAGGTTCATGAAGTCGTAGCTGAAGAAGCGGACGCCGCTGTCGGCGAGATATTTCAGCCGGTCGTAGCGTATTTTCGCGTACTCGTCGGAGCAGGGGCAGACGCCGATCGGGTGCCAGGGGTCGCCGGCGATGACGGAGCCGTCCTCGCCGCGCATATAGACGCTTTCCTGCAGGCAGTCTCCCTGCAGGTGCATCGCGATCAGCGCGCCGAGCTCAAGTCCCTTTTCGCGCAGCGCCGCGACCAGCTCCGCGGGCTTGCGCAGGCGCGGTTCGTCCCAGTCGAGCGAGCCGAAGATCTTGTCCCAGCCCTGATCGAGATAGATAAGTCCGCAGTGCAGAGCGTTCGCGTAGTCCGCCATCTTGCCGGTCAGGAAGTCGTAGTCCATGCCGTGGCACTCGCCGATTTCCGGCGGCGCGAGGAACCAGGATTCGTAGAAGACGCAGTAGTTCGTCGGCGGATCGTAATTCGCGGGCAGGGTTATGCCGTTTTCGCGCATGAAGTCGCGGTAGAAGCGGAAGCCCTCCTCCGCGCCGCCGTCGAAGAGCATGTAGCGCGTAAAGCGGAAGTCGCAGCGGACGCCGCCCTCGGCCCTTTCGCAGTCGTGCGCGATGCCGTAGCGTTTGACGTGCGCCGCGCCGCCGAAAAGGAGTTTGCCGCCGCGTTTGCGCAAGCTTATCCAGACGGGGCGCTTGTCGGACGGGTGCTTCGCTATGCAGAGCCCCTCGCCGCCGCGGGAGAAGGTGACGCCCTCCCATTCGCCCGTGTCGCCGAGCGCGTCGGCGCCGTGCACCTTCGGCTTTTCGTTCGGGTCGCCCATCGGCACGCGCATGAAGCCGACTCCGTCGGCGGGGCAGGTAAGCAGCAGGAAAAAGCCCTCGGCGGCGCCTTCGGGGCAGGTGAGTACGACGCGGTCGTCGAAGACGCCGTCGCCGAAGCGGAAGGTCCATTCGACGCGTGCGGCTCCGGCTTTGAGCGTGAGCGCTGCGC